>NZ_CP080519.1:628333-942500 GCF_019468465.1 Amycolatopsis sp. DSM 110486 | reverse complement strand
CGATGCACACTGTTGGGTCCTGAGGCAACACGCCTTGGGGCATTTGCCCTGGGAACGTTGTTTCTGGTGTGGTGTTTGAGAACTGTAGAGTGGATGCGAGCATCTTTGTGGTCAAGTTGTTAAGGGCACATGGTGGATGTCTTGGCTTCAGGAGCCGATGAAGGACGTAGGAGGCTGCGATAAGCCTCGGGGAGCTGTCAACCGAGCTGTGATCCGAGGATTTCCGAATGGGGAAACCCAGCACCAGTGATGTGGTGTTACCCGCCGGTGAATATATAGCCGGTGTGGAGGGAACGCGGGGAAGTGAAACATCTCAGTACCCGTAGGAAGAGAAAACAAAAGTGATTCCGTGAGTAGTGGCGAGCGAAAGCGGAAGAGGCTAAACCGTTTGCATGTGATACCTGTCAGGGGTTGTGTAGACGGTGTTGTGGGACCCGCCTTGAAGAGACTGACATTTCTTCGGGATGGCGCATGTGTTAGTGGAACGCCTTGGGATGGGCGACCGGAGTGGGTGAGAGTCCCGTACGCGAAAACGCATGTTGTTGTTCTTGGTGGTGTTCCCGAGTAGCAGCGAGCTCGTGGAATTTGCTGTGAATCTGCCGGGACCACCCGGTAAGCCTAAATACTTCCTGAAGACCGATAGCGGACGAGTACCGTGAGGGAAAGATGAAAAGTACCCCGGGAGGGGAGTGAAAGAGTACCTGAAACCGTGTGCCTACAAGCCGTCAGAGCTTTCGAGTGATGGCGTGCCTTTTGAAGAATGAGCCTGCGAGTTAGTGCTGCGTGGCGAGGTTAACCCGTGTGGGGTAGCCGTAGCGAAAGCGAGTCTGAATAGGGCGTTTGAGTCGCGTGGTCTAGACCCGAAGCGGAGTGATCTACCCATGGCCAGGGTGAAGCGTCGGTAAGACGTCGTGGAGGCCCGAACCCACCAGGGTTGAAAACCTGGGGGATGAGCTGTGGGTAGGGGTGAAAGGCCAATCAAACTCCGTGATAGCTGGTTCTCCCCGAAATGCATTTAGGTGCAGCGTCGCGTGTTTCTTGTTGGGGGTAGAGCTACTGGATGGTCTAGGGGCCTTACCGGGTTACCGAAATCAACCAAACTCCGAATACCAATAAGTGAGAGCGCGGCAGTGAGACGGCGGGGGATAAGCTTCGTCGTCGAGAGGGAAACAGCCCAGAACACCAGCTAAGGCCCCTAAGTGTGTGCTCAGTGGGAAAGGATGTGGGATTGCCCAGACAACCAGGAGGTTGGCTTAGAAGCAGCCACCCTTGAAAGAGTGCGTAATAGCTCACTGGTCAAGTGGTCCTGCGCCGACAATGTAGCGGGGCTTAAGCACACCGCCGAAGCTGTGTCATTGACACATTAGATCCGCTCAACCTTTCGGGGTTGTGTGTAGTCGTGTTGATGGGTAGGGGAGCGTCCTGCATCCAGTGAAGCCGTGGCGGAAGCTAGCGGTGGAGGGTGTGGGAGTGAGAATGCAGGCATGAGTAGCGAATGCAGAGTGAGAAACTCTGCCGCCGGATGACCAAGGGTTCCTGGGCCAGGCTAATCCGCCCAGGGTAAGTCGGGACCTAAGGCGAGGCCGACAGGCGTAGTCGATGGACAACGGGTTGATATTCCCGTACCCGAGCATGTGCGCCCATGATGAGGCAGTTGATACTAACCACCCAAAGCGCATGGTGAAGTCTTCGGATGGAGCTGTGTTGTGGAGCGTGGGATCTGATTCTGTAGTAGTCAAGCGATGGGGTGACGCAGGAAGGTAGCTCCGCCAGGCGATGGTTGTCCTGGTGTAAGCGTGTAGGCCGGAACATAGGCAAATCCGTGTTCCATGAGGCTGAGACGTGATGCGTAGCCGTTTGAGGCGAAGAGGGTGATCCTATGCTGCCGAGAAAAGCCTCTAGTGAGTGCATGCACGGCCCGTACCCCAAACCAACACAGGTGGTCAGGTAGAGAATACCAAGGCGATCGGGTGAACTGTGGTTAAGGAACTCGGCAAAATGCCCCCGTAACTTCGGGAGAAGGGGGGCCAAACACCTTGAAGTCCTTCGCGGACTAGGGGTGGGTGGCCGCAGAGACCAGCGGAAAGCGACTGTTTACTAAAAACACAGGTCCATGCGAAGTCGCAAGACGATGTATATGGACTGACGCCTGCCCGGTGCTGGAACGTTAAGAGGACCGGTTAATCCCTTCGGGGGTGAAGCTGAGAATTTAAGCGCCAGTAAACGGCGGTGGTAACTATAACCATCCTAAGGTAGCGAAATTCCTTGTCGGGTAAGTTCCGACCTGCACGAATGGCGTAACGACTTTCCGGCTGTCTCAACCACAGGCCCGGCGAAATTGCACTACGAGTAAAGATGCTCGTTACGCGCGGCAGGACGGAAAGACCCCGGGACCTTTACTATAGTTTGGTATTGGTTTTCGGTTCGGCTTGTGTAGGATAGGTGGGAGACTGTGAAGCGGTGACGCTAGTTACTGTGGAGTCAATGTTGAAATACCACTCTGGTCGAATTGGGAATCTGAACCTCGGGCCATGATCTGGTTCAGGGACAGTGCCTGATGGGTAGTTTAACTGGGGCGGTTGCCTCCTAAAGAGTAACGGAGGCGCCCAAAGGTTCCCTCAGCCTGGTTGGCAATCAGGTGTTGAGTGCAAGTGCACAAGGGAGCTTGACTGTGAGACAGACATGTCGAGCAGGGACGAAAGTCGGGACTAGTGATCCGGCACCACCTGGTGGAAGGGGTGTCGCTCAACGGATAAAAGGTACCCCGGGGATAACAGGCTGATCTTGCCCAAGAGTCCATATCGACGGCATGGTTTGGCACCTCGATGTCGGCTCGTCGCATCCTGGGGCCGGAGTAGGTCCCAAGGGTTGGGCTGTTCGCCCATTAAAGCGGCACGCGAGCTGGGTTTAGAACGTCGTGAGACAGTTCGGTCCCTATCCGCCGCGCGCGTAGGATACTTGAGGAAGGCTGTCCCTAGTACGAGAGGACCGGGACGGACGAACCTCTGGTGTGCCAGTTGTCCCGCCAGGGGCATGGCTGGTTGGCCACGTTCGGAAGGGATAACCGCTGAAGGCATCTAAGCGGGAAGCCTGTTCCAAGATGAGGTATCCCACCCCATGTGGGTTAAGGCCCCCAAGAGACGATTGGGTTGATAGGCCAGAAATGGAAGCACAGTAATGTGTTGTTGAGTTGACTGGTACTAATAGGCCGAGGACTTGCCTACAAAGATGTTACGCATCCACTCTACGGTTCTGAAACACCACGCGTGTTTCATAGTGTTTCGGTGGTTATAGCGCCAGGGAAACGCCCGGTCCCATTCCGAACCCGGAAGCTAAGCCTGGTAGCGCCGATGGTACTGCAATCGAAGGGTTGTGGGAGAGTAGGACGCCGCCGAACTAACATTAGGGTTAGGCCCCGGTCGAGAATCTTCACGGTTCTCCCGGGGCCTAACTCTATTTCCGCACCTTTTCGACCGCCGCCGGCGGGTCCACGACTCAGCTCCAGCGGTAGCGAGTCTGCGACGACTCGCTACCGGTCGCGAAGGCGAAAGCCTTGTCGGGCTGGACCCGGTAGAGCTGAACGTTCCCGGTCCTGATGGCGTCGCCGAGTTGGTACCACGTTCCGTCCTCGCGGGTGAGTTGCCAGCCGTAGGCCTGTTCGAACGCCGTCGCCGCGGTTTCCCTGGTGGGCTGGTCGGTGACCAGGCTCGCGATGCCTTCGATGATGTAGTCCATGCCGGTCAGGGTGCCGGTTCCGGTGCTCAGTGTGCAGGCCTGGTTGGAGCTGAGGTTCTTGGCTTTCTGCTCGCGGTCGCCTGTGGTGAACCACATCGCGCCGAGCGCCCAGATCGCCAGCAGCGGTGTCACGTGGGGGCGGCCGTCGCGGCGCACCGTGCACAGGTGGAATTTCTGGATGTGACGCAGTGCCCACTCCGTCGCCTCCCACGGAGTCGGGCTGGCGCCCGGCGAGGAGAACGGACCGAGGCTGGTCTGCGGCGCGCACGAGTTGTCAGCCGTAGGAGTGGACATCATTTTCCCCTTCGTGCGGAAGCTCAACCGGTCCCGGACAGATGGTCGGCGAGGATCGCGGTGACCGACAGTGCGGTGTCGAAGTTCGGTACGAGCCGGGTTTTCGTCAGGGCGAAGGCGACTCCGCGAGCGGGGTCGGCGTAGGCGTAGCTGCCGCCCCCGCCTGGCCAGCCGAAGGCCGCGGAGTTCTCCTCGGCGGGGGCGCCGATGCGGCCGATCGGGAAGCCCAAGGCCATGCGCACCGGGTTGCCGAAAACCTGGTCCGTGCCCTCGAAAGCGAGCGCGGACAGTTCCGTCAACCGCGCGGCATCCACGAGCGTGCCTTGCAGCACGGCGTTGTACATCGCGGCGAGGCCGTGGGCGGTGGCCGTACCCACGGACGGAATATCGGCGCGCAGGATCGTGTCGGTGTTTCCGAAATCGGCACTCGGCCGGCTTTCCCAGGGGGCGAGGATCGGGGCGGCCGGCCAGTGCGAAGCCTGCTGCTCGAGGCGCGCGAAACCCGCCAGCACCTCCTCCGGAGCGGCGAAGTAGAGCTGCCCCTCGATCCCGAGCGGCACTGTGATCCACTCGCGCAGCAACTCGGACATGGACCGTCCGGTCGCACGGCGGGCCAGCTCGCCGCCGAGGTAGCCGAAGGTGAACGAGTGGTAGCCCGTGGCGGTCCCCGGCGGCCAGCGCGGCTCGGCGGCGGCCAGCGACTCGCACACCCTGGACCAGTCGGGAAGCTCGCGCGGGGTGATCTCGCGCGGCATGGCCGGCAGTCCGACCGTGTGGGTCAGCACGTGCCGGAGCGTCGCCGTGGCCTTGCCGTGTGCGCCGAACTCGGGCCAGAGGTCCGTGACCGGGCTGTCGTAGTCGAGGAAACCCCGCGCGACGAGCAGGTGGGCGAGCGTGGCCGCCACGTTCTTGGCGGTGGAGAAGCTGAAGATCGGCGTGCCGGAGGTGAGCGGTCGCCCCGGCTCGGCCGTGCCCGCCACCGCGTCGACGATGAGCGCGCCGCCCTCGTAGACGGCGACCTGCAGACCGGTCTCCGCGCCGGTATCGACCAAAGTGTCGAGCCGACGTTGAATCCGGTCCTGGAGCTCACCCATCGCTGCGGTCCACCGGGCGGCGCAGCAGGTACGTGTCCATGATCCAGCCGTGTTTTTCGCGGGCCTCCGCACGGACCGAGCGGAGGCGCGCGGCCAACGCGGAGTCCAGGGGGCCCGACAGCAGGATCTCGTCCGGGGTGCCGACGTACGCGCCCCAGTAGATGTGCAGGCCCTGGTCGGTGAACCGGTCGAAGGTGGTGTGCGCGTCGAGCAGGACGAAGACGTCGTCGGCGTCGGCGGGCCAGCCCGTGGCGAGGCGGCGGCCGGTGGTGAGCTGGACGGCGCGGCCGATCTGGTTCATCGTCGTGCGGTGGCGGGCGACGAGCGCGGAGATGCTGCTCACGCCGGGGACCACCTCGTAGTCGAAAGCGACGTTGCCGCGCGCGAGCACTGCCTCGATGAGGGCGATGGTGCTGTCGTACAGCGACGGGTCGCCCCAGACGAGGAAGGCGCCGGTGTCGTCGGGGCCGAGGGAGTCGCGGATGAGACGCTCGTAGACGTCCGTGCGGAGCTCGTGCCAGTCGGCGACGGCAGCGCGGTAGTCGGACGGCGTGCGATCGCGGTCGGGGTCCGTGGCGGTGACCACGCGGTAGCCGGGGCGTGTGACGAAGCGCGACAGGATGTCCTGGCGCAGCCGCACGAGGTCGGCCTTCGCGGAGCCCTTGTCGAGGACGAAGAACACGTCGACGCGGTTGAGGCGGTCGATCGCCTGGACGGTGAGGTGTTCCGGATCGCCGGCCCCGATCCCGATCGCGTACAGCTTCCGCATCACCGCAGTCTGCCGGGCCGGGTAACCGGTCCCACAGGCGGCCCACGTGGTGAACCCCTACCCCGGAGGGGTATAAAGGGATTAGGAACGCCACAGCACGAAGGAGCCGGTGATGACCGAAGCCACCTACACCGTCGAGGGTATGACCTGCGCGCACTGCGTCGGCGCGGTGCGTGAAGAGGTCGGAGAGCTCGCCGGTGTCCGGGAAGTCGACGTGGACCTCGCGTCGGGCGCGGTGAAGGTCGTCAGCGAGCAGCCGCTGGCCGTGGACGCCGTCTCGGCGGCCGTGACCGAGGCCGGCTACCGGCTCGTCGCGTAGGCCGCCATGACCACGACGACACACGCTCCGCAGACGGTCGAGCTCGTCATCGGCGGGATGACGTGCGCTTCGTGCGCCGCCCGCGTGGAACGCAAGCTGAACAAGGTCGACGGGGTCACGGCGAGCGTCAACTACGCCACCGAGAAGGCCCACGTCGAGTTCCCCGCCACGATTTCGGTCGACGACCTGGTCGGTGTCGTCGAGGCCACCGGCTACACGGCGCAGCGCCCCGAACCCGAGAAGCCCGAAGCCTCCGAGCCGGAGGACGAGACGCGTCCCCTGCGGGACCGGCTGGTCTACTCGGCGCTGCTGACGGTGCCGGTGATCCTGCTCGCGATGGTCCCCGCGTTGCAGTTCGACAACTGGCAGTGGCTCTCGCTCACCCTGGCCGCGCCGGTCGTGGTGTGGGGCGCGTTCCCGTTCCACCGCGCCGCGTGGACCAACCTGCGCCACGGCGCCGCGACCATGGACACGCTGATCTCCCTCGGTGTCTCCGCCGCCACGCTCTGGTCGCTCTACGCCCTGTTCTTCGGCACCGCCGGCATGACCGGCATGCGCGACGCCTTCACCCTCACCGTGACCCCAGGGATGGGCACGAACAGCATCTACCTCGAGGTCGCCTCCGGCGTGACCACGTTCATCCTGGCCGGCCGCTACTTCGAAGCCCGAGCCAAGCGCCGCTCCGGCGCCGCCTTGCGCGCGTTGTTCGAACTCGGCGCGAAGGACGTCACCGTCCTGGCGAACGGCACCGAACGCCGCGTCCCCGTGAGCGAGCTGCGAGTGGGCGACACCTTCGTCGTGCGGCCCGGGGAGAAGATCGCCACCGACGGCGTGGTCACCGAGGGCAGCTCCGCGGTCGACGTCAGCATGATCACCGGCGAATCCGTGCCCGTCGAAGTCGCCACCGGCGACGCCGTGACCGGCGCGACCGTGAACGTCGGCGGCCGGCTGGTCGTGAAAGCCACCCGGATCGGCGACGACACCCGCCTCGCCCAGATGGCGCGGCTCGTCGAGGAGGCCCAGAACGGCAAGGCCGCCGTGCAGCGGCTGGCCGACCGCGTATCCGGGATCTTCGTCCCGATCGTCCTCATGCTCGCCCTGATCACGCTCGTCGCGTGGCTGGCGAGTGGCGGCGACGTCGCCGAAGCCTTCACCGCCGCGGTCGCCGTGCTGATCATCGCCTGCCCCTGCGCGCTCGGCCTCGCCACGCCCACGGCGCTGCTGGTCGGCACCGGCCGCGGAGCCCAGCTCGGGATCCTGATCAAAGGCCCCGAGGTGCTCGAGTCCACCCGGCGCGTCGACACCGTCGTGCTCGACAAAACCGGCACCGTCACCACCGGCCGCATGAGCCTCACCGGCGTCCACCCCGCCGACGGCATCACCGAAGCCGAGGTCCTGCGCTACGCCGGAGCCGTCGAAGACGCCTCGGAACACCCCATCGCCAAGGCCATCGTGGCCGGTGCCCGTGACCGCATCGGCGAGCTGCCCGCGGTCCAGGAGTTCCGCTCGACCGAGGGCCTCGGCGTCACCGGGCTCGTCGACGGCACCGCCGTCCTCGCCGGCCGCGCCGCCTTTCTGGCCGACTGGGGCATCCACGTCGACGGTTCCCTCGCCGACGCCAAGGCGGCGGCCGAGCAGCAGGGCGCCACCGCGGTGTTCGTGGCCTGGGACGGCGCAGCCAAGGCCGTGCTGGTCGTCGCGGACACGATCAAACCCACCTCGGCCCAAGCCGTCGCCGAACTCCGCGCCCTCGGCCTCACGCCGGTCCTGCTGACCGGCGACAATGCCGGCGCCGCTCAAGCGATCGCCGAAGCCGCCGGCATCGACGAGGTGATCGCCGAGGTCCTGCCCGAAGACAAGGTCGCGGTGGTCAAGCGGCTGCAGTCCGAGGGCCGCGTGGTCGCGATGGTCGGCGACGGTGTGAACGACGCCGCCGCCCTGGCCCAGGCCGACCTCGGCTTGTCGATGGGCACCGGCACCGACGCCGCCATCGAGGCCGGCGACCTCACCCTCGTCCGCGGTGACCTCCGCGCCGCGGTCGACGCCATCCGCCTCGCTCGGCGCACGCTCGCCACGATCAAGGGCAACCTGTTCTGGGCCTTCGCCTACAACGTCGCGGCCCTGCCGCTGGCGGCGTTCGGCCTGCTCAACCCCATGATCGCCGGTGCCGCCATGGCCGTCTCGTCGGTGTTCGTGGTCTCGAACAGTCTCCGCCTGCGCGGCTTCCGCGCCGCACGCTGAACCGCGCTGAACCAGGCTGAAAAAAAGAGGGACGCCTGGCCGGGGCGCCCCTCTTTTCATTGTCCGGACCTACGAGCGGACCAGCCGTGCGATCGCGTCGGAGGCCTCGCGGACCTTCAGGTCGGCTTCCTCGCCCCCGGCCGCGGCGGCCTGCACGACGCAGGTGGCCAAGTGCTCGTCGAGCAGCTCCAGCGAGAACGACTGCAGCGCCTTCGTGGCCGCCGACACCTGCGTGAGGATGTCGATGCAGTACTTGTCCTCCTCGACCATGCGCTGCAGGCCTCGGATCTGTCCCTCGATGCGGCGCAGACGCTTCAGATAGGCATCCCGCTCGTTGCCGTAGCCCGTCATCGCGCATCGTCCCCTTCGTTCGCACCTGTACGTCGTCGAGTATACCCACCCCACGTATCCGATACGGGGTATGCGTATTCACGCCTGCACGGCCACCGCGATGACGAGCCCGCCGACGTTCGTCGTGAAGTGCACCAGTACCGACGCCAGTACTCCCCGGCCGAAGTGCCGCCACGCGTACAGGAAGACGCCCGCCGCCGCGGCCGCGACCATCGCGAGCACCTGCAGCAGCTGCGTCGGGATGCCGCCGAGTGCTGCGTGCACGGCCGCGTTGCGCCCGACGGCCAGCGCCGGCAGGAAGTGCCACAGCCCGAAGAACGCCGACGCCCCGAGGATCGGCCCCCACCGCCAGCGGTCGTCGCGCGCGCCGAGCAGCGCCGGCAGCACGCCGCGGAACGCGATCTCCTCGACGATCACCGTGCCGAACGTGATCCGCCCGAGCGTGAGCCACAGCAGTTGCAGCAGGTCGGGGTCGCCGACGCGCCCGTCGTCGTAGACGGTCCGTAACGCCGGCACCACGGCCGCGATGCCGAAGACGACGAGGAAGAACGCCGCCCCGACCAGCCCGGTGAGGGCCGCCCGCCCGAGCGTCGCGCGGCTGACGCCGAGGTCGGCCGGCGTGTACCCGGCGCCGAACGCCAGCGCGAGCAGCACCGCCGCCGTCACGGCTCCGCAGACCGGGTACGCCCAGCCCGGCAACACCCGGTTGGCGAGCGTGGTCGCCGTCGCCAGCACCACCACGCACACGACGACGAGCAGCAACCGCGTCGACGTCCTCGGCCCGGTGATGGTCATGGCCCCAACTTAGGGGCGCGCGTGATCTCGGCGGGGCGCTCCACGCCGGGGCCGGGGTGAAAAGCCGGGCCGGCGACCCCGTGCTCAGTCGGCTCGATAGAAGTTGTGGGAGTGAGACAACCGCAGGTCAGCCGGTTGTGGTCGCCTCGGTGAGCGCCGGTTTACGGCGCTGGACAGGCACGGCGGTGCCGGTGTCGTCGGGTCGCGGGTCCAGCGCGGCGGTCGCCGACGCCAGGAGCTCGCGGGTGCCGGTGAGCGCCGTTTTCAGGCGGTGGTGGATGGCTGTCAGCTCGGCGACGCGGTCGTCGGCCTGGGTGACGATGTCGTTGGCGTGCTCGGTCGCGCGGCGGACCCGGGTGTCGGCCTCCGTCTGCGCTTCGGCGGTCTGCGCGGCGAGTGCCCGGTGGGTTTCCGTGCGCTGGTTCTCCAGGTCGCGCAGGGTTTCCGTGCGCTGGGCAGCCAGGTTGCGCAACGTTTCGGTGCGGTGGGCGTCGAGCTCGCGCAGCGTTTTCGTGCGTTGGATGTCCAGTTCGGTGATCGTCGCGGTGCGGCGCCGGTGCAGGGCCTCGGTGAGGTCTTCCTCCATGCGGCGGCGCTGCTTCACGGCGGCCTCGTCGGCGGCGGCGCGTTCGGCGGCCGCGCGGCGCATGAACTCCTCGTGGGCGGCGTGCTGGCGGCGGCGATCTTCCTCGGTCGCGGCGACGAGCGCGCGTTCCTTCTCGGTGAGTCGCACGGCCTCGGCCTCCGCGTCGAGCCGCGTCTGCTCCGCCTTTTCCTTTGCCCGCGTGATGATTTCCGAAGCTTCTTCGCGAGTCAGCTCGATCATGCGCCGTGATCGTTCCTGGAGCGCGTCGGCTTCTATGGGCGTGCGGCTGATGCGGTCGATCGTCGCGTGCAGCTCGCGGTTGTGCTGCGCCAGCCGGGCCACGCGCCACATCGCCGCGTCGCGTTCGGCCGCCACCCGGCGGAGCTCTTCCTGGGCCCAGACCACGAATTCCTTGACCTGGCCTCGGTGAAAGCCGCGCCATGCCGGGTCGAAACGGGGCTCGACGGACATCAGGTCCTCGCCATCTTCGGGGGCCATGGCCTCACCTCCCATTTGGATGGTTTCTCCTCGGGCGCGATGTTTCCTTTGCCACACCGAGGTTTCCGTGTGCCGTCCAGTGTGCCCGAAGACCGGGCCGCTGTGGGGGGCGGGCACACGATCAATCTTCGAGTGGATCTTGCGCGCCCGTCGCGGTGCTCCGCACGCCGGGCAGTTCCGCGAGTTCGGCCGTCAATTCCGCAAGATCACCGCGGCCCTGCAACCGCAGCGTGACGACCGCGATCCGTTGCCCCTCTTCGGAAACCGTCTCCCTGTCGACCGCCACCTGGTGGACCACCCAGCCGCGTCCGGTACAGCCCGCGAGAACGTTTCGCAAAACTCCGTGCCCGTCGGAGTAGCTCAGCCGCAGAATGGGTGGTTCGCGCCGATGCCGTGCCACGAACCGGGAAAGCGGCGGGAAACCGCGAGTGATCACGATCAGTCCCACGGTCGTCGCCACCGCGAGCACGGGCAGCCCCGCGCCGCACGCGACGCCGACCGCCGCCGCGAGCCACACCGTCGCGGCCGTCGTCAGCCCGCGCACGGCGTCGCGGCGCACGAAGATCAACCCGCCGCCGACGAACCCGATGCCCGAGACGATCTGCGCCGCGATCCGCGAGGGGTCGAGCGCCACGTGCTCGGTGTTCAGCAGGTCGGCGAACCCGTACTTCGACACGAGCATGAACACCGCCGACCCCACGCCCACCAGGGTGTGCGTGCGCAGGCCGGCCTGTTTGTTGCCGACCTCGCGCTCGAGGCCGATCGCCGTGCTCAGCACCAGCGCGAGCAGCACGGGGAGCAGCAGCGACCACTGTTCGTCCGTGGACCAGAGAGCGTGCACGCCGACACTTTGCCTCGCCGCTCGCTGGCGGGCCCGCCCGGCCCCCGAGGTGGATCACCCCTAAGCTCGCCGCATGGCCCGCTATTTCGACGTGCACCCGCAGAACCCGCAGCGGCGCTCGCTGGCCCAGGTCGTGGACCTGCTTCGCGAAGACGGGCTCATCGCGTACCCCACCGACTCCTGCTTCGCGCTCGGCTGCCGGCTCGGCAACCAGGAGGGCATGGAGCGGATCCGGGCGATCCGCAAGCTCGACCACCGGCACCACTTCACGCTCGTCTGCCAGGACTTCGCCCAGCTCGGGCAGTTCGTGCACGTGGACAACACGGTGTTCCGGGCGATCAAGGCCACCACGCCCGGGCCGTACACGTTCATCCTCCCCGCGACCAAGGAAGTGCCGCGGCGGCTGATGCACGCGAAGAAGAAGACCGTCGGCGTGCGCATCCCGGAGCACGTGGTCACGCAGGCGCTGCTGGCCGAGCTGGGGGAGCCGATCCTGTCGAGCACGCTGCTGCTGCCCGACTCCGGTGAGCCCCTCACCCAGGGCTGGGAGATCAAGGAAGAACTCGATCACCAGCTCGACGCGGTGCTCGACTCCGGCGACTGCGGCGTCGAGCCGACCACGGTGGTCGACTTCTCGTCCGGCGAGGCGGAGATCGTCCGCTACGGCGCGGGCGACGCCACGCGGTTCGAGTGAGCTCAGTACCCCATTGAGTCAGTACCCCACGAGGTAGCGCTGCAGGGTCGGCCCGAGCCAGCGCACGGCCTCGTCCTCGGTCATCTCCGCGACCGGCGGTAGCCGCAGCACGAACCGGCACAGCGCCAGGCCCAGCACCTGCGACGAGATCAGCCCGGCGCGCACCGGCGCCTCGGCGGGGTCCGGGCACACCTTCGCGACCTGCGGTCCGAGCTGGTCGGCGAAGATCGAGCGCATGCGTTCGGCCGCCGTCTCGTTCGTGACGCCCGCGCGCAGGAGCGCGAACAACGTCTCGTCACCCGCCCAACGCGCCAGCACATGCCGCGCGAGCAGCGTGCCGGCTTCTTCGAGCGGCAGCTGCGTGAAGTCGGGCAGGCGCAGGTCGAAGTGGGCCGCGGCCGCGAAGAGCTTCTCCTTGGAGCCGTAGTAGCGCATCACCATCGACGGGTCGATGGCCGCGTCGGCCGCGATCGCGCGGATCGTCGCGCGCTCGTACCCGTCCGCGGCGAAGCGTTCGCGGGCGGCGTTCAGGATCGCCGCGCGCGTCGCGTCGGAGCGCCGGGGTCGGGCCGAGGTCATGCCAACAACTGTAGGCCAACGGGTGTTGACATGGCTAGTACCAGGGCGTCTACTGGATGCCAACAGGTGTTGGCAAACGGATGTTGACTTGGGGGTCGACATGGAATCGGAAGTGCTGGTCGTCGGAGCCGGACCCGTGGGGCTGCTGCTCGCGGGCGATCTCGCCGAAGCCGGCGTGGCCGTGACGGTGCTCGAACGGCGGACCACGGGATCGAACCTGACCAGGGCGTTCGGGGTCCACGCCCGCACGCTGGAGCACCTCGACGTACGCGGCGTCGCCGACGAACTCATCGCCACCGGCGCGCGGCTGCGCGAGCTGCGGCTGTTCGACCGGGTCGAGATCGACCTCGCGAAGCTGCCCTCGCGCTACGGCTACTTGCTGATCACGCCGCAGACCCACACCGAGGAGATCCTGCGTTCGCGCGCCGAACGGCTCGGCGCGAAGTTCGTGTGGGGCGCCGAGGTGCGCACGCTCGCCCAGGACCACGACGGCGTCGACGTCACCACCGCCGACGGCCAGCTCTACCGCGCCCGCTACCTCGTCGGCGCCGACGGGCTGCACAGTGTCGTGCGCCGCCAGCTCGGCCTGCCGTTCCCCGGCCGTTCGGTGCTGAAGTCGATCATGCTGGCCGACGTCCGGCTCGACTCGCCGCCCGAAGACCTCCTCATGGTCAACGGCGTCGGCGACGGCTTCGCGTTCGTCGCCCCCTTCGGCGACGGCTACTACCGCGTCTTCGCCTGGGACCGGCGCTCCCAGGTTCCGGACGACGCGCCGCTCTCGCTCGACGAGGTCCGCGACATCACCCGCCGCTCCCTCGGCACCGACCTCGGCATGCACGACGCGCGCTGGCTCTCCCGCTTCCACAGCGACGAGCGCCAGGCCCCGCACTACCGCTCCGGCCACGTCTTCCTCGCCGGCGACGCCGCCCACGTCCACTCACCCGCCGGCGGCCAGGGCATGAACACAGGCCTGCAGGACGCGGCCAACCTGAGCTGGAAGCTGGCCGAGGTGCTGGCCGGTCGCCTGCCGGAGACCCTGCTCGACACCTACGAAGCCGAGCGCCACCCGGTCGGCCGCCTCGTCCTCCGCAGCAGCGGCGCGATCATCCGCCTGGCGATGATCAAGCCGCTCGTTCTCCGCGAAGCCCGCAACCGGCTCCTGGGTGCCGCCCTCTCCGCGGCCCCGCTCGCCCGCCGCGTCGCCGGCGTGATCTCGGGTGTCGGGATCCGCTACGCGCCGCCGGCTGGTGCAGACCGTCTTGTCGGCGCTCGTGCCGAGGACCGCGACCTCCCGGGTGGCCGGTTGTATGAGCAGTTGCGGGGAGGCCGTTTCGTCTACATCGGTGACCACCGTCCGGCCGGGCTGCCGGACCGGGTGGTGTTCGCGCGGGATGGCGGGGAGGTGCTGGTTCGGCCTGATGCGCATGTCGGCTGGGTGGGGGATCCGGCGGAGTACTTCGGCCGGTGAGCCCGGCCGCCTGGTGGCCGCCTGCGCGGGCGGCCGGTGAGCCGCGCCGAGCGGGGTGGGCAAACCTCGGGGGACGCCCGCCCGGGCGAGTGATCATCCACCGACGGCCGCCGGTTGGCCGAGGATGCGGGCGCAGGCGTCGTCGAGGGGGATGGCGGAGGCCGAGTGCCACGCGACCACGGCGTCGGGGCGGAGGAGGAGGGCGCCGTCGGGCGAGAGGGCGACGGAGTCGAGCCAGGCGGGGGCGGGGACCGAAACAGTGCGGAGGCCGAGGTGGCGGGCCGTCGCGGTCCAGTGGGTCTCGCCGGGAGGAGTCAGGAGTGCGAAGTCCGGGCCGGCGAGGTCCACAGTGGACACCCCGGGGGAGACCCACGCGTGGGGCACGCGGGTGCCGGGACGGCCGCCGGGGGCGTAGCGGTCGAACGGCGCGGGGCCGCGGGTGTCGGGGACGAAGGCGCCCTCGTCGTACTGTGCGCCGAACAGGGCGGTGACCGGGTCGACGGGGACTTCGCCGCTGGTCACGGACGCGATCATGGTGCCGAGGTGCCCGCTGACCCGGCTGGAGAACTCGGCCGTCGCGTAGCCGAGGGGGTGGCGTTCGGCGTGGTAGGTGTCAAGCAGTGCCGGTGACGCGGACCCGGCGAGCACGGCCCCGAGCTTCCACGCCAGGTTGTGGACGTCGCCGATCGCGGTGTTCGCGCCGGCCGCGGCCATGGGCGGCATGGCGTGCGCGGCGTCGCCGGCGAGGAAGACGCGGCCCTCGGCGTAGCGGTCGGCCACGTACATGCCCGACTCCCACGGCATCAGGCTCAGCACCTCCACGTCGAGGTCCGGCACGCCGACCATGGCGCGCAGCAGGTCGCGCCAGCCGTCGTCGCCCAGGGTCTGAGAGCCGGGGAAGTCCGACGTGGAGAACAGCCAGCGGTCGGTGCCGTTCACCGACACGAACGCGCCCGACGCCGCCGGGTTCTCGATCTGGCACAGGTTGAACTTCTTGTCCCGCACCAGTTCCGTGAGGTCGGCGCGGAACGCGATGTCGAGGTTGTTCGCGAGGTGACCGTAGCCGCTGCGCGGAATCCCCAGCGCCTCGCGGACCGGGCTGCGTGCCCCGTCGGCCGCGATCAGGTAATCGGCTGCCACCTCCGAGCCCTCGCCCCCGGCAGAACGCAGCGCCGCGGTGACCCCCGACGAGGACTGTGTGAACGACACCAGCTCCGTCGAGAACCGCACCGAAACCCCGCGGTCCTCCGCGGCGCGCCGCAGCACCGGCTCCAGCACGTCCTGCGGGCACAGCACGCTCGGCGCCGGACTGTGGTCGTTCATCCGGCCGTACTGCGCGATGCCCGCCCGCATCGCCGGCGTGATCTCCGGCCACTTCGCCTCGGCCAGCGTCGGCCCGCTCAGCATCCCCGCGAACGACGCCAGCGGCGCACTCGCCTCCGCCACCGCGTCGCGCAGGCCCAGCGCGCGGAACACCTCGTTGCTGCGGTGGTTGAACCGCCGTGCCTTCGGCTGCGGTGACGTGCTCGCGTGCTTCTCCACCAGCACCGCGCGCACGCCGTGGCGGTGCAGCAATAACCCCGCCGTCAACCCGGCGACCCCACCACCGCTGATCAGCACCTGTGTCCGTTCGCTCACGACAACCCCCAGCTCGGCTGACCCGTACACATCCAATCCGGATGTGTACGTCGTACACTCTATGTACGTTGTACACGCCGAGTAGGATCAACGCAACCGACAGGAGGCCGCTTGAGCGCTCAGGGAACCCCGACCCCGCCGATCTGGCTGCTGCCCGAACCGCCCGAACGACGGTGGGGCCTCGGGCGCGCGGAGATCGTGCGGACCGCGATCGCGATCGCCGACTCCGGCGGTTCCGACGCACTCACCATGCGCGCCGTCGCGAAGGAGCTGGGCTCGTCCACGCCCATGTCGCTCTACCGCTACGTGCACAACAAGGACGGTCTCGTCGACCTCATGCTCGACGCGGCGAACGCCGAGGTCACCACGCCCGAGAAGCCGGGCGGAGACTGGCGAGCCGATCTCACCCGGGTCTCGCACGACTCGTGGACGATGATGAAACGCCACCCCTGGTTCGCCGAGCTCGTGCACCAGCGCCCGCCCGCCGGGCCGCACGCGAGCCGCCGCCAGGAGTTCGTGCTGAGCACCTTCGTCGGCCTGGGCCAGGACCTCTCGGCCGCGGTCTCCTACCACCGGCTGCTCGACGGTTACGTCGTCGGCCAGGCCTTGCAGCGGACCGAAGAGATGAAGATGTGGCAGAGGCAGGGGTTCCGCGGGCTCGACGACGTCCAGGAGCTCGCCGGCGCCTGGTTCGTCGACATCGGCAGTGACGCACAGCCGCGCTACCCGCTGCTCGAACGCGTGGTCAAGGACTTCCTGGGCGCTGACCCGCACGCCCCGGCCACCCCCGCCGAAGACGTTCAGTTCACGCTCGGGCTCGACTGCCTGCTCGACGGCATCTCCACCCGGCTCTGACGCTCCCGTCGCTTCAACGCCCTTCCCGCAACCACCGACAGCACCGCGAACGCGACCGCGCTCACCCAGGCCACTGTGGACAGTCCCGACCCGAACGCCGCGTGCGCACTCGCCGTCAGCGCCGGCGAACCGACCGTCTCCGCACCGGCCAGGCTTTCGCGCGCCCGGTCCACGTCGACACCGGACGGCACCACGAGCCGAGCCCGGTAGACGGCCGCGGCGAGGGAGCCCAGCAGCGCCATGCCGAGCGTCGCGCCCAGGTCCAGGCACGTTTCCGACGTCGACGCGGCCGAGCCGGCGCGCTCCGGCGGCACCGAGCCCACGATCATCCCCGTGCCCAGCGCGACCAGCGGCCCGTCGCCGAACGCCACAACCGCGAGCCCCGCCGACGCCGGCAGCAGTCCCGCGGCCGTCCCCGCGAACGCGACCAGCGCGAACCCGCCGACGCCCAGCACCAGCCCCGCGGTGATCGCGGCCCGCGGCGAAACCCGGCGGACGATCGCCGGCGTCAGCACGCAGCCGAGGCCGATCGCGAGCCCCATGGGCGCGTACCAGAGCGCGGCGGTCAGCGGCGACAGACCGAGCACCAGCTGGAAGTACTGGCTCACGAGCATCCCGGTGCCCGCCATGAACAGGCCGGTGAGCAGCATCGTCGCGAGGATCGCCCCGACCTGCGGACGGCGGAACAACGACAGGTCCAGCAACGGCGTCGTCAGCCGGCGCTGCCGCCGCACGAACGCGACGCCGAACCCGAGCCCGGCGAGCACCGCCAGTGCCGCAGTGGTTCCGCCACCGGTGGCCAGCTCCTTGATCCCCCACACCGCCGGCAGCACAGTGGCCAGCGACAGCACGACGCTCGCCGGGTCGAGCTTCGTGCCACCAGCGCCGCCAGCGCCGCCGGTCCCACGGTGCTCCGGCAGCACGAGCGGGCCGGCCACCAGCAGCATGAGCATCACGGGCGCGCCGAGCAGGAACACCGAACCCCACCAGAAGTGCGCGAGCAGCACCCCGCCGAGCACCGGCCCCAGGGCCGCGCCGCCGAACTGGCACAACGCCCACAGCGAGATCGCCGTGCCGCGCTGCTTCGCGTCGGGGAACAGCGTGCTGATCAAGGCGAGCGTCGAGGGCATCAACGTCGCGCCCGCGATGCCGAGCAACGCGCGGGTGACGATGAGCGTGCCGGCGTCGGGCGCGAACGCCGCCACGATCGACAGCACCCCGAACGCGGCCGCACCGATGAGCAGCAGCTTCCGCCGCCCGATCCGGTCGCCGAGCGTGCCCATGGTGATGAGGAAGCCGGCGATCAGGAAGCCGTAGACGTCGGTGAGCCAGAGCTGCTGCACCCCGCTCGCGCCAAGCTCGACGCTGATCGCGGGCAGCGCGAGGAACACGACGCCGATGTCGAGCGCGACCAGGAGCGTGGGCAGCATCAGCACGGCCAGGCCGAGCCAGGCGCGACGGGTGGCGGGCATTTCGGGTCCCCTTCCGAAAGGTGGTTTCGGCCGAGGGTCGGAGCGGCGAAGCGCTTCCGGACACGGTCGCGTCCGCTAGGTTGAGGCCGTTCAGGATCCGGCTCCTGGGGAGGACGACGTGAAGTTTCTGCTGACGATGCACATGAACCCCGAGGTCTGGGATGGACTCTCGGAGGAGACCAAGGACTCGGTGATGGCCGGGCACGGGGACTTCATCGCGAAGATCCGCGCGTCGGGGGAGATGATCAACACCCAGGCGCTCGGCGCACCCGCGGACAGCGCCGTGGTGCGCGTGCGCGGCGGCATCCCGGCCGTGACCGACGGGCCGTTCATCGAGTCGAAGGAGTTCCTCGCGGGCTTCTACCTCGTTGAGTGCGAGAACCGGGAACGCGCGCTCGAGGTCGCCGCGATGATCCCCGACGCCGGAATCGAAGGCCTCGGCATCGAGGTCCGCCCGGTCGCGTTCTTCGCCGGAGCCGAGGGCGAGACCGAGTCCGGCTGATGGACGTCGAACTGCTCCGGCCGCTCGTGCCGCAGGTGCTCGGGGTGCTGGTGCGCCGGTACGGCCAGTTCGAGGCCTGCGAGGACGCCGTGCAGGAGGCGCTGCTCGCGGCCGTCGAGCAGTGGGCCGACGGGGACGTGCCCGACAACCCGCGCGCGTGGTTGCTCACCGTCGCGACCCGGCGGCTCACCGACCTCTGGCGCAGCGAGAGCGCTCGCCGCCGGCGCGAAGAGAACCTGGCCGTCCAGGAGGTCACGCAGGCGGTGCCGGGGCCGGGCCCGGACCGCACGCCGGAGCACGACGACACGTTGACGCTGCTGTTCCTCTGCTGCCACCCGGCGGTGACGCCGAGCTCGCAGGTCGCGTTGACGTTGCGCGCGGTCGGGGGCCTGACCACGGCTGAGATCGCGACCGCGTTCCTCGTGCCCGAAGCCACGATGATGCGGCGGATCACGCGCGCGAAGGAGAGCATCGCGGCCGCGGGGTCGACGTTTGCCGAGCCTTCGGCCGAGGACTGGCCTTCGCGGCTGCAGGTCGTGCTCCACGTGCTGTACCTGATCTTCAACGAGGGCTACACCGCGTCTTCGGGCGAGGAACTGCACCGAGTGGAGCTGACGGCGGAAGCGATCCGGCTGACCCGCGCCGTGCGCACGCTCCTGCCCGACGACGGTGAGGTCGCGGGCCTGCTCGCGCTGATGCTGCTCACCGACGCCCGCCGCCCCGCGCGGACGCACGAGGGCGCACTGCTGCCGCTGGCCGATCAGGACCGTCGCTTGTGGACGGTGCCGCTGATCGTCGAGGGCGTCGAACTCGTGAGCCGCACGCTCGAGCGAGGACCCGTGGGTCCGTACCAGGTGCAGGCCGCGATCGCCGCGCTGCACGACCGCGCGGCGAGCACCGAGACCACGGACTGGCCGCAGATCGTCGAGCTCTACGACGTGCTGGCGGAGCTCGCCCCGAGCCCGGTCGTGACGCTCAACCGCGCGATCGCCGTCGCGATGGTCGACGGGCCGGCCGCCGCGCTGGCCCTCCTAGCCACCGTCGAGGACGACAGCCGGCTCAAACAGGGCCATCGCCTCGACGCCGTGCGGGCCCACCTGCTGGAGCTCGCCGGCGACACCGACGCGGCCCACGCGCACTACCTCCGGGCGGCCAAACGGACGTCGAGCCTGCCCGAGCGCCGCTACCTGCAATCGCGAGCCGAGAAGTTTCTGCCGGCACAGCGATGAGTTCCGGGCGGCCCGCCGGTATGTCCCTGCGAAACCACTTCAGGGAAGGGACCACCACGATGACCACCACCGCCACCCCCGCCGAGATCCGCGACCTGCTGACCAGCCTCTACGCCGCGTGGGCCGACAACGACGCCGAGGCGTTCGCCGCGCTGTACACCGAGAACGCGACCGTGGTGATGCCCGGCGTCTTCCACCAGGGCCGCGCCGCAGTGCGCGAGTACATGGGCGCCGCGTTCGCCGGCCCGCTCAAGGGTTCTCGCGGCGTCGACGAGCCGCAGGACGTGCGCGTCGAGGGCGACACCGCGATCGTCGTCAGCCGCGCCGGGATCCTGTTCGCCGGCGAGGAGTCGCTGCCGACCGAACGCGAGCGCATCGCCACCTGGGTCCTGACCCGCGCCGCCGGCTCGTGGTCGGTCGCCGCCTACAGCAACGCCCCGGCGCACTGACGTGCCCGACTTCGCGGCGAGCACCGGTCCGCACCGGGCCGAGCTGGTGGTGCACTGCTACCGCCTGCTCGGCTCGGTGCACGAGGCCGAGGACCTCGTGCAGGAGACGATGCTGCGCGCCTGGCGCGCGTGGGAACGCTACGACAGCACGCGCGCCTCGATCCGGACCTGGCTCTACCGCATCGCGACCAACGCGTGCCTCACCGCGCTCGAAGGCCGCGCCCGCCGTCCGTTGCCGACGGGGCTCGGCGGCCCGAGCGAAGATCCGCTGCAGCCGCTCGTACCGGCGTTCGACGTGCCGTGGCTGCAGCCGCTGCCCGACGACCCGGCCGCCGTCACCGCCGCGCGCTCGGGCGTGCGGCTCGCGTTCGTCGCGGCGATGCAGCTGCTGCCCCCACGTCAACGCGCTGTGCTCGTGCTGCGCGACGTGCTCGATTTCAGCGCCGCAGAGGTCGCCGACTTGCTCGGCACCACCACGGCCTCGGTGAACAGCGCGTTGCAACGCGCGCGAAGCGGGGTCGCCGGGGTGTCGGCCGACGAGCTCACCGAATCCGGCGAAGAGGTGATCGACGACTACGTCCGGGCTTTCGAAAAGGCGGACGTCGAGGCGTTGGTGGCCTTGCTGACCGACGAGGTCGTGCTGGAGATGCCGCCCGTCCCGCTCTGGTACCGCGGCCGCGACGACTACGCCCGCTTCATGGCGCGCGTGTTCGAGATGCGCGGCACGCGCTGGCAGCTGCAGCGCACGCACGCCAACGGCCAGCCGGCCTTCGCCGCTTACTGCTGGGACGGCTCGGACTTCCGCCTGCACACGGTGCAGGTGTTCTCGATCGCCGACGGCCGCGTCGCGCACACCGTCGTGTTCCAGGACCCCGCGGTGTTCGAGGTGTTCGGCCTGGCGCCGGTGCTCACGCGCTGAGACTCAGCCGCCGAGCAGCGGCCGGACCTCGACGCCGCCGTCGAGGACCGGGACGAAACCGCCGATCTCCACGGCGTGGTCGAGGTCGCGCGCGTCGACGATGAAAAAGCCGGCCATGGCCTCCGGGCTCACCGCGAAGGCGCCGGGGGTGACCGACGCGCCGCGAAGCGATCGCGTCATGGCCGAGGGCTGCGTGGCGTACCCGGCGATCAGCGTGCCGCCGGAAGCGGTGATGCGGTCCTCGACGCGGGCGTGCTCTTCGAGCAGCTCGGGCGGGAGATCCGCGCCGCCGCCGGGCGTCTCGCGCTCGTAGATCAGGATCGCGTAGTGCGGCATCCGCCTCTCCTTCGCTCGGCCGAATGGCCCAAGCTACCGGGGCGAGAGGAGGAACACCCGGATTTCGCGATGGGCGGCGCGCACGGCGTACGTGTCGTAGGCGGGCCAGTACCGGGCCACGGCGTCCCACATCTCCTGGCGCTCGTCGCCTTCGAGCAGCCGGGCGCGGACTTCGGTGGTGCGCCCGCGCATGCTGACGGTCGCGTCGGGCTGGGCGAGCAGGTTCGCCGACCACGCGGGTTGTTTCTCGCCGCCCCAGTTGGAGCCGATCACGACGTAGCCCCCGTCGCGTTCGACGTAGAGCAGCGGCACCTGGCGCGGCTCGCCGCTCGTGCGCCCGACCGTGGTCAGCAGCAGGGCCGGCAGACCCAGCGGCGTGCCGACACCCAGGCGTCCGCCGGTCACGCGCAACATCACGCGGTCGGCCGGGACGAGGGCCCGCCCGAGCGCGGCGAACGCGGTGGTCTTGCCGAACCCGGTGAGGAGCTTTCGCAGTCCCATTTCGCGCACCCTACTGGGTGATCACGAGGGTCTTCCGCAGTGCCGCCACCACGTCCGGAAGCCGTTCGGTGAGGTAGAAGTGGCCGCCCGGGTGGGTCGTGAAGTCGAAGCCGCCGGTGGTGTGGGCGGACCAGGCTCGAACGTCCTCGGGGGTCACGCGCGGGTCGTCGGCGCCGGCGTGTGCGTGGATCGGCGCCGCGAGCGGCGGGGCGTCGGGGTGGGTGTGGGTTTCGACGGCGGTGTAGTCGGCGCGCAGCGCGGGGAGGACCAGGGCGCGCAGCTCTTCGTCGGCGAGCACGCGCGGGTCGGTGCCGCTGAGGTTCGCGACTTCGGCGAGCAGGGTGTTGTCGTCGAGCAGGTGTCGGGTGTCGTCGCCCGGGCGGGACGGGGCGCGGCGAGCGGAGACGACGACAGCGTGCGGCCCAGACCCGCGTGCTTCCAGCCGGAGGCCGACTTCGTACGCGAGGGTGGCGCCCATGCTGTGGCCGAAGAGCACCACGGGCACGTCGAGCCACGGCAGCAACGCCTGCGTGATCGCGTCGGCGAGGTCCGGGATCCGCGTGAGCGGCGGTTCGCCGAACCGGTCCTGGCGGCGGGGGTACTGCACGGCGAGCACGTCGACGTCGGGCGAGAGTGCCTTCGAGAACGGGTGGAAGAACGACGCCGATCCGCCCGCGTGCGGGAGGAACACCAGCCGCGCCGGTGCGTCGTCCGCCGGGTGGTAGCGCCGGATCCACCGGTCTTCGGTCATCGCCGTGCCCCCTTCCGCACCGGCCCCCGATCCTGCCGCACCCCCAGGCGCGGCAGGACCGAGGTGTGGGTCAGCGCACGTCGGTGAGCGGGATGCGCTGGAACACCACGCTTTCGTACGGGCCGGCGGTGCCCGTCTCGTAGAGCAGGCCGACCGTCGCCGGGTCGGCTTGCACGAGGTCGGAGTAGCCCGCCGGATTGCTCGTCAGCGTGCGGCCCGCGCGCCACGTGCGCCCGCCGTCGGAGCTGAGCCGCAGCTGCATCACCGCGCGGGTGGCCGGGTCGGCCGGGCCGGAGTACAGCAGCAGCCAAGGGATCGTGGTCTGCAGCACGCTGCCTTCCACCTTCGTGCCGGAGATCCCCGGCTGCACCTGGTACGGCCGCACGAGCGTCTTCCCGCCGTCGAAGCTGTAGCCGTCGACGCGGTGGTCGGCGGCGGAGCCCTGGTTGCGGCTGGTGAAGTACAGCGCGCCCGTGGGCAGCTCGGTCATCGACGTCTCGTTGGCGGCGATCACGCCGTCGGTGCGGTCGTCGGTGAAGCCGATGTGCCAGGTGCGGCCGTTGTCGTCGCTGTAGAGGTCGTGGCCGCCGTAGTACTTCGCCTCCGTGCCGATGTCGGTGGAACCGGCGGGGGGAGCGCTGGAGTGGTTGGCGGGCACCACGATCCGGCCGGCGTGCGGGCCGTGGCGCAGCAGCGTGGCGTGCCCCGGACCGGTGGCGTACCAGCGCCAGGTGGGCAGTTTGGTTTCGGAGGTGATGTCGCGGGTCGGCGTCCAGGTGCGGCCGTTGTCGCGGCTGCTGGACACGAACACGCGGCGGGTGTCCTGCGCGGACGCGGTGCCGGACATGATCTGCGCTTCGCTGACCGGTCCGTTGTGGACGGTCAGCAGCACGAGCTCGCCGTCGCGCGCCACGACCGGTGTGGGGTTGCCGGCGGTGTTGTCGCCGTTGCTGTCCACGACGGTCGGCGGGCTCCAGGTGCAGCCGCCGTCGCGCGAGGTTTTCGACACGGTCTGGATGGCGCCGGAGTCGCCGGCCGAATCGCGCCGGCCTTCGGCGAACGCCACCAGCGACCCGTCGGCGGCGCGCACCACCGCGGGGATGCGGAAGGTGTCGTAGCCCTCGGAGCCGGAGGTGAAGGGCACCGACGACGCGCAGCCGTGGTGCGTGGGTGCGGCCGTGGCCGCGGGGGTGAACGACAGCCCGAGTGCGGCTGCCGCGAGAAGAGTCGTCCCGAACCTGCGGATCGGTGACACGTTCCGCCTCCTCGTCAGTGGGGATGGGGGGAGAGACACAGGACATGGGATGTCCGACGTCCTATGTCCGGACAACCTAGGGAGCGGTGCGGGGTTCGTCAAGGTGTTGTCGCTGCCTACACTCGCGTAGGGTTCCGGCCATGACGGAGGCGCGCACCAGCTACCACCACGGCAACCTGCGGGCGGTGCTGCTCGAGAACGCCGAGCGGGTGCTGGAGGAGTCGGGGCCCGACGAGCTGTCGCTGCGGCAGCTGGCGCGCGACGCGGGGGTGAGCCACGGCGCGCCGCGCCAGCACTTCGCGGACAAGCGGGCGTTGCTCGACGCGCTCGCGGAGCGGGGTTTCGAGCAGCTGGGGCACGAGCTCGAGGCGGCGCGCGCGGACGACGGCGCGCCGTTCGCCGCCGCGCTGCTGGCCTTCGCGCATACGTGGGTCGGTTTCGCGACGCGGCGGCCGGCGCTGCTGGACCTGATGTTCGCGGCGAAGAACCGCGAGGACGCCCGTGACCTGCGGGCGGTGGCGGACCGGACGTTCGCCGCGACGTCGGCGATGATCGCCCGCGCGCAGGCGGGCGGCGACGTGGTGGCGGGTGAGCACGTGGCGTTCGCGATCTTCGCGACGCTGCAGGGGCTCGCGTCTCTGGTGACCAGCGGCATGAGTGGGGCGCGGCCGGTGGCGCAGTTGGTGGACGAGACCATCGCGACGCTTGTCGACGGGCTGCGCCCGCGTTGAGCTGTCGCTATTTGAGACCACCGCGGCTCGTGGTGCGTGCGATCGTCCCGGGCGTGGACGTCGATCTCACGGTGACCGCCGGGAACTACCGCTTCGACGGGGTGTCTTTCGCCGTCGACACGAACATCTGGCTCCTCGGCGACGAGGAGGAGGTGCTGGTGGTCGACGCCGGATTCGACTCGACCGCCATCGCCGCCGCGATCGACGGGCGCGATGTGCTGGGCATCCTGTGCACCCACGCGCACAACGACCACGCCGACGCCGCGCTCGCCCTGGCCGACGCGACGGGTGCGCCCGTGCTGCTGCACCCCGGCGACGCCAAGCTGTGGGCCACGGTCAACCCCGGCCGCCGCCCCGACGCCGAGCTGGCCGATGGGCAGGTGCTCACCGTCGCCGGCTCACCGGTGGTTGTGCTGCACACCCCGGGTCACACGGCGGGTTCGGTGTGTTTGCACCTGCCCGACGAAGGCTTGCTCTTCAGCGGCGACACGCTCCTGTCCGGCGGCCCGGGCATGACCGGCGACGTGATGTCGAGCCGATCGACGCTGCATGATTCGGTGCGCCGGAAATTGCTCGTGCTGCCCGATGAAACGGTGGTGCACCCGGGTCACGGATACGACACCGACATCGGGACCGAGCGCGTGGAATCGTGGGCCGGCCAGATTTGAGCGCCCGTGGTCAGATTCTTTCGCAGGCGATCGTGAGGTCCACGCCGTAGAGCACGTAGGAACACTCGTGCGACGTGTGCTTGGCGTCGGTTTCCGTGCAGGCCAAGGGGAAAACGAGCACGTCGATGGAACAGTAGGCGTAGAACCGGTCCGGGTTGCCGGGCACCTGGTCGGCCGCCGCGGGCAGGGCTGTGGCCACCAGGCCGCCGCACACGAGTGCGCCGGCTGTGGCCCAGGAAGCGATTCGAGTTTTCATCCTCGCCGCCTTTCCTTCGAATGCGGGGTTTCCGCTTTCGGGAAATGTCCGGATTCCGGTGGTTCCACCCCTTGAGTCCCCCAACGTGTCATGGGGGGCGTGGCGGGGCTGTCGTGGGCGTCACGGTCGTCGACGGGGAAAAGATGACGGTCCTCATATATCATGGGGAGAGGTTTCCCTTGAGGAGGACGCATGGGACGCGTGTCACGAGCCGAGGCCGATCGGCACCGCAGTGAGGTCGTCACGGCAGCCGCGCGGCTGTTCCGCGAGCGGGGCGTCGGCGGCGTCAGTGTGGCCGAGCTGATGGGCGAAGTGGGCCTCACGCAGGGCGGGTTCTACCGGCAGTTCGCCTCGAAGGAGGCGCTGGCCGGGGAGGCGGCGGCGGAGGCGTTCGAGCAGCTCGCGGCGCAGCTGCGGCAGATCCCCGAGGCGTCGGTGGGCGAGCGTCGCGCGGAGCTGGCGGCTTCGTACATGTCGCAGGAATCCCGGGATACGCCTGGCGAAGGCTGTCCCGCCACGGCGCTCGGTGGCGAGGCGGCGCGGGACGAGCAGGGGAGCCCGCTGCGCAAGTCGTATGCCGATGGCGTGCGGACGTTCCTCGACGTGCTCGCCGAGTTCGACGGTGAGTCCGCCACGCGGGAGGACCACATGGCGACGCTGGCGACCTTGGTGGGCGCGCTGTACCTGGCCCGGGGGACGGCGGGGGATCCGCTGTCGGACGAGTTCCTGGAAGCCGCGCGCCGGCGGGTGGTCGAGACCGTGCACGAGTGAGTCCTTTGTGGATTTTTGTGTGAACGCACGACAATGGTCCGGCACGGTGGTGCCGGACCATTGTCTGTTGTGGAGGATCAGCCGAGGAAGGCGTTGACGTCGCCGGCGAACTCGGTGGCGTAGTGGAACAGGAAGCCGTGGCCGGCGCCCGGGTAGATCGCGAGGCGGGCGTTGGGCAGGTGGTCCGCCAGGACCTTCGAGTTGGGCGTGGGGACCATGATGTCGTTGTCCCCGTTGGCGACCAGCGTCGGCTGCGTGATGGCGGCGAGGCGCGCGAGGCGGCTCGGGTCCGGGATGCCCCACGAGGTGATCGCGTCGAGCTGCGCGTCGCGGGTGGCGAGCGAGACGCCCTCGTCGCGGTCCTCGGTGCGGGTGAAGATGCGCTGCACGAACTCCCAGCCCTTCGCGACGCCGGTCGGGGTCTTCGCGAAGAACAGGTGCAGCAGGTGCTCGGCGGCGGGCTCGTCGGACTTGGCGGCGGTGCCGGTCTCGCCGGTCCAGGTGTGGAAGCCGAAGCCGCCTTCGTGGCTGGTGCCGGCGAGCACGAGCCGGTGCACCAGCAGGGGCCGGATGAGGGTGAGTTCCTGCGCGACGAACCCGCCGAGTGAGAAGCCGAGCACGTCGACGTCGGTGAGCCCGAGCGCGTCGAGGAAGGCCAGCGCGTCGTGCGCCATGGCGGTGATGGTGCGCGGGGTGGCGCCCGAGCTGCCGCCGACGCCGGTGTTGTCGAACAGGATCACCTCGCGCTCGGCTGCGATCGCGTCGACCAGCTGCGGGTCCCAGTTGTCGAGGTTGCCGCGGAAGTGCTGCAGGAACACGAGCGGGCGCACGTCGCGCTCGGTGTTGCCGAAGCGGCGGTAGGCGTAGGTCACGCCGTTGCCGGCCTCGATGGTGAGGTTCGGGGTGGTCAGCTGGCTGGGGGTGATGGTCTGCGACATCTCCGGGACTCCTTCGACTGGGTCGATCTGCTGGTTTAGATTATGCACCTCATCTATTTATGATCGATAGATGACGTGCATCACCTAAACGGGGTGTCTCGGGCTAGTCCAGGGGTTCCAGGCGCAGCACGGTCGTGAGCCGCCTGTCCGGGAAGTTCGCGGCCCGGGTCTCGAGTACCGGCTGCGCTTCTTCGTCGCCAACGGGCCGGACGCGCCGGACGGTGTCCCGCCCTTGGGGCCCGTCGCGCTCCACGCGGCAGTACCCGGCGGCGAGCAGGTTGCGCACCCAGCCGCGGCCGTCGGGCGCGCAGACGTACTGCCGGCCGTCCAGCTCCGTGACGTTCAGCACCACCGGCCGCGACTCCCCGGACCGCCGTCCGACGACGTCGACGACCCTGAGCACCGGCACCCCGACCGCGTACGGTTCGACGGGGGCTTCCCGCACCTGCTCGACGTTCACGACCCCTCCCTTCGTCACTCGAAGATACGGTTCGCCTACGGTCGGGCGTCAGGCAGCGTCCGATGTGGACTGTCCGATGGTTGTCCTGTCGTTCTTCGGTTCTTCTTCCGCGGCGAAGTCGAACACCAGCTGAACTGCGGGTGGTGTGCGGCGGCGTCTGCGCGGTGTGCCGCCGAGCGGGAACGGCGCGGCCGGGTTTTCACCGTGCTGCTGCGGGTGATCGGCGAGGTAACGCAGCTTGAGCAGGTGCCGCCGCACGAGCCCGGCGGGCGCCGCGCCTCGTCGAACAACGCACGCGCCACCTGGTTCCCGGCGCGCCGCCGGTTTCGCGATTCGTTGTGGTCCACGGGGTCCTCGAGGGGTTCGTTGTGGCTGCGCGTGACCGCTCCGTCGCGCATTCCGCGTGGCGGCGCCAGATAACAAGCGTGTCTCAAGTGGAACTCGGCCCGGAACTGTTGGCCCATTCGGCCGCTGCGCGATCCGGCGTCCGGTCGTGTGGAAGATCGACGGCCGGTGCGGGCCGTCCACAGTGGGCGCTCTCGCCCGCGCCGACGCGACCCGTGGCGTGGCGCCGATTTCTCGGCCACGGCGGATGCCGCGCGCTGACTGCGCGCGGCATTTCCGCTGGTGGTGCCCCCGGCAGGACTCGAACCTGCGACCTAGAGATTAGAAGGCTCTTGCTCTATCCAGCTGAGCTACGAGGGCCCGGGTCGACGACGGTTGCCGATCTCCAGCACCGGCAGCTTAGTCGTCGCCATCCTCTCGATCGTTCGACACCGTCGAATCGTTTCAGGTCTCGTTCGCCGGATTCGCCGGATGCCGCGCCCCCGCCTGGTCCCCGCGCGGGTGATCTTGGTCGTTGCCGCGGCGGCCCGGCGGCGGCGCGTTCACCAGCGGTTCATCGGACGCTCCGGGCTTCCCCGCGGCCGTTGCCCGCCCACGACATCCCGCTCGAATGGGTGGGATCGCCACGGCGTCTTTTTTGGCGTGCGCGGCAGGGGTCTCGGTGGGGTGGTGAGAGGCGTGGTTTCGGCAGGTCGTCGGGCGGGAGTCGGGGTGCATGGGGGGTTCCTCGTGGGGTTGTGGCCGGGACTTCGGCCAGTGGTGATGAATGGGTAGCCCAGCTGACTGTGAAGAGAGTTCGCGGACGCGGTTGACGGACGGCTGGGGACAGCGGTGGGGACCGGGGGAAGGCCCCGTGGGCGCGCTGGACACGGGGAAGGTGGCGCGCCCACGGGGGTGGGGCCGTTCGGGGGACGGCCCCGGGGGCCGGCGATCGGTGGGGCGGCGCGGTGGGGGCCGCGGGATGACCGATCAGCCGGTCCCGGTCGGGTGGTCGAGGTCAAGTGACGAGGAGGTGGAAGGTCCCGGGGGCACGGTGGTGCGCGTGCCGCCCGGGTTGGTGGGCAGGGTGTGGCGGCTCCGGGGCGATCAAGACGGGTGGGGGCCCGGGCGCCTCGGGGTGAGGTCGCTGGTGGGGATCGCCTTGCAGTGAGCGAGCCGGGTGAGCCGCCCGGAGGTGGGCAAGCCCGGTGAGCACGCCGGATGAGGGCGCCCCGGGGTGGCAAGTGGGGTGCGTGCGCCCCGGGGCGGAGGTCGGCGCGGTGGCCGCGTCAGTTCCAGATTTTGATGGCGCGAACCACGAAGGGAGATTGCGGAACGTAAGTGCCGCCACCCGGGTAGGTGGTGAAGTCTCCCTCGGTCGTGCATTCTTCGCTTTGGTAGATGGTGACGTCGCGGGTCAGGCGGTTGACGAAGGAATGCCCTTCGAATCCCTCGGGCAGGGGAATGCAGTCTTCGGGATTGGCGGTGCGGAGGTCGTAGTGCTGAGTGGTGCCGGAGTAGGTTTCGGTGGTCCAGAGGCACAGTTCGCCGACGGCGCAAGCCGGGTCGGAAGTGGCGGTCGGGGCCGGAATGGTGAGTGCCGAGCCGGGAGTCGCAGGGGTGAAGTGCTCGGCCGCCGGGGAGGCGTGGGTGATGCCGTGAGCCGACGGAGCGGCGGAACCGTGCACGGCCTGCCCCGAAGGAGCAGCAGAAGCCATCCCTGTCCCCGCCAGCAAACCGGCCGTCGCCAGGAGCAGGACGCGCGGCAGGCGCGCCGGCAAACCCGGCAGGCGGGACGGAGTCGTGGGCCGGCCGGAGTGGCCGGGGAACACGGGCAGCTTCGGCAGCAGGCGTCGGAACATCGTGGGAACTCCCCCCTCGGTGGCGGCCGGAGTGGGCCGCCGTGGAATGTGTGGTTCCTACGATGGCGGGTGGGGGTGGGTTTGTCTGCCCGCATTCCTACGTCTGTGGACAAGTAGTATTCCGTCGCTCGAACGGCGCGAGTTGTCCACAGATCGGTGAACGGTATTGCTAAACGGCGGCCGTGCTGTTTCGGCGGATCAACGACACCGGCAGCACGACCGGCGGAGGCGGATTCTCGCCGGACATCAAGTGCAGGATCAGCTCGCCCGCGGTGCGCCCCTTGCCGGCGAGGTCCTGGCGGACGGTGGTCAGCGGCGGCTCCGCCCAGGCGGCCTGCGGGGTGTCGTCGAAGCCGACCACCGAGACGTCGTCCGGCACGCGAAGGCCCAGCTGCCGGGCGGCGGCGACGGCGGCCAGCGCCAGCTGGTCGGACATGCACAGCAGCGCCGTCGGCCGGGGCGTGCCGGTCAGGAGCTCGGCCGCGCTCGCCCGGGCGGTGTCCGCCGACAGCCACGGCGCCTCGGACACCGCGACGTCGGTCACGCCCGCCGCGGACAGCGTCGACAGGTAGCCCGCCAGGCGCTCGCGCGTGCCGTGGAACGAGCTCGCCCGCGCGGACTCCAGACCGGACGGGCCGTCGGGTGACTGCCGCGGCGCCGACAGGATCGCGAAGCGCCGGTGCCCCAGCTCCAGCAGGTGCCGCGCCGCCAGCGCGGCCCCGGCCCGGTCGTCGCAGCCGACGCGGGCGGTGTCCGGCAGCAGGGGCTGGTCGATCACCACCAGCGGCAGCCCCCGGTCGCGCACGGCCTCCAGCGCCAGGCTGCCGTCGGCCAGCGAGTAGGCCACGGCGATGTCCGCCTGCGCGGCCAGCACGCGCTCGGCAGGCGGCCCGCCGTGGGCTTCGCCGCCGGGCAACAGCAGCAGCGCGTGGCCGGTCGGCTCCACCGCCTTCGCGAGCGCGTCGAGCGTGATCGACAGCGCCGGGTCCGAGAACGCCGCCGACAGCGACGCGTCGAGCAGGAACGCGATCGCGCCAGTCCGGCTCGTGGCGAGGCTGCGCGCGGTCGGGTTCGGTCCGGGGTAGCCGAGGTCCTTGGCCGCGCGCAGCACCTGCTCCCGCAGCTGCGCGGACAGCTGGTCAGGCCGGTTGTAGGCGTTCGAGACGGTCGCGCGGGACACCCCGACCGCCTCGGCGACGTCGTCCAGCGTCGGGCGCCGGCGCCGGGTGCTCGTCATCGGCGGAGCATAGCGCGGCCTTGACCGTCTGAAGCGCTTAAGTCATTCTGGGCCAAGGGCTCCCGGCAGAGAGGCAGGCGGCGATGCGCGACCGGACGGCGGTATTCGCGGTCTTCGCGCTGAACGGGGCGGCCCTCGGTTCGTGGGCCCCGCGCACGCCCGCCATCGCCGCCCACGTGCACGCCGTGCCGGGCGTCTTCGGGCTCGCGCTGCTCGGCGCGAGTGTCGGGATGCTCTGTGCCGCACCGATTTCCGGCCGGATCACCGAACGCGTGGGTGCCCGCGCGGCCGTCGCGGGCAGCACCGTGGTGGCCGCCGTCGCGCTCGTGCTCGTCGGGTTCGCGCCGAACGTGCCGTTGCTCGCCGGTGCCCTGTTCGTCCTCGGCGCGGGCGTGGGGTCCCTCGACGTCGCCATGAACATCGCGGGCGTCGCCGTCGAGCGCCGCACCGGTCGCGCCGTGATGCCGACACTGCACGCAGGGTTCAGCTTCGGCGCACTCGGTGGCTCCCTGCTCGCCGGGCTGGCCGCAGGGCACGGCTGGTCGCCCGCGCGGCACCTCTCCGTGGCCGCTGTGGTGGCACTGGTCGTGCTCGTCGCCGTGCTCAAGGCTGTGCCGGGAGACCGGCCGCCGAAGGAGACCACGCCGCCGGAACGCGGGAAAGCGCCGATCCGCCGGCCCGCGCTGTGGCTGCTCGCGGCCGTCGCGCTGTGCTCGGCAATCGCCGAGGGCGCGAGTTCCGACTGGTCGGCCTTGCTCATGGTGACCGTCCACGGCGTCGGCCAGGGCGCGGCGGCGCTGGCCTACTCGGGGTTCTCGCTGGCCATGGCGCTCGCGCGGCTCGGCGGCGCGTGGAGCCAGGAACGTTTCGGCGCCACACGTTCCCTCGCCGTCGGCGCGGGCGTCGCGGCGATCGGCCTCGTCTGCACCGCCGTGTTCACGCCGGCCGCCTTCGCGTACGTCGGCTTCGCGCTGGCCGGCGCCGGCCTCGCCGCGGCGTTCCCGCTGGCCCTGAGCCTCGCCGGCAGCGCCGGGAAACGCGCCGACGGCGGAGGCGGCGAACGCGAGCTGGCGTTCGTCAGCACCATCGCCTACTCCGGCTTCCTCGCGGGTCCGCCGATGATCGGCGGCATCGCGCAGGCGACGTCCTACTCCGTGTCGTTCGTAGTCGTCGGCCTCATCGCCGCGCTGATCGTGCCGGCCGCCCTCGTCGCGGCCCGCGCGCGCCGGCGTGAGGAGCTAGCCCTGGGTCTCCCCGTCCGGTGACTCGCGCCACTGCCCGAACGGCCGGTCGAGCGACCACTTGTCCCCGTCGTGCTCCAGCACGCGGTGCTCGCACGTGCGCAGGTTCGACAGCGACTCGAACAGGTCCACGCTCCAGCCGAACAGCCGGCGGCACAGCAGCCGCAGCGTGAGGCCGTGGGAGACGATCAGCACGCTGCGCGGGTGAGTTCCGCCACTGTGCAGCAGCTCGGCGAGGAAACCGGCCACGCGGTCGTCCACGTCGGCGCCCGACTCGCCGAACGGCAGCCGGTAGAAGAAGTGCCCGAACTCGTGCCGCCGCTGCCGCTGCACCTCCTGGTCCTGCGGGTCTTGCAGGTTGCCCCAGTCCTGTTCGCGCAGCCGCGGCTCCTGCACCACGCGGTCGCAGGCGCTCTCGATGCTCAGCAGCCGCAGCGTCTCGCGCGTACGCAGGTAGGGGCTCACGTACACGGCCGGACGCTCGCCCCGCAGCAGTTCCTTGATGACCGGTCCCGTCGCGACGGCCTCGGCCCGGCCGGTCTCCGTCAGCGGAATCGCGTGGTCCGGGATCCGGGTGTAGGCGAGTTGGTCGACGCTCCCGAGGGACTCGGCGTGACGCAGCAGGATGATCCGCACGAAACCATCATGCCCGTCCGCACCCCCGTGCCGTGGGAAACGCGACCGGCCTAGTCTCGAATGGTGAGCACGGACGCAGTGACGAAACCCGAACCGACCGCGCGGCGCAGGACCAGCGTGCTGCCGCTGCTCTCGGTGGGCGTGCTGCTCGCCGCGGTCGTGGCGGTCGGGCTCGTGGCGCTCACCGGTGGCGCCGGCTACCTGATCACCGGGCTGCCCGACCCGGGGCTGGTCACGCGCTACGGCATCACGGTCGTCCGGGTGCTCGCCGAAGCCGCGTCCGTGGTCTGCGTCGGCGCGTTGCTGCTGGCCGCGTTCCTGGTGCCGCCGCAGAAGTCCGGCACGCTGGGGCCCGAGGGCTACGCCGCCGTGCGCGCGGCCGGCATCGCCGCCTGGGTCTGGTTCGCCTCGTCGCTGCTCTCGGTGGCCTTCACCGCGGCCGACGGCGCCGGCAAGCCGTTCCTGGAAGTCCTTTCGCCCCAGACCCTCCTGGACCTCGTCGACGCGATCGAGCAGCCCAAGGCGTGGCTGTGGACGGCGCTCATCGCGGTGCTGCTCGCGCTCGGCTGCCGGCTCGTGCTCACGTGGGGCTGGACGGCCGTGCTGTTCTTCGTGGCCGTCGCGGGCCTGATCCCGGTGGCCGTCACGGGGCACTCCGCGAGCGGCGGCTCGCACGACATGGCCACCAACAGCCTGCTGTTCCACCTGATCGCGGCCGCGCTGTGGGTCGGCGGGCTCGTGGCGCTCCTGGCTCTCGGCTGGCGCCGGGGAGCGCACCTGTCGCTCGCGGCCCGGCGGTTCTCCAAGCTGGCCCTGGTCTGCTGGGTCGTGATGGCGATCTCCGGCGTGATCAACGCGCTGGTGCGCATCAACCTCGGCGACCTGTTCACCACCGACTACGGCCTGCTCGTGGTCGCGAAGGTCGTCGCGCTGCTGCTGCTCGGCGTGTTCGGCCATCAGCAGCGCCAGCGCGGCGTGCGCGACCTCGTCGACGGCAAGGGCGGCGGCCAGCTGCTGCGGCTGGCGGCCGTCGAGGTGCTGATCATGTTCGTGACGCTCGGCATCGCGTCCGGCCTCGCCCGCACACCACCACCGGCCGACGCGGTCACCCAGCCCTCGACCACCGAGCTGCTCATCGGCTACAACCTCGACGGCGCGCCCACCTTCTGGCGCCTGCTCACCGACTGGCGCTTCGACCTCATCTACGGCACCGCCGCGATCGTCCTGGCCGGGCTCTACCTCGCCGGCGTATGGCGGCTGCGCAAACGCGGCGACTCGTGGCCCACCGGCCGGATCGTCGCGTGGCTCGCCGGCTGCCTGGTGCTCCTGATCGCCACGTCGTCGGGCATCGGCCGCTACTCGCCGGCGATGTTCAGCGTGCACATGGGCACGCACATGCTGCTGTCGATGGTCGTGCCCGTCCTGCTGGTGCTGGGCGGCCCTGTGACGCTCGCGCTGCGCGCCCTGCCGACCGCGGGTGCCGGCGCGCCTCCAGGGCCGCGTGAGTGGCTCCTGGCGGCTGTCCACTCGCCGGTGTCGCGGTTCCTGACACACCCGGTCGTCGCGCTGCTGCTGTTCGTCGGCTCGTTCTACGCGCTGTACTTCTCCGGCCTGTTCGACGCCGCGCTGAACTACCACTGGGCGCACCTGGCGATGAACGCCCACTTCCTGCTCGCCGGCTACGTCTTCTACTGGCCGGTGATCGGCGTCGACCCGGCGCCGCGCAAGATCCCGCCGGTCGGCCGGCTCGGGATGATGTTCGCGGCCATGCCGTTCCACGCGTTCTTCGGCGTGATCCTGATGAACATGCAGTACGTGATCGGCCAGGAGTTCTACCAGTCGCTGCGGCTGCCGTTTGTCGGCGACCTGCTCACCGACCAGCGTCTCGGTGGCGGCATCGCGTGGGCCGCGGGCGAGGTTCCCGTGCTGCTGGTGCTGATCGCGCTGCTGGTGCAGTGGGCGCGCGCCGACGAGCGCGAGGCCAAGCGGAAGGACCGCCGCGAGGAGAATACGGGCGGCGAGGAACTGAACGCCTACAACGCGATGCTCAAGAACCTCGCAGACGGCAAACGGGTCGAATGACCGCGCCGATGATGTCGTCCGCGTGATGTGCGCATGACCCTCGGTAGCGCGGTGGTGACCGCCGTCAGGGCGCGGATCGGGCCACTCTACGATCGCTTTCATGGCCGAGTTCATCTACACCATGAAGAAGGTGCGCAAGACCGTCGGGGACAAGGTCATCCTCGACGACGTCAGCACCGCGTTCTACCCCGGCGCCAAGATCGGCGTGGTGGGGCCGAACGGTGCCGGTAAGTCCACCGTTCTCAAGATCATGGCGGGGATCGAGCAGGCCAGCAACGGCGAGGCGTTCCTGCAGCCGGGTGCCACCGTCGGCATCCTCATGCAGGAGCCGCAGCTCGACGAGACGAAGACCGTCCGCCAGAACGTCGAGGAAGGCCTCGGCGAGACCAAGCTGAAGCTCGACCGCTACAACGAGATCGCCGAGCTCATGGCGACCGACTACAGCGATGAGCTCATGGAGGAGATGGGCCAGCTCCAGGAGGACCTCGACCACGCCGACGCGTGGGAGCTCGACTCCACGGTCGAGCAGGCCATGGACGCCCTGCGCTGCCCGCCGCCGGACGAGGCCGTGACCCACCTCTCCGGTGGTGAGCGCCGTCGCGTCGCGCTGTGCAAGCTGTTGCTGTCCGCGCCCGACCTGCTGCTGCTCGACGAGCCCACCAACCACCTGGACGCCGAAAGCGTGCTGTGGCTGGAGCAGTTCCTCATGAAGTACGCCGGCGCCGTGCTGGCCGTGACCCACGACCGGTACTTCCTCGACAACGTGGCCGAGTGGATCATGGAGCTCGACCGCGGCCACGTCGTCGGCTACGAGGGCAACTACTCCACGTACCTGGAGAAGAAGCGCGAGCGCCTCGAGGTCCAGGGCAAGAAGGACGCGAAGCTCGCCAAGCGCCTGAAGTCCGAGCTCGAGTGGGTCCGCTCCAACGCCAAGGCCCGCCAGACCAAGTCGCGCTCGCGCCTCGACCGCTACGAGGAAATGGCGGCGGAGGCCGACAAGTACCGCAAACTCGACTTCGAAGAGATCCAGATCCCGCCGGGTCCGCGTCTGGGCAGCGTGGTCGTGGAGGTCGAGAAGCTGAACAAGGGCTTCGACGGCCGCGTGCTCATCGACGGGCTGTCGTTCGACTTGCCGCGCAACGGCATCGTCGGCGTGATCGGCCCCAACGGTGTCGGCAAGACCACACTGTTCAAGACCATCGTCGGGCTCGAGGAGCCGGACGGCGGCAAGGTCAAGATCGGCGAGACGGTCAAGCTGTCCTATGTGGACCAGAACCGTGCCGGCATCGACCCGAAGAAGACGGTGTGGGAGGTCGTGTCGGACAAGCTCGACTACATCCACGTCGGGCAGACCGAAATGCCTTCGCGCGCGTACGTGAGCGCGTTCGGCTTCAAGGGGCCGGACCAGCAGAAGCCGGCGGGCGTGCTCTCCGGTGGTGAGCGCAACCGGCTGAACCTGGCGATGACGCTCAAGCAGGGTGGAAACCTGATCCTGCTGGACGAGCCGACCAACGACCTGGACGTGGAAACGCTGGGCTCGCTGGAGAACGCGCTGGAGCAGTTCCCCGGGTGCGCCGTGGTCATCTCTCACGACCGGTGGTTCCTCGACCGGGTCGCCACGCACATCCTGGCCTGGGAAGGCACCGACGAGAACCCGGCGCAGTGGTTCTGGTTCGAGGGCAACTTCGAGGGCTATGAGAAGAACAAGGTCGAGCGCCTCGGCGCCGAAGCGGCGCGGCCGCACCGGGTCACTCATCGCAAACTGAAGCGCGACTGACGTCGGGGGCCGGAGTGGAAGCCAGCAGGCACAACCGGTCGAGCTCGCCCGCACCCGCGGGCGGGCGGCTCGCTGCTGCCGGCGGGGCGACCCTCTCCGACCTCGGGCGGCTGATCGAGCGTGCGGACGCGCTGCACCTGCGCGCGCCCGAACTCGCCTTGGTGCTCGGCGAGCGCGCGGCCGCGCTCGCCGAGACCGCGGGTGCGGACGAGCAGTGGATCCGCGCCGAAAGCCTCGTGGTCGCGGCGCGCGTGCGCCTCGGCGGTCGCACGTCGACCGTCGGGCGCGCCGTTGCCGCCCTGCGGGCCGCGGAGCACGCCGGATACACCGACACGGCCGCGCGGCTGCGGATCGACCTGGCCGTGTGCGCGCGCAGCCTCGGCACGCCGCTGACCGGGCTCGCGGCGTTGCGGCCTGTGCTGTCGGAGCCGGCGGTTTCGGCCGTGCACCGCGCGGAAGCGCTGTGCCACCTCGTGGGCTGCCTCGCGCAGTTCGGCCGCAAGCCGGAGCTCGACCGCGTGCTCGTCGAAGCCGACAAGCTGGTGGTCGCCGACGAGTCGCTCGACGCCGACACCCGGCTGCTCGTGCGGGCGTTGCTGCGCAACGGAGCCGCGGCCCACCGGCGCCGCCATGGTGACCTCACCGCGGCGGCCGACGCCGCCCGCACCGGCCTCGGTTTCCTGGAGAAGCTGGACAAACCCGGCGACGACGGCGGCCTCGTGCGCGTGCGGCTCGTGCTGCAGCTCGTGAGCACGCTGCTCGACCGCGGCGACACTGCCATGGCGTATGACATCGCCGAACCCATGCTGAACGAGCCCGTGCGCGCGGCCGGTGTCGCGCCCACGGCATGGCTGCGGCTGGCCGTCGCGACGCGCATCCACCTGCCGGCCGGTGCCGGCGACGCCGCGTCCGAGCAGGTGCGCGAAGCCGTGGCGAGCACCGATCGCCACGGGCTGTCCGCCATCACTTCGCGGCTGTGGCTGGAACTGGCGCAGATCGAGGAACGGTTCGGCAGCGCCGAGGAAGCCATCGCGTGCCTGCACCGCTCGCGCGCGGCGGAACACGTCCACTCGCGGGCGCGCCGCCAGGCGTGCGGGCTGCTCGCGGGCGAGTTCGGCGCGGACACGGTGGCGCCGCTGGACCTCGACGACGTGATCGCGCGGTCGGCGCCGCAGGGTGGCCGTCCGGTGCCGATGGCCGTCGAGCCGCCGGTCCGCGACGTCGAGACGACGGCGTTGATCCGGGCGATCCCCGCGGAACCGGCTGCCGCGGAACCGACTGCCCCGGAACCGGCCGCTGCGAAGCCGTCCGTGGCGAAGGCTCAGCGCGCGGAAACCCAGCCGCGGAAGGAAACCCGGTCGCGTGCGGAAACCCCGGCGCGGCCGGAAGCACAGCCGCGGCCGGCCGCTCCGGCGGAGACGACGTATGTGCGGGCGGCCGGTTCGGTGCCGGAGAAACCCGTTCGCAAGCCGGCGAAATCCGGACCGAAGACGCCGACGTGGTCCTTCGGGCGAGCGGCCGCGGAGTCGGAGGCCGAGCGGACGTCGGTGATCCCGGTGATCCGTGACGAGCCGGAACCCGCGGCGCCCGCCGAGCGAACGGAGGCCCCGGCCGAACAGGTCGCGCGCTTCACGCTGTCCGCGCCGCGCGCCGAGGCTCCGGAACGACCGCGCGTCGCCGAGCCGCCCGCGCCGCCGGCCAAGCGGCCTGTGAACGGATCGCACTCGTCTTCCCGCCAGGCTCGTGCGGAAACGGGCCGCCGGGCGGCACCCGAGCGGCCGGCGGGGTTGCCGGGCTGGGTCAAGCCGTTCAAGAAGCTCGAAGCCGTGCCGGCTCCGCAGCCGAAGCCGGAACCCGTGGCCGAGGTCGTGCGCGAAGAGCCGGCGCCGCGGCCCCCTGCCGTGGCCGAGGACCTGCCGCGGCTGTCGCTGCCGGACCTTTCGGACATCCTGCCCGAGCTGCCGATGGCCCCCGCGCCCGCGGACGATCCCGCCGCGCCGCTCTGGGAGGGCGACGAGTGGGCCCGCGAGGAACGCGCCCGCCGCGACGAGGTCTCCCGCGGCCGCAAGACCCGGCACGACGCGGAACACGGTTCTGTCGCGGCTCGGTCCGTGCTGGACCGCCTGGGGATCTCCGCAGGCGGCGGTGGCGGTCGCCGACGCGCCGACGAGGCCGGGGCGCGCGAGGAAACCGCGCGCACGGAGGAACCCGAGGCGGTTTCCGACGTGACGGACCCGCCGTGGAAGCGCGAGTCCCCGGACCTGGCGCCGGCGCCGCGTGACGAACAGGTGTCCGAGGAAGCCGTGGACCCGTGGCTGCCCCGGCTGCGGATGCCGCCGGCTCTGGACCCGCTCGAGGACTTCGACTCGTGGACGCCGACGTCGCAGCCCTTCCCGGAGAGCTACGCCCGCGCGATCGCCGAGGACGAGCCGCCGCCGGACGCCGGGCTGGCCGAGCTGCTGGCCCGCGCGCTGGCCGAACACCAGGCGGGAACGGCGAGTGCCGCCGCGCTGGTCAAGCGGCTGGGCTCGGAAGACGACGACAAGAAGCGTCGCCCGGTCAACGGGCACGCGTCGGCGGAGCGCAAGCGCAACGGGGACTGACGTCCTCGCCCGAACCACGAGCACCTTTGCGGCACCACGAAAACAGCGTTTGAGTGCCGTCGCTTTGGGGTACCTGGGCAACGGTGTCGCCCGTCCGGGCGGTTTCGGTGTGGGAATCCTCGCAGTCGGGCGAGGCAACCTTTTCCGGTTTGGCCGCCAGGCTCCGTGCGGCCCCCGGACGACTGAACCGATCACGAACCCGATCCCGCCGCCACGGCCCGCGTCGCCCGGCGCCGCGGCGCGCCCGGTGCCAAGGGATTCCCCGGTGGACGAGGGCATCCGGCGGCCCCGCAGCTGAACCGATCAATGCCGGGAAACCCCCAGTCACATAAGGTAAATTTAAGTCTGGACAACTCCTGGTCTTTGTCACGGGCCCGGCGGGGTCGGATTAGTGTGGGGGTGTCCGCCACGTTGTGGTGACGGACGCGTCTCGATCTCGAAACTGGAGAGTTGCCTCACATGAGCTCGACGGGAGTCTCGTCCCCGCCCGGAACAGATGTCGGTGCCGAAGTCGGCGCGTTGTGTCGCTCGGCGAGCCCGGAGCAGCTCCGGGACGCGCTGATCGACGCCGCGGCGGCGTTGGCGCCCGAGATCGGTGACCTGATCCGCCTGTACTACCGCCACATCCCGGCGGAGGAGATCGTCGGTGACGACCCCGTGGCGCTCGTCGGCGCGGTGCGCTCGCACCTGCAGCTGGCGAAGCAGCGCATGCCGGGACGCCCGGCGGTCCGGCTGCTGAACCCCACCGCGGCGCAGGACGGCTGGACCCGCGAGGCCACCGTCGTGCAGGTGGTCACCGACGACATGCCCTACCTCGTCGACAGCGTGGCGGCCGAGTTCGCGCGCGACGGCGTGCAGGTACACCGCATCGTCCACCCGATCGTCGTGGTCAGCCGCGACGTCACGGGCGAGCTCGAGGGCCTGCACCCCGACGCCGACCCGGCCAACCCGCCCGCGATGTCGGCGGCCGAGTCGTGGATGTACCTCGAGATCGACCTCGTCACGGACCCGAACCGCGCCCGCGAGCTGGACAACCGGCTGGCCTCGGTGCTGGGTGACGTCCGGGAGGTCGTCGAGGACGCCGACAAGATGGCGCAGACCGCGTGCTCCGTGGCGGAGTCGCTGGAGCAGGACCCGCCGAAGCTGCCCGACCCCACGCAGGTCGAAGAGGGCGCCCGGCTGCTGCGCTGGCTCGCCGATGGCCACTTCACCTTCCTCGGCTACCGCCGCTACGAACTGGTCGAGAACCCGCACCACGACTCCGACGAGCCGGCGCTGCGCGCGGTCCTCGCGTCCGGCCTCGGTGTGCTGCGCCAGGACAGCCTCGCCGCCCGCAGCCTCACCGCAGGCCCGGACGACTACACCAGCGCGCTGTCCCCGACGCTGCTGGTGCTCACGCAGGCGAGCGCGCCCTCGACCGTGCACCGGCCGGTGTACCCGTACTACGTCGGCGTGAAGACGTTCGACGACGAGGGCAACGTGACCGGCGAGCACCGGTTCCTCGGCATGTTCACCACCACGGCGCTGCACGAGAACGTGCTCGACATCCCCGTGGTGTGCAAGCGCGTGCGCGAGGTCATCCACCGCGCCGGCTTCCCGATGGAGTCGTTCTCCGGCCAGCGGATGCTGGAGGTGCTGCAGAACTGGCCGCGCGCCGACCTGTTCTCCGCCGACACGGATTCGCTCTACGCCACCACGACCGGCGCGATCACGCTGTCGGATCGCCGGCGGCTGCGGCTGTTCCTGCGCCGCGACCCGTACGGCCGCTTCTACTCCTGCCTCGTGTACCTGCCGCGCGACCGCTACACCACGCGTTCGCGGCTGGCGATGCAGAAGGTGCTGCTGGAGGAGCTGGAAGGCACTCAGCTCGAGTACAGCGCCCGCATCGGCGAAACCGTGCTCGCGCAGGTGCACTTCATCGTGCACACCGACCCGGCCCACCGGATCGACCCAGACACGCTGCGGATCCAGGAACGGCTCAACACCGTCGTCCGCAGCTGGGACGACCGCATGGTGGAGGCGATCCTCGCCGAGCGCCGCGAGCGCGCGGGCGACGGCCAGCCGATTGGCGTGATGGGCGAGGAGTCCGCCGTCGACCAGGGTCAGCGCTTCGCCGCGGTGTTCCCCGAGGGCTACAAGGAGGACTTCACCGCCGACGAGGCGCTCGCCGACCTGCGCAAGCTCGACACGCTGGCCGACGAGGGCGACCTGGCGCTGTCGTTCTACCTGCCGGCCGACGCGGAGCCGGGCGAGCGCCGCTTCAAGCTCTACCTGCGCGGCGAAGGCGTCTCGCTGTCGAAGGTCCTGCCGGTGCTGCAGGCCATGGGCGTCGAGGTCGTCGACGAGCGGCCGTACGAGCTGTTCCGTGAAGACGGCGGCGCCAGCTGGATCTACGACTTCGGCCTGCGCATCTCGGCGAAGTACCTCGACGAGAGCAGCACCGTCGCGCTCGACGCGCTGCGCGAGCGGTTCCAGGAGGCGTTCCACGCGGCGTGGCGCGGCGACGCGGAGGTCGACGGCTTCAACGGCCTCGTGCTGCGCGCCGGCCTCACGTGGCGCCAGGCCGCCGTGCTGCGCGCGTACTCGCGATACCTGCAGCAGGCCCGCAGCCCGTTTTCCCAGGAATACATCCAGAACACGGTGCTCAAGCACACCGAAGTGGCCATGCGGCTGCTGAACCTGTTCGAGACGCGCTGCGACCCGCAACTGTCCGATGTGGACCGCAAGACGCGCGAGGACTCGCTGGTCGGCGAGATCACCGAGATGATCGACGAGGTCACGAGCCTCGACGAGGACCGCATTCTGCGCCGCCTCATGGCCGTGATCAACGGGACGCTGCGCACCAACTACCACGTGACCGGCGCGGACGGCGCCACGCGGCCGTACCTCGCGATCAAGCTCGACCCGAGCGGCGTGCCGGAGCTGCCGGAACCGCGCCCGAAGTTCGAGATCTTCGTGTACTCGCCGCGGGTGGAAGGCGTGCACCTGCGCTTCGGCGAGGTCGCGCGCGGTGGCCTGCGCTGGTCGGACCGGCGTGAGGACTTCCGCACGGAGGTGCTCGGCCTGGTCAAGGCGCAGGCGGTGAAGAACGCCGTGATCGTGCCCGTGGGCGCTAAGGGCGGCTTCGTGGTGAAGCGTCCGCCGGCCCCGACCGGCGACGCGAGCCTCGACCGCGACGCGCAGCTGACCGAGGGCATCGCGTGCTACCGCATGTTCATCTCGGGCCTGCTCGACCTCACCGACAACCGCGTCGAGGGCAAGACCGTGCCCGCGCCGGGCGTGGTGCGCCACGACGCCGACGACAGCTACCTCGTCGTCGCGGCCGACAAGGGCACCGCGAAGTTCTCCGACATCGCCAACGAGGTCTCGGGCCAGTACGGCTTCTGGCTCGGCGACGCGTTCGCCTCCGGCGGCTCGGTCGGCTACGACCACAAGGCCATGGGCATCACGGCCAAGGGCGCTTGGGAGAGCGTGAAGCGCCACTTCCGCGAGCTGGGCAAGGACACGCAGACCGAGGACTTCACGACCGTCGGCATCGGCGACATGATGGGCGACGTCTTCGGCAACGGCATGCTGCTCAGCGAGCACATCCGGCTCGTGGCCGCGTTCAACCACATGCACGTGTTCCTCGACCCGAACCCGGACGCCGCGGCGACCTTCGCGGAGCGGCGCCGCCTGTTCGACCTGCCGCGCAGCTCGTGGGACGACTACGACCGCTCGCTCATCAGCGAGGGCGGCGGCATCTACCCGCGCTCGGCCAAGACGATCCCGATCAGCCCGCAGGTGCGCGCGGCGCTCGGCATCGCCGAAGGCGTCACGCACCTGCCGCCGATGGAGCTCATCCAGGCGATCCTGCTGGCGCCGGTCGAGCTGCTGTGGAACGGCGGCATCGGCACCTATGTCAAGGCGGAGACCGAGACCCACGGCGACGCGGGCGACAAGGCCAACGACGCGATCCGCGTCAACGGCAACCAGCTGCGCGTGAAGGTCGTGGGCGAAGGCGGCAACCTGGGCCTGACCCAGCTCGGCCGCATCGAGTTCGCGCGGGCCGGCGGCAAGATCAACACCGACGCGCTCGACAACTCCGCCGGCGTCGACTGCTCCGACCACGAGGTCAACATCAAGATCCTGCTCGACCACCTCGTGGCGACCGGGAACCTCGAGCACACGCGGCGCAATTCGCTGCTGGAGGAGATGACCGACGAGGTCTCCGACCTGGTGCTGGCCGACAACTACCGGCAGAACGCGGTGCTCGGCGTGAGCCGGGCCCACGCGGGCCCGATGGTGTCCGTGCACGCGCGGCAGGTGTCGTCTCTCGTCGCGAAGGGTGCGTTCGACCGCAAGCTGGAAGCCCTGCCGAGCTCCTCGGAGTTCCGCGCGCTGGAGAAGGCGGGCGAAGGCCTGTCCTCGCCGGAGCTCGCGACGCTGCTGGCCCACGTGAAGCTCGACCTCAAGGACGAGCTGCTCGCGAGCGAGCTGGTCGACTCCGAGGTGTTCACGCGCCGGCTGCCCGAGTACTTCCCGAAGCCGCTGCGCGAGCAGTTCACCGACGCGATCTCGCAGCACCCGCTGAGCCGCCAGATCATCACCACGCTCGTGACCAACGAGCTGGTGGACGGCGGCGGCATCTCGTTCGTCTTCCGCCTCATGGAGGAGATGAACGCGACGGCCACCGACGTGGTGCGCGCGTACGCCGTGGTCACCCACGTCTACGACCTGCCGACGCTGTGGACCGAGATTGACGCGCTCGACAACGTGGTGCCCACCGCGGTCGCCGACGCGATGGTGCTGGAGACGCGCCGGCTGCTCGACCGCGCCGCCCGCTGGTTCCTCACCAACCGGCCGCAGCCGCTCGCGCCGCTGGCCGAGATCAACCGGTTCGGCCCGGTCGTCGCGGAGCTCGGCCCGAAGCTGGGCGACCTGCTGCGCGGCCGCGAGCTGGAGTCCGTGGAGGAGCAGGCCGGCAAGCTCGTGGCCGACGGCGTGCCCGCCGATCTCGCCCGCCGGGTGGCGCTGCTGCTGCACAGCTACGGCCTGCTCGACGTGGTCGAGGTCGCAGAGCTGGCCGAGCAGCAGGTGGGGCTCGACGCGCTGCACAGCCCGGCCGATACCGCCGAGCTGTACTTCGCGCTCTCGGACCACCTGGACATCGACAAGATGCTCACCGAGATCAGCAAGCTCGAACGTGGCAACCGCTGGCACGCCCTCGCCCGGCTCTCGCTGCGCGACGACGTGTACGGCTCGCTGCGCGCCATCACGCTCGACGCGCTGCGCCACAGCGACCAGGACGTGGAGGCCGACGCGCAGATCGCGCAGTGGGAGAAGACCAACGCGTCGCGGCTGTCGCGCGCCCGCGTGGCGCTCGACGAGATCACCCGCTCCGGGCGCCTCGACCTCGCGACGCTGTCGGTGGCGGCGCGCCAGATCAGGAGCACGGTGCGGTGACCTACGTTTCGCAGGTCCGGCCACGCTGGTCGGACATGGACGTGTACGGGCACGTCAACCACGCCAACATGGTGACGCTCCTGGAAGAGGCGCGGATCCCGGTGCTGTTCGGCGACGCGGTGAAAGCCGGGCTCACCGAGCTGCCCAAGGGTGTGGTCGTGGTGAAGCTCGGCGTGCACTACCGCGCGCCGATCGTCGTCACGCCCGAGACGTCGGTGCGGGTGGAGATCACGCTCACCGAGCTGAGGGCGGCCAGCATCACGCTGGCCTACGTCGTGCACACCGGGCCCGAGGAATCGGACCCGGTGGCCGTGACCGCCGAGACGGTGCTGGCGCCGTACGACACCGTCAAGCTGCGGCCGCGGCGCCTCTCCGCCGAGGAGACCGAGTTCCTCAAGAAGGTGTTCGCCGATGCCTGAGCTGCGCATTCCCGACGCGGGCGACCGCGACACACTCGGCGCGTTCGTCGCCCGCGCGGTGCGGCTCGACGGCAACACTGCCGTGCGCCTGCGCAACCGCCCCGACGGTGGCAGCGGTATCGGCACTGTCGAAGCGTGGACGGCCACGCCGTTCGAGGTCCTCGCCACCCGCGCGGTGGCGGGGACCGTGACCCCGGCCGACATCACCGTGTCGGGCAACGAGCTGCTGGCGGCCCTCACGGTCGCCGGCGGCGAGGTCATGGACCCCGGCCCCGCGCGCGACCTGCTCTGGCACGCGGAGCTGCCCGCGCCCGGCCGCTGGCAGCTCGTGGACGACCTGCCGGTCGGCGTGGTGTCCGACCTGGCCGACCGGGGCGTCACCCTGGCTCGCGACAACGTCGGCCCGCACGGCACGCCGCCGGCGTCGCTGATGGACCAGGCCGTGCTCACGGTGACCGGCGGCGAGCTCGAGGTGAAGGTGCAGCTGCGCTGCCTGTTCGCCTTGTCGGGCATGGGGTTGTTCGACTCGTCCATCGCCGGCGACGTGGTCCGCGTGACGGCCACGGACTCGTGGCTGCGGCTGGATGCCCGGTATGGGGCGGTGTTGAAAAGAAGGCACGCGTTGTTACCGCTGCTTTTCTGAAATTCGGGTTTTTGCCGCGCCGCTCGTTCCAGGCAGGTCGTCTGTTCGCTTTGTCTGGAATAGCGCGCGGAAGGCACCCACCATTGCCCCTTCGCTTCTTAATTCCTTGCGATTTCCTTGTGGCCGTGGTGCATTTCCGGCGACAGTGCGAGGGTGGGGACATGACCGACCCCGACGGTGACCCGACGGCGGATTTCCTCGCCGACGTGCGCGCCGAGCAGACGCCGTGGCGCACCGACCGCCCGGCGGACGCAGAGGGGCCCGAGCAGGCGGGCCAAACCGTGCGCACCGGGCGCTTTTCGAAGGTCGGCCGAGTCGTGGGTGAGGCCGCTCCGTATTTCCAAGCCGCATTGTTCGCGGCGTGGATCGCCACGTCAGTGGCCGATTCCGGCGACGGTTCAGGCGGGATGAACGGAGGTCAGAGCGGTTAGGCGGTCCCCGTGGACCGAAACTCCGGGTAGAGTCGGTGCCGGATGAGCCGCCGATGTCCGATTCGGCGCGACCTCGAACACCGCACCGCCGGTTGTCGTGGCTTTTTGCGCGCACGCGGTCCGCAGGCCGTTTCCGCCCGCCAGAGCCGAATTGCCGACGGTGGAGGGGAGACCCATGCTCCTGTCCGGTCCCGATCGCTTGACAACCGAAGCCGTACACGAAGACCCACTGGTGCTGAGACGGGCGCTGGTCGGCTACGTACGCGCGGTTGCCGAAGCCGTGGACGTCTCCGTGGAGGGGACGTCGTGCGAGGTCGCAGACACGGTCACGGCCTACGTGGCGCTGAGTCGCCGCTCGCCGCGTTACCCCGGCCGTGACTTGATGTTGCTCTGGAACTACCGGCAGGGCTGGACGCTTTCCGTGGAGACGAGGCCGGCCGAGCCGCCGCTCGTCGTCGCACGCCTGGGCGGAGACGTCGTCCCGGAACCCGCCCTCGTGGGCCGGTTCGTCGCCGAGGTCGTCTCGGCTTCCGACAAGGGCGCGTGGACCACGCCGCCCAGCCGCGCCGCTGCCGATCGGGGAGCGCTGGCGGCCCGGCTGGAACGACGTGTCCGTCCCGTCGTCAGGCGGTCTTGAGCTTTCGCGCCAGCCGCTCCGGGCGGGGCCAGCGAACCTGAGACGCCCAGTTCAGCTTCTCGAACAGCCAGATGAGCCGAGCAGATGTGTCCAGCTGGCCCCGGCCCACGCCGTGGCGGGCGCCGGTCGGGTCGGCGTGGTGGGAGTTGTGCCACGACTCGCCGAACGACAGGATCGCCAGCGGCCAGAAGTTGGCCGAGCGGTCCCGCGCCTCGAAGGGGCGCTCACCGATCATGTGGCACAGCGAGTTCACAGACCACGTCACGTGGTGCAGTGCCGCCACCCGCACGAGCCCGGCCCAGAAGAACGCCGTGAGCGCGCCCCACCAGCTCATCGTGGCGAGGCCGCCAATCAGCGCCGGCGCCAGCAGCGTCACGGCGGTCAGCACGGGGAAGAGGCTGTCGACGCGGCGGATGTCCGGATCGTCCAGCAGGTCCGGGGCGAAGCGGCGCGAGTTGGTCTTGTCGCGGTCGAACAGCCAGCCCATGTGCGCGTGCCAGAAACCCTTCGCCAGCGCCGCCGGTGTGGTGCCGTAGCGCCACGGGGAGTGCGGGTCGCCGTCGCGGTCGGAGAAGGCGTGGTGGCGGCGGTGGTCGGCAACCCACGAGATCACGGGGCCCTGCATCGCCATGCTGCCGGCCACGGCGAGCGCGATCCGCAGGCCGCGGCGAGCGCGGAACGAGCCGTGGGTGAAGTAGCGGTGGAAGCCGATCGTGATGCCGAGGCCGCTGAGGTAGTAGAAGCCGACGGCGAGGCCGATGTCGAGCCAGCTGAGTCCCCAGCCCCAGGCCAGGGGCACCGCGGCGACGACCGCCAGCAGGGGGACCACGGCGAACAGCTTCACGAGGAAGGCCTCGGTACCCGTCTTGCGGCCGGCGAGCATGGGCTCGGGTGCGGGCCGTTCGCGGACTGCTGTCGCGGAGGGTGCAGGGGAGGGAAGGGTGGCGCGAGGGGTGTCGATGCTGGAACGCTCCTGTCGAGCTGGTCCGATCGCTGCACTCTGCAGGACCGAGGCCGGATCGACGGTGTGCCCGGGCGCCATTGCCGTTGCGGTTGAGCACACCGTTCGTGCGGTCCGGCCCTCGCGGGCCGGCCGCGACCTTCTCTTTCAACGAACCGTTCTCCGGCAAGGTTCCCGGCGGAGTTTTCCGGCAGTTCCCCGAGAACGGCCGAGGGGCCGGTGCACGTGGCACCGACCCCTCGGAGAAACCGTTGTGACGTCAGAGAATCGTGACGGAAGTGGCCTGCGGCCCCTTCTGGCCCTGGCCGATCTCGAACTCCACACGCGCGTTCTCCTCCAGGCTACGGAAACCGTTGCCCTGGATTTCGGAGTAGTGCACGAACACGTCGCCACCGCCGTTGTCCGGCGTGATGAAGCCGAAGCCCTTTTCGGCGTTGAACCACTTCACGGTGCCTTGCGTCATAAATGTCTCCACCACTGAAAACGATCGAGGTACCACTTCGGCACCCGGGTCGAAGACCGACGGTTTGATCTTCCGGTGACGGAGAACCACTACGCCCGCGCATCTTGCGAGCGTGGCTGCGGGGAGTGCCCACCGCACGAACACAAAATATGACCGCGGCCAGTTAACCACGTCGGACGCGGTCGCACCAGCCCACTGATCAGGCGCGCCACGGTGGCTGGAACCAGTCCACACTGTCTGTCCCTTGTGGACCGAAGGCGGACCGGTGCCGGTGCTGACCAGTGCTTCATTGTGCCCGCGGGTGCACGTCGTGTAGCGTCGGTCACGTCGAGAGAGTTCCCCCGCGCGCCGGCAGCAGAGCCGGCGTCGTCTTCGGCCGACCGCGAGGCCCGAGCCGGCTGCTCGGTCCGGCCGTCGTCCCACCTGTATCTCGACGACTGCTTTTCACAGAGGAGCCTGATGCGCTCGGAACGCCGTCCGCTGTCCCCCGACACCAGTGAATTCGCCCGAGCCCGCGTCTCCGCGGAGCTAGGCCTGCGCCACCAGCGCGACCAGGCGGCCCGGACCGTCGCCGGCCGTGCCCGCGACGTGGACGACCTGCGTGGCCTGCTGGCCATGCTCGGCCTCGAGGCCGGAGCCCGCGGCTAGCTTTCCCTCTTCACCACGCTCAGACCAGCCACGCCGCCGAGTCCGGTGGCAGCCTGCCGTCCACGAGCGGGCTGCTGGACAGCAGCAGCTCGCCGGGCGGCAGGGCGATCGAGCTCGCCGACGTGTTGAGCGCGCAGATCAGCCCGCCCTTGCCGCCGCGGCGGAACGCGAAGCAGCCGGCGGGCGCGCCGTACCACTCCAGCTCGTCACCGGCGCGGAAAGCGGCTTGCGTCTTGCGCAGCTCGACGGCCCGCCGGTACAGCGAGAGCGTGGACGACGCGTCTTCCAGCTGGCGTTCCGCGGTGAGCCCGGCCCACTCGGGCGGCATCGGCAGCCACGTCCGCGGGTTACGCGAGAAGCCGAACGGCGGCAGCGAACCCTCCCACGGCAGCGGCACGCGCTCCGGATCCCGGCTGAACTGCCGGCCCTGGCTGCGCGCCCGCGGGTCGGCCATCGCCTCCGGCGGGATCTCGACGTTCGGCAGGCCCAGCTCTTCGCCGTTGTACAGGTAGACCGCACCCGGCAAGGCCAGTTCCACGAGCGCCATGGCCCGCGCGCGCCGCAGGCCGGCCTCGCCGCCGCCGTAGCGGCTCACGGTGCGCCACACGTCGTGGTTGGACAGCGTCCACGTGGCGGGCGCGCCGGCCGCGCGCGGCACGGCCAGCGACCGCTCGATCGACGTGCGCATCGCGTCGGCGTCGAAGTGCGTGAGGACGAGGCGGAAGTTGAACGCCAGGTGCAGCTCGTCGGGCCGCAGGTAGCGCTCGAGGCGGTCCTCGTCGTGCACCCAGATCTCGCCGACGGCCATCGTGTCCGGGTACTCGTCGAGCACCTTGCGGATCATCTGGTGGACCTCGTGCACGCCGTCGTCGTCGAAGCGTGGGTCGAAGTGCTCACCGCCGCCGAAGCCGGACGCGCGCGGGTCCATGTCGGGCAGGCCGGGCGGCTTCGCCATGCCGTGGGCCACGTCGATGCGGAACCCGTCGACGCCGCGGTCGAGCCAGAAGCGCAGGGTGCGCTCGAGGTCGTAGCGCACCTCGGCGTTGGCGTAGTTGAGATCCGGCTGCTGCGCGGCGAACAGGTGCAGGTACCACTGCCCGTCGGGCACACGCGTCCACGCGGGCCCGCCGAACACGGAAACCCAGTTGTTGGGCGGTTCCGAGCCGTCGGGGCCGCGGCCGTCGCGGAAGACGTAGCGGTCGCGCTCGGGGCTGCCGGGCGCGGCGGCCATCGCCGACTTGAACCACGAGTGCTGGTTGCTGGTGTGGTTCGGGACGATGTCCACGGTCACCTTGATGCCGCGCTTGTGCGCCTCGGTGAGCAGCACGTCGAAATCGCCGAGCGTGCCGAACATCGGGTCCACGTCACGCGGGTCGGACACGTCGTAGCCGTGGTCGGCCATGGGGGAGCGGTAGAACGGCGTGAGCCACAGCGCGTCGACGCCGAGCAGCTCCAGGTACCCCAGCCGGCTGCGGATGCCTTCGAGGTCGCCGACCCCGTCGGCGTCGGAGTCGGCGAACGAGCGCACGTAGATCTCGTAGAAGACGGCGTCGGACCACCAGGCCGGGCGGGGCGGGCCCTCCGGGGACCGGCGGTGCCCCGCCACCGGGCGTCTCATCAGTCGAAGCTGTTCATCATGCTGTGGGCCGCCATCTCGAGGTAGGCCCACAGTTGCTCGCGGTACGGCTCGGGCAGGTTCTCCTCGTCGACCGCCACGCGGATCGCGCGCAGCCACGCGTCGCGCTCGATCGGGCCGATCTTGAACGGCGCGTGGCGCATCCGCAGCCGCGGGTGGCCGCGGCGGTCGGAGTAGGTATGCGGGCCGCCCCAGTACTGGATGAGGAACAGCCGGAAGCGCTCCTCGGCCGGGCCGAGGTCTTCTTCCGGGTACAGCGGGCGCAGGATCTCGTCGGTCGCCACTTCCTGGTAGAAGCGCGAGACGATCCGCCGGAACGTCGGTTCACCGCCCACGGCCTCGTACAGGTTCGCGGGTTCGGAGCCACTCACAGTCGACACCCCTCCATCTTGCCCTTACCCCGGCTACTTGTCGGCGCCCGGTGCGGACAGGAACCGGCCCAGCGGCGGCTCGAAGCCGGCTTCCTCGAGCGCGGCGAGAAGGTGTGCGCGCAGCGCCCGCTGCACGGCCCACTGTTTGCCGGGCCGCACTTTCACCGTCAGGCGCAGCAGGATGCCCTCCGGTGTGACCTTCTCCACGCCCAGCATCTCCGGTGGCTCCATCACGTTGGCGGCGAGCGCCTCGCTCTCGGAGGCCTTCGTGGCCGCGGCGATGAGCACGGTCGTGGCGAGGTCGACGTCGGCGGAGTAGCCCAGCGGCACGTCGACCACGGCCACGGCGAAGCCCTGGCTGGAGTTGCCGACGCGCAGCACCTCGCCGTTGCGCACGTACCAGACGGTGCCCTGGAGGTCGCGCAGCGTGGTGATGCGCAGGCCCACGGCCTCGACCGTGCCGGTGGCCGAACCGATGTCGACGATGTCGCCGACGCCGTACTGGTCTTCGATCATCATGAAGATGCCGGACAGGAAGTCGCGCACCAGGTTCTGCGCGCCGAACCCGATCGCGACACCGACAACGCCCGCAGACGCGATGATCGGCGCCAGGTTGATGCCCAGTTCGCCCAGCACGAGGATGAACGCCAGGCCGTAGATGAGGAACGTGGCCATCGACTTCAGCACCGAGCCGATCGTCGTGGCCCGCTGCCGGCGCCGCTCCACCACGGCCGGGCCGAGCACGTCGGGGGCGCGTTCGCGCAGCGGTCTCAACAGGGTGGGCAGCTTGCCGGTGCCGCCGCGCGGCAGCGTGGTCACGCGGTCGACGAGCCGGCGTGTGAGATACCGCACGAGGAACGCGAGGACCAGGATCAGGATGATCCGCAGCGGCTTGGTCACGAGCCAGCCCGCCGAACCTGCGAGCCACTCGTTGTGCGTGATCGAAAAGACCTGTGAGCACCAGGTGCTGGGGTCGGAGATGCACGCTGGCGGGGCGCTGAGCACGGCGTTCACGGGGTCGAACAGTCCTTCCGTCGCTTCGGTTCACCCAACGGCAAGTGGATGTTGGGTCGCAGGCACGTGACACGTCACGTAACACACGTGCACTTTGGGGCTGATGTGTGGTCGACTATGCCTGCACCGGTGGAGGTGGTCGAGTGCCAGACCGACAACCCGTCCCCCTCGGCGGCGCCGGCCAAGCCATGGCCGAGCAGTCGCCGGAGACGGTCCTGCGCGCCTGCCCGGGAGGTTCCGCACCCGGCGGAACGAACCCGGCCGGGCCGGGGACCCGACCAGGGGGAGTTTCCCGTCCGCCCGGACAGCGTAGAGGCCGGGACCCGGCGACCCCGCCCTGGGGCCGCCGTCGCGTATTGCTGCTGAACGCCACCTTCGAGCCCCTCACCGCGTTGCCCATGCGGCGCGCGGTGGTGCTCGTGATGTGCGGCAAGGCGGAAGTCGTCCACGGCGACCCGGGTGGCGTGGAGCTGCACGCCGCGACCGTGTCGCTGCCCGTCCCGTCCGTGATCCGGCTCAGCACGTACGTGCGCGTGCCGTACCGCGCGAAGGTGCCGCTGACCCGGGCCGGGCTCATGCACCGCGACCGGTATCGCTGCGCCTACTGCGGCGGCCGGGCCGAGACGATCGACCACGTCCTGCCGCGCAGCCGCGGCGGACCGCACAGCTGGACCAATTGCGTGGCCTGCTGCGCCAAGTGCAACCACCGCAAGGCCGACAAGCTCCTCTCGGAGCTGGGCTGGCGCCTGCGCGTGGTGCCGAGGGCGCCCCACGGCCCGCATTGGCGCCTGCTGGCGCACTCCAAGGAGGCCGACCCGCTGTGGCGGCCGTACTTGGGTTCCGCGGCCTGAGGGACGGTCTGACGGGCCCGTTCGGAAGGCTCTGACACGTCGGCGCCCCGGCTGCCTGTACGGCGGCCGGGGCGAGCCGATGAGTCGCTGAACCGTGCCCGCGCGTGGTCCGCGCGGCGGCTTCGTCTTCACGCGCGCGCCCTTGCCGGGTGCGCGCGTTGTGCTTTTGTCAGGCGGCCAGCGCGAAGTCGGCCTGCGAGGTCACGCGGGTGCCCCGGGTGACGCGGGTGCCGCGGGTGACTCGCGTGCCACGGGTGACCCGGGTGCCGCACGTGACTCGCGTGCCACGGGTCACGCGGGTGCCCCTCGTGACGCGGGTGCCGGCCGTCACGCGGGTGCCGTTGGTGACGCGCGTGCCGCGGGTGACCCGGGTGCCGCGAGTGACTCGCGTGCCGCCGGTGACGCGAGTACCGCGAGTGACCCGAGTACCGCGGGTAACCCTTGTGCCGGACGTCACACGCGTTCCGGGCAGGAATTCGGTCTCGCTGGGTGACGAAATGGGCTCGGTGATCGCCTGAGCGGGGGGCTGGACACTCTGCATGAGGTGGCCTCCTGGGACCGGTGCGTGACCTGCTGGGGCTGAGGAGCGGACCACAAGGCCCGTACAGGTGAAAAAGCTACGAGGATTTCAGTGCGCCGACAAGACGGGGGCGACCGGTACGGCCGCCTGTACGTTGAGTTGCAACCTTTCGGCCCGCCCGGCTTCGCCCCAACGTTCCAGCGTGCGCGAGCCAAGCGGCGGACGGGCGCTCCCGAACGACAAGCGGTCACCTATCGGCGCGGCGCCGCGCGGTGGCCGCCGGGGCCATCCGATACGCTCACCGGCGTGAACGTTGTCGAGACGATCCTGGTCTACGCGGTCATCCCCCTGGCCATCTACTTGGTGGTCGGCGCAGCCACCCTGCGGAAGAAGTTCTCGGGGACGCCGCGGTACCGGCCGGGACAGCCGTGGGAGTACCCCGCGATGTGGTGGACCGCCAACCCGGAGGGTGTCGGTGCGGGTCACCACGCCGTCGATCCGGACTCTGTGGTGCCCTCGGGCACCGTGACTGCTGCCGGAGGCGCACGTGGCAAGTGGTGAACTCGCGCACTCGGCCACTGCGGTCGACGTCGCGGAGAAGGACCTGCCCTTTGGTGAGGTGATCACCAACAGCGGCCGCCGTTCTGCGGCCAAGATGTACGAGCCCGCCGAGCCGACCAGTCCGTTCTCGGTTCAGCAGCTCGCTCGCCTGGACGAGGCGCTGACCTTCGCGACGCGCGAGTCCGGCGTCGCCTTCAGCGTGTACCTCGGCGACCTCGGCGAGGACACCCGCGCCGGAGCCGAGAAGCTGCTGGCCTCGACCGAGGACCCGGCCAACTCCGTGGTCCTCGCGGTCTCGCCCGCGCAGCGCGCGATCGAGATCGTGATCGGCGAGCGCTCCCACGTCCGCCTGCCCGACCGCGGCGCCAACCTGGCCGTGGCGAGCATGGTCGCGTCGTTCAAGGAGGGTGACCTGGTCGGTGGCCTCGTCAACGCCCTGCGCATGCTGAGCGACCAGGCCGGGCCGGACCCCAAGCACTGACGTCCGCCTGACGCACCGAAGGGGCCTCCTCGATTGTCGAGGAGGCCCCTTCGGCGTTCACGGGGTGGTGGGGCCGCCCGGGCGGCCCCACCACCGTCAGACCTGGCTGTCGAACTCCCGCGCCGCGAGCGCGCGGACGATGCCTGCGCGGCCTTCGGACACGAGCCGGCGCAGTGCGGCCGGGTGCTCGGTCTTGAGCCACTCGTCGGAAGCGGTCACCGTGGCCGGCTCCACGGCCCACGACGGGTAGAGCCCGATCACGGTCGGCTGGGCGCGCTCGCTGGAGCGGCGCGTCCACACCTCGTCGATGACCTCGAAGTAGCGCTCGACGTAGCTGCCGAGCAGCTGCTTCTGGCCCGGGTGCGAGAAGCCCGAGATGAGGGCGTCGCTGACGGCGTTGGGGATCTCGTCGTCATAGACGGCGCGCTGCCACGCGTCGGCCTTGGCCTCGGCGGTCGGCTGCAGCGCGCGGCACCGCTCGGCGTGCCGGCGGCCCGCGGCGGTGTCGTCCTTGGCCAGCTCGGCTTCGATGTCCGCGGTGCCGGCCTTGCCGTGGGCCACGAGCGCCTGCAGCAGGCGCCAGCGCAGGTCGGTGTCCACGGTGAGGCCGGCCAGCGGCGCGGAGCCGTCGAGCCAGCCCGCGACGACACCCAGCGTCGCCTCGTCGAGCACGCCGCCGGCCAGCGAGTTCACGAACGCCAGCTGGTGGTCGGACGCGGCTTCGGCGCCCTGGGCGAGCTCCAGCAGCCGCCCGGTGAGCGCCGGCCAGCCCTGCTCGGCGGCCCACTTCTGGTCCGCGTACGAGTTCAGCGCCGTCTGCGCCTGCAGCAGCAGCCGCTGCACCACGCCGACCTCGCTCTCGGCGTGGATGCCGCGCGCCACCAGCGTCACGAAGTCGCGCGCCTTGAGCTCGGCTTCGCGCGTCATCTCCCAGGCGGCCGACCAGCACAGCGTGCGGGGCAGCGGCTCGACGATGTCGGCGATCCGGTCGATCAGCGTGGTCAGCGACGCCGGGTCGAGGCGCATCGTGCAGTAGGTGAGGTCGTCGTCGTTGACCAGCACGAGCTTGCCCGCCGGCTTGCCGACCAGTGCCGGCACTTCGGTGCGGTCGCCGGAGACGTCGAGCTCCACGCGCTCCGTGCGCACGACCTTGCCCGAGTCGTCGTCGTACACGCCGACCGCGACGCGGTGCGTGCGCAGCTCGCCGGCGCCCGGCTTCGCGCCCGTCTGCACCACGGCGAACGACGCGAACGTGCCGTCGGCCGCCACCTCGTAGCGCGGGCTGAGCGAGTTGAGGCCCGTGGTCTCGAGCCACTGCGCGCTCCACCACGACAGGTCGCGCCCGGACGCCTCTTCCAGCGCGGCCAGCAGGTCGGCCAGCGTGGCGTTGCCCCACGCGTGCTTTCCGAAGTAGACCTTCAGGCCGTCGAGGAAGTGCTCGATGCCCACGTAGGCCACGAGCTGCTTCAGGACGCTCGCGCCCTTGGCGTAGGTGATGCCGTCGAAGTTCACCTCCACCGCGTGCAGGTCGACGATGTCGGCCGCGATCGGGTGCGTGGAGGGCAGCTGGTCCTGGCGGTAGGCCCACGACTTCTCGATGTTCGCGAAGCTGGTCCACGCGTTCTTGTACTCGGTGGCCTCGGCCTGCGCGAACACGCTCGCGAAGGTCGCGAACGACTCGTTGAGCCACAGGTCGTCCCACCAGCGCATGGTGACCAGGTCGCCGAACCACATGTGCGCCATCTCGTGCAGCAGCGTCTCGGCGCGGCGCTCGTAGGCGTAGCGCGTGACGCGGCTGCGGAAGACGTAGTCCTCCAGGAAGGTCACGGCGCCGGCGTTCTCCATCGCGCCCGCGTTGAACTCCGGCACGAACAGCTGGTCGTACTTGGAGAACGGGTAGGGCGTGCCGAACTTCTCGTGGAAGAAGCCGAAGCCCTGCTTGGTCTCCACGAACAGCCGGTCGGCGTCCATGTGCTCGGCGAGCGACGCGCGGCAGTAGATGCCGAGCGGGATCGTGCGGTGGGCGTCGGAGAACTCGTCGCGCCACTCGGCGTACGGGCCGGCGATGAGCGCGACCAGGTACGTGGAGATCCGTTCGGACACGGCGAAGTTCGTCACCCGCGCGCCGTCGGGAGTGTCCTCTTCGGTCTCGACGAGCGCGTTGGACACGATCTTCCAGTCGCGCGGCGCGTGGACCGTGAGCTTGTACACCGACTTCAGGTCGGGCTGGTCGAAACAGGCGAACATGCGCTTCGCGTCGGCGGTCTCGAACTGCGTGTAGAGGTACACGCCGTTGTCGACCGGGTCGACGAAGCGGTGCAGGCCTTCGCCGGTGTTCGTGTACCGGCAGTCCGCGGTCACCACGAGTTCGTTGTCCGCGGCGAGCCCGGGCAGCGCGATGCCCTTGTCCTCGACGTAGGTGCTCACGTCGAGCTCGGCGCCGTTGAGCACGGCGGAGCGGACACCCTCGGCGACGAGGTCGATCCACGACGACTCGCCCGGCCGGGTGGCGGAGAAGCGCACTGTGGTGGTGGAGAGGAAGGTCTTCTCACCGGGACCGCCGTGGCCGTCGGTCAGGTCCAGCACGATGTCGTAGGACGCGACATCCAGCAGGCCGGAGCGCTGCTTGGCTTCGTCACGAGTCAGGTTGGGGGCGGGCACGGGCACCTCTGGTCTTCGATTCCGGTTGCGGTTTTCGGGCTGTCCTGCATCCAATCATGCGAAGCGGTCCTCGGGCGACGGGGAACAACCGGGCCTGTCGCGCGCGTTGGCCGTCATTGGGGGACACCCCCTCTGCAAAAGGCATGCCTGCCGACGTCGAACCTCGCGAGGAGCTCGTTGAGATGACCGCTGCGTCCCAGCCCACCAAGGTGGACTTCTATTTCGATCCGATCTGTCCGTTCGCGTGGATCACCTCGCGGTGGATCCTCGAGGTCGAGAAGCACCGCGAGCTGGACCTGAACTTCCGGATCATGAGCCTGTCCGTGCTCAACTCGGGCCGGGAAGAGCTGCCGGAGCGCTACCAGGAACTGATGGACAAGGGCTGGCGCCCGGTCCGCGTGGCCACCGCGCTGGCCGCCGCGAAGGGCGAACAGGCGCTGCGCGACTTCTACACGGAATTCGGCACGCGCTACCACAACCAGGGCAACAAGGACTTCGACGTCGTCCTCAAGGAAACCCTCGAGGCCGTCGGCGCGCCGCCCGAGCTGATCGAGGCCGCCGACTCGACCGAGTACGACGAGGCGTTGAAGAAGAGCCACCACGAGGGCATGGACCCGGTCGGCATGGACGTCGGCACGCCGACCATCCACATCGACGGCGTCGCGTTCTTCGGCCCGGTGCTCAGCTCCATCCCGCGGGGCGACGACGCCCTGAAGCTGTTCGACGGCGCCGTCGCGATGGCGAGCTACCCGGACTTCTTCGAGCTCAAGCGCACCCGCACGGGTGAGCTGAACTTCGACTGACGTCTCACGGGGTCGCGAACGCGGCCCTCGTGACGCCGGCGGGGTAGGGCGAGGCCGCCACGGCCTCGTCCGCTCCGCTGGCCCCGGCCGCCACGGCGGCCTTCAGCTCGTTGAGCCGGCGCAGCCCGTCGCGGTGCTCCCGGACGAACCCGGGGTCCACGGGCTCGCCGTGCCCGGGCACCACGATCCGCGGGTCGAGCGCGAGGATCGCCTCGAGCGCGCCCGGCCACTCGCCCAGGTGCGTCTCGTCGCTGAACGAGTACTCCGTGAAGCCCTCGGGCCCGTGCTCCACCACGTCGCCGGCGAACACGACACCCGCGTCGGGCACGTGCACCACCAGGTCGTGGTCGGTGTGCGCGCGGCCGGGGTGCACGAGCACGACGGTGCGGCCGCCGAGGTCGAGCTCGGCCCGGTCGGTCACGAGCCGGTCGGGCGGCATGAGGCCGGTCCGGTCGAGGGCGTCGGCGATCTCCGGCCTGCCTTCCGCGCGGTAGCGCGCGCTCCACTTGGCTTTTGCGGTTTCGCCGTGCTCCAGCAGCTCGCGCAGACAACGATCGTGGGCCCAGACGTCGCACGGCAGGAACGGCGTGGTGCCGAAGCTGTGGTCGAAGTGCGCGTGCGTGTAGACGACAATCCACGGCAGGTCCGTCAGCTCCCGCACGGCCGCGGCGAGCTCAGCGCCCTGGTCGACGTCGCCGCGTGTGTCGATCACCAGGCAGCGCTCGGCGCCGATCACCAGTCCCGTGGTCAAGTCGAGCTCTTCGTAGCGCCGCGCGTGCACGCCTTCGGCCACTTCGGTCCAGGTCATTCCGCCTCCAGGGTTTTCCCGCGCAGGGTGGGCGCGGTGGTGCTCACGTCTGTTTGCGCGGCGAGCTCGACGTCGCCGGGGTGGCCCGCCGCGGCCAGTTCGCGGCCGGACGAGCAGGTGCGCAGCGCGTGCGCGAGGTCGGTGCCCGCGTAGGCCGCGGCTGCGAGAGCGGCTTCCGCCGAGAGCGTGCGGCTGTGGCGGGCGAGGGCCGCGACGATGGCGCCGGCGCCGAGCTGGTCTTCCACACACGGGCGTAGGGGTCCGAAGTGCTTGCGCTCGCCCAGCAGGTCGATGCCCCAGCGTTCGCCGGCCGGGATCACGCCGACGGGCCGTCCGGCCGCCAGTTCGAGCGCCTTCGCCGCGACGGCTGACGCGTTGCGCAGGCAGCCCGCCAGCACGTGGGCGCCGGTGGCGGCGGCCGCGGCGGTCAGGGTGGCGCCGTTGGGCGAGGGCAGCGCGAGCAGCGTGCCGGACGGGATGTCCGTCACAGAGGAAGGCCGCAGCGTCCACGCTGCCTCACCCGCGACGACCGCGCCCGCGGCTCGCGCTTCGGCGACGCCGCGTTCTTCGCGCCAGCGCACCGGCAGCACCCGGCCGCCGCGCGCGGTGACGAGATCCGTGGTGGTGCAGAAGGAAAGCACGTCGACCACCACGAGCACCGCGCACGCGCCGCCGAGCGCCGCGACGCCTTCGGCGCCCCATTCGAGCCGCACGTCGTGTCCCGGCTGCTCCCACGTGTCCACCCCCAGAGCATGCCCGCCACCGGCGGTGATGGCAGACTCGCCGCTGTGCGTGTCTACTTGGGATCCGACCATGCCGGTTTCGAGCTGAAGAACCACCTGGCCAGCCACCTCACGGGCCAGGGACACGAAGTCGTCGACGTCGGTCCGCGCACCTACGACCCCGTCGACGACTACCCCGCCTACTGCGTGGCCGCGGCGCTGCGCGTGTCCGGCGACGAGGGCAGCCTCGGCATCGTGATCGGCGGCTCGGGCAACGGCGAGCAGATCGCCGCCAACAAGGTGCCCGGCATCCGCGCGGGTCTCGGCTGGAGCGTCGAGACGGCGCAGCTGTGCCGAGAGCACAACCACGCGCAGGTGCTCGGAGTCGGCGCGCGCATGCACACCGTCGAGCAGGCCACGGAGATCGTCGAGGCTTTCCTGGCCACCGAGCCTTCGCCGGAGGAGCGCCACGGGCGCCGGATCCAGCAGCTGCTCGACTACGAGCGCACCGGCACGCCGCCGCCCCTGCCGGAAGCCTGATGCCAGAAGGGCACACCCTCCACCGCCTCGCCCGTCTGCACAAACGCCGCTACGCCGGCGCGCCCGTCTCGGTGTCCAGCCCGCAGGGCCGGTTCGCCGAGGAAGCGGCGAAGCTCGACGGGCAGGTGCTGGAGTCCGCCGAGGCGTACGGCAAGCACCTGTTCCACGACTACGGTCCACACGGGACGGTGCACGTCCACCTCGGCCTGTACGGCACGTTCGGCGAAACGCCGCTGCCCGAAACCGAACCGGTGGGCCAGGTGCGGATGCGCCTGATCGGGCGCACGCACTGGACCGATCTGCGCGGCCCGACGCGGTGTGAGCTGCTCGACGCGGCCCAGGTGGACGCGATCAAGGCGCGGCTCGGGCCCGACCCGTTGCGCCGTGACGCCAAGCCCGATCTCGCGTGGGACCGGATCTCGCGTTCGCGCACATCGGTGGCCGCGTTGCTGATGGACCAAGCGGTGCTCGCCGGTGTCGGCAACGTGTACCGCGCCGAGGTGCTGTTCCGCCACGGCGTCGCCCCGATGGTGCCCGGCCGCGCGCTCGATCGCGGGCTGTGGGACGAGATGTGGGCCGACCTGGCGACGTTGATGCGCCACGGCGTGCGCATCGGCCGCATCGACACGGTGGCGCCGGAGCACATGCCGGCCGCGCAGGGCCGCGCGCCGCGCGACGACCGGCACGGCGGCGAGGTGTACGTCTACCGGCGCGCCGGGATGCCGTGCCTGGTGTGCGGCACGCCGGTGGCGCACCAGGAGCTCGTGGGGCGCAACCTGTACTGGTGCCCCTCGTGCCAGCCTGCCTGAGTCACGCGGTGAGGCCGTCCAGCAGCAGGTCGAGTCGTTCGGCCAGCGCGGCGGCCAGGTCGAACGGCGGCGCTTCGTCGGCGAGCCAGCGGCGGAGGGTGTCGCCGTAGACCGCGGTGACCACTTCGGCGACCGTGCGCGGCGGGAGTTCTGAGCGCAGCTCGCCCTGGTCCTGGCCTTGGCGGATGGCGTCGATCGTCGCGTCGGGCACGGGGTGCTGGTGGGCGACGACCTCGTCGTGGCGCAGGCTCACGTGCAGCATCCGGGTGAGGATGCGTTCGCGCTCGTTGATGGCTGCCAGCGCGGTGAAGTAGCGGTGCAGCCTCGTGCGCGCGGATTCGTCGGAATCGTCGACGGTGAGCAGCTGGTCTCGGCGGTCCTGGCCCCATTCGACGAGGAAATCGCGCTTGTGCGGGTAGTGGTTGAGCACCGTCTGGCGCGCGACGTCGGCCTCCGCGGCGATGTGGTCGATCGTCGTCGCTTCGTAGCCGCCCTCCTCGAACAGCTTGAGCGCGGCCGTGAGCAGGCGCGCCCGCATCCGGGCCCGGTTCGCCTCGCGTCGTCCTGTCACGGAGTCAGCGTACCGAAGTTTGGGTTGGAGGCTAAACTTAGGCTGGAGACCACACTTTGAAGGAGTGCACATGCAGGTGGACATCCGCGACAAGGTCATCGTCATCACCGGCGCGGCGCAGGGGCTCGGCCGCACGCTCGCGCTGGGGCTGGCCCGCGAGGGCGCGCGGATCGCGGTGCTCGCGCGCAGCTCGGCGAAGGCGGCCGGCACCGTGGACGAGATCGTGGCCGAGGTGCCGGACGCGCCGAAGCCGCTGGCCGTCGTGGCGGACGTGTCCGACGAGGACCAGGTCCGCGCCGCAGCCGCCGCCGTCGACGCGCACTGGGGCCGGGTCGACGCCCTGATCAGCAACGCCGGCTGGATGCCGCCCGCCGGCACGATGAAGGTGCTCGACTTCGAGCTGGCCGATCTACGACGGATCCTCGACAGCAACCTCGTCGGCTGTTTCCTCGTCACCAAGCACTTCGCGCCGATCATGATCCGAGGGGGCGGCGGGCGGATCATCTACGTCGGCAGCATGGTCGGCACCCAGGCTGGCCCCGGCGCCGGTGCGTACGGCGCGTCGAAGGCCGGGGTGCACCTGCTGAGCAATGTCGTGCACCAGGAGCTGGCGGACCAGGGCATCCGCACGGTGGCGCTGGCGCCCGGGCTCACGGTCACGCCGGGCATGCGCGTGGCGGCGAGCGAGGAGCACATCGCGCGGGTGAGCGCGCGCTACCCGGGTGGCCGCGTCGGACAGCCGGAGGACATCGTGCCGTTCGCGGCCTTCCTGTGCAGCCCGGCGGCCGAACACCTGTCGGGGACGCTGGTGGGAATTCGGCCGATCACGGGGTGAGTCCGATGTGGACGGAGTGGCGGAACCCGCTGGTATGCCTGGGGTTCTACGCTGTCCCCGACAGCGTGCACTTGCGCTGAAAGCCGTGAAGGGCCCCGGGGGGACTCGAAGTCCCTCGCGGAGCCCTTCACGGTGCTCGATCCTTGGTCGTGCGTGGGGTCAGAAGTCGAAACCGCCGCCGCCGCCGAATCCTCCGCCGTCGAAGCCGCCGCCATCGAAGCCGCCGCCATCGAACCCGCCGAAGTCCTGGCCGCCGCCGTCGCCGCCGTCGAAGCCGCCGCCGTCACCGCCATCGCCACCGTCGCCGCCCTGGTCGCCGGACTCGATGGCGTCCTGCTGGCCGGCGTCGTAGCCCGACTCCCAGGCCGAGGCGCTGGCGATGCCGCCCATGCCGGAGAACATGGCGCTGAACAGGAACATCGAGCCCAGGCCCCACGCGCCGGCCACGAGCGCGGGCTTCCACCACGGCTCGCTGTACCAGCCCTGCGGCACCGGACGCCCCGCCACGCGGCCGCCGGGGTAGTAGTACGGCGTGTCCTGGCCGGGGTCGGGCGAGGCCTCGTAGTGCTGGCCCTCGACGTCGACCTTGCGGTGCTCGGTCACCTTGCCGGCGCGCTCGCGCTCGGCCTCCTCCGGCAGCGCCGGGCCGGGGTCGAGGCCCATGGCGGTGCGGGCGGCGCGGACGTAGTAGAGGCCCTCGACGGCGGTGTCCTTCACCAGCCGAGCCTGTTCGACGGTCTGCGCCTGTTCCATCTGCGAGCCGGCGGCGTTGTAGCGCTCGCTGGCGTCGGCCATCGCCTGCTGTGAGGCCGTGTCGGTGCCGGAGATGTTGAGGACCTGCCCGCCGAGGCGTTCGACGAGGCGGCGCGCGTCGGCCTTCGCGTCGTCGAGCTGCCGCTGCCGCGAAGCGGCCTGCGACCGGACGAAGTACAGCCCGCCCCCGACGATCACGACGACGAGCACGATCAACAGGATCGCGGTGCCCATGGGTCACTCCACGTGTTGAGCTTGTCTCAGCGGCCCTGTGGCCGCCTTTGATTCGGACAACGCGGACAGTACGCTGAGGGTTCCCGGGAGGTGACGTGGAGCACCTCTGGCCGGGCAAAGTAGAACACGTTACAGTCGGGGGATGAAGTTCTCCCTGTCGATCGCGATGAACCCCCTCGATCAGCTGGGCGGGCTCGCCCGGGCCGCCGAGGAGGCCGGATTCTCCTCGATCGTCCTGCCGGATTCCCTGTTCTACTCGGAGAAGGTGTCCGCGGACTATCCGTACACGCCCGACGGCAGCCGGTTCTGGAACGAGGAGACGCCCTGGGTCGACCCGCTGGTGGCCGCCGCGTCGATGGGTGCGGTGACCGAGCGTCTCGAGTTCTACACGTCCGTGCTGAAGCTCGGCTCGCGCAACCCGGTGCTGCTCGCGCGTCAGGTGAACTCGGTGGCGGCTCTGACCGGTGGCCGCTTCGGTCTCGGGCTCGGCATCGGCTGGTCGCCGGAGGAGTTCGAGTGGTGCGGCGCGCCATATGAGCGGCGCGGCAAGCGCTTCGACGAGGCCATCGAGGTGCTGCGCCTGATCCTCGACGGCGGCATGGTCGAGTTCCACGGCGAGTTCTTCGACTTCGACAAGCTGCGCATGAGCCCGACGCCGCCGAAGCGCGTGCCGTTCTACATCGGCGGGCACACGGACATCGCGCTGCGCCGCGCCGCGCGCGTGGGCGACGGCTGGTCGTCGGCGATGATGACGCTCGACCAGCTGCGCGACACGATCAAACGGCTCAAGGAACTGCTGGCCGAGCGCGGGCGCGAGGCCGATCCGTTCGAGTTCCAGGCGGTGTGCGTCGACCGGTTCGGGCTCGACGGGTTCCGCGAGCAGGCCGAGGTGGGCGTGACCGACGCGATCACGATGCCGTGGGTGTTCGAGGGCCTCGGTTTCGACGCCGAGGTGGGCCCGAAGGTCGACGCGATCCGCAAGTTCGGTGAAGAAGTCATCGCGAAGTTCCGGGATTCAGCGTCGGATTCGGGGGAGTGACATGAGTGTTGAGGTCAGCTGGAACGTCGACGCGGACCAGCCGCCGGCTCGCCTGGCGTCGTTCCGCTCGATGACGTCGGTCGCGGCGGGCGACAAGGACGGGTGGCTGGCGTTGTTCGCGCCGGACGCCGTGGTGGAGGACCCGGTGGGCCCGTCGATGTTCGACGAGCAGGGCAAGGGCCACCACGGCCGCGAGGGCATCGGCGCGTTCTGGGACCTGACGATCGCTCACGTGGAGCGCTTCGAGTTCGTGATCCGCGACTCGTTCGCCACGGGCGCGGAGTGCGCGAACATCGGCACCATCACCACCTACCTGCCCGGTGGCTACCGCGTCGACACCGACGGCGTCTTCGTCTACCGCGTGGGCGAGGACGGCCTGATCACCTCGATGCGTGCCTTCTGGGAAACCGACCGCGCCATGGCGACGGCGCGCCAGGTCTGAGCTGCCCGATACCACCTTCGTGGGTGGTCTGACCGGCCACTGTTCGGCTCGCTGCCCCCTCGGGACGCCCGCGCGCGGGCTTACGGTGGGGCGCATGGTGGCTCGTGGTGTGCACCTCGTCGGCAGCGTGCCGCTCGAGGACTCGGAGACGGTGTTCCGCGCGGTCTCGGCCCACGTCGGCGAGTTCGTTCGGCGGGTGACGGACGGCGAGACGGGCGTGCGGTCGAACTGGACGTTCTGGCAGCGGGCGGTGTTCGCGCGCACCCCCGGCCTGGTCACCGACGAAGTCCACCGCGGCGAGTACAGCAGTACGCCCAAGTACCGGCTGGCCGGTCCCGCTTCGGCGGTGCGCTTCGGCCCCCTCGGCTACGCCCAGGCGGCGCTGTCGTCATGGGTCGTCTTCCGGCGCCTGCGCGCGGCGGGGGTGCTGCCGGACGTCCGGTTCCAGGTCAGCCTCCCCACGCCCATGGCCCCGATCCGCCTGCACGTGGACACCGCCGACCAGGCCGCCGTCGAGCCGGCCTACGAAGCCGCGATGCTGCGCGAGCTGGAGCTCATCACCGACGCCATCCCGGCCGACCAGCTCGCGATCCAGTGGGACACCGCCGTCGAGTTCGGCATGCTGGAGGGCGTTTTCCCCAGCTGGGTCCCGGATCTCGAGGCCGGCGTCCTCGACCGCCTGACCCGCCTCGGCAACGCCGTGCCCGCCGACGTCCACCTCGGCTACCACCTGTGTTACGGCGACAGCGGCGGCCGCCACTTCGTCGAGCCCGCGGACACCGCGCTCCTGGTTCGCGTGGCGAACGCCCTGGCCGCGCGGCTTTCGCGGCCGCTGGGGTGGATCCACCTGCCCGTGCCGATCGGCCGGACGGATCCGGAGTACTTCGCGCCGCTGCGTTCCCTGGCGTTGCCCGCGGAGACCGAGCTGTACCTGGGCCTCGTGCACGTCGCGGACGGCGAACCCGGTGCGCGCAAACGCATCGCCGCCGCACTGTCCGCCGTGGACTCCTTCGGCATCGCCACGGAATGCGGCTTCGGCCGGCGCCCACCGGAGACGGTGCCGGGCTTGCTGGCCCTGCACGCGGCGGTGGCCGAGCTGACGCCGTAGTTTGATCACCGCTCGGACGGCAGGGCTTTCATGGCGTGGTCGGCGTACGAGCATTGCGTCCGGATGACGTCACGGGACTGATCGAGCGACACCGGCACGTCGGCTCGGTCAGGGGGGAACCTGGCGTGCAGCCAGCGCGACCAGAGCCCGGTTTCGCCGAGGAACCGGGCTGAGTGCTCGGTGCCCAGCCGCGCGTCCAGGTAGCTGAGCGCGCCCATGGCCGAGTCCTGCTCGCCGCGGTCGGTGCGTGGCAGGAATGCGTGGAGGTAGTCGACCAGCAGACGTGCGTCTTCCTCCGTGCCGAATCGCGCCAGCGCGAAGCAGAATCCGCGGCCGGCGTAGATACGTTTGTTCGCGAGAAGCAGCTCGCCGATCCGTTCGCCGTGCGCAGCTCGCCGGGCGAAGGCGACCAGCCACGAAGCCGTCAGCTGCGCACGCCATTCGTAGCCGAACAGCAGCTCGAGCTCGTCGTCGGTGATGCGCACCGAGTCCTCGGCCAGCGCGCGTCCGAAGGCCTGCCGTTGCGCCGGGTCGCTCAGGAACGGGGTGTTGAGCAACTGCAGGTACCTGCGCCCCGGCGTCACGTACGTTTCGACGGCCGCGTTGAGCGCGGGCTCGTGCCGGTGGTCGCGCATGCGGGAATTCTGCCCGCGTGAGCGCTCACCACAAAGGCCATTTCCTGGCAAGATCGCCGGTCGGGAGTTGCCGACCAGGGGAGGCGTCATGGCTGCTGGACATCCACTCGGCCCACCGGCTCACGAGCAGCACTGGGTGGACCTCGCGGCAGACCTTGCCGCCGGGTTCGCGCTCACGACGGCCGAGCGGGACCGGACCAGCGAGTTGCCCGTCGAGAACCTCCGACGGCTGAACGCGAGTGGGCTCGACGCCGCGTTGCTGCCGGCGGAGTACGGCGGCCAGGACCTGAGCTACCGCACTTACGGCGCGATCGTCCGGCTGCTGAGTGCGGCGTGCCCGTCGACGGCGTGTGTGTGGGTGATGCACATCGGCGCGGCGGCGGGCCTGGTGGAGCTGTCGGAGCCCGACATGGCGCGGTTCTTCGCCGAGCGGCTGGCGGCCGGGGCGCGGTTCGCGAACGCGTTGAGCGAGCCGGCCGGCGGGAACCTGTTCCTGCAGTCGCAGCAGCCCGCGGAGGCGGTCGAAGGCGGGTTCCGGCTGAGCGGGGAGAAGCGCTTTTCGTCCGGGTGCGAGATCGCCGACCACTTCCTCGTCAACGCGAAGGTCGACGGCGTCTCCACGTTCTTCGGGCTCGATGCCGACCCTGCGACGATGACGTTCCAACCGAGCTGGGACGCGATGGGCCTGCGCGCGAGCGGCAGCCGGCTGATCCGCTTCGACGGCACGCTCCTGCCGCACGAGCGCCGCTGCCCGCCGTCGAAACGGCGGCGCCCCAACCACATCGGGGCGGGGGTGGCGGCGTTGTCGCTGGGGGTGGCCGATGGCGCGCTGGCGGCGTTGCGGGAGCACGCACGCGCCCGGAAGGTGTTGCCGGGCGGTGGGACGGTGGCGGAGCAGCAGTGGGTGCGCTTCGGCGTCGGCGAGCTGGAGAGCCGGCTGCAGGCCGCGGCGATGTTCGCGCAGCACATGTGCTGGCTCGCCGACGAGAACTCGCCCGGTTTCCTGCCCGCGACGATGCGCGCGAAGCTGCTGGCCAACGACGTCGCGCGCGAGATCGCCGACCTCGGCGTGCGCGTGGGCGGGGGCTCGGGGTACCTGAAGACGTCGCCGATCGAGCGGTGGTTCCGCGACGCGCAGGCGGGCTGGCTGATGGCCTACTCCGCCGAGATCTGCAAGGACGTGATCGGCTCGCAGGTGCTGGGCGACGATGCCTGAGCGGATGCTGTTCAACGCGTTCCACATGTTCGCCGTCTCCCACCACGCGCAGGGGTTGTGGGCCGAGCCGGACAGCCGTCAGCTCGGCTACACCGACCCCGCGACGTGGCTCGACCTTGCCCGGACGCTGGAGCGCGGCCGGTTTGACACGCTCTTCTTCGCCGACGTCCTCGCCCCGTACGAGACCTACCGCGGCTCGCGCGACGCGGCGGTGCGCGAGGGGATGCAGTTCCCGACCGGCGATCCCTCGGTGCTGATCCCGCTGCTCGCCTATCACACGGAACACCTGGGTTACACGTTCACGCAGAACATCCTGCAAGAGCACCCGTACCCGTTCGCCCGCAAAGTGTCCACTCTGGACCACCTGACGGGCGGGCGGGTGGCGTGGAACATCGTCACGTCGTTCCTGCCGGGCGCGGGCCGCAACCTCGGCCACGGCGGGCTGCCGGGCCACGAGGAGCGCTACGGCCGCGCCGAGGACTTCACGCAGGCGGTGCTGAAGCTGTGGCTGCACAGCTGGGAAGACGGCGCGGTGCTGCGGGACCGCGAGCGGCGCGAATTCGCCGATCCGGCCAAGGTGCACGCCGTGGTCCACAATGGACCGTTCTACCAGCTCGACGGCCCGCACCTGAGCGAGCCGTCGCCACAGCGGGTGCCGGTGCTGTTCAACGCCGGTGTTTCGCCGACCGGCCGCGCGTTCGCCGGCCGGTACGCGGAGTGCCTGTTCATCAACTCCCAGGACCCCGCCGAGGCGGCCTCGATCGTCGCCGACGTGCGCCGGGCGGCCGCCGCCGCGGGCCGGAACCCGGCGCACGTCAAGGTTTTCGTGCCGCAGTCCTACTTGCTCGCCAGTACCGAGGCCGAGGCCCGGCGGCGCCACGCCGAGCTGCTGGAGCGCCAGACCGTGGAGGGGAACCTGGCGCGCGCGTCGGTGTTCGCCGGGCACGACTTCGGCCTTGACGACCCGGCCGCGCTCGTCGGCGACCTGCGCCGGCGCGAGGTGTCGGAGCCCGTGCGCAAGCTCCTCGCTTCGACCACCCGTGACGACTGGACGCTCGGCGAGTTGATCCTCAGTCGCACCAGCAAACGCGTGGTGGGGACGCCGGAGCAGATCGTCGAGAACATCGCGCGCTGGCAGGACGCGGGTGTCGACGGGATCAACCTCGAATACGTGATCTCGCCGACGAGCTTTAACGAGTTCGTGGACCACGTCGTCCCGCTGCTGCAAGCGCGCGGCCTCATGCAGCGCGAGTACCGGCCGGGGACGTTGCGGGAGAAACTTTTTCCCGACGGTGGCCCTCAGCCGCCGCGGGACCACCCGGCGTGGGCGCTCACGCCGCGCTGTGGGCCAGCCAGTGGTCGACGAGATCCCGGTCGCCGGTGATCGTCACGTCGTCGGCCGGCCGGCGGCGGGTGAGCACGAGCAGGAGGTCGGTCAGCGGGCCGGCGAGCGTGACGTCGGCGGGGGCGGTGGCGCGGGTCCACTCGATGCCGTCCGGGGCGCGGGTGACGTGCCAGCCCTCGGCGTGGTCGGGGAGGAAGCGCAGGGTCTGCCCGGTGCCGCTGAGCCCGGCGACGTCGGGTTTGAGCGTCCGCGTGGCGGGGTTCGCGAGCAGGCCGAACCAGTCACTGATCACGTCCTCGGCCAGCTCCGGGGCGACTGAGAACGCGCGGCCCGCCGCGTCGGCGTGGTGCACGACGGCGTCGTTGAGCAGGCGGCGCAGCCAGAACCCGGCCGGCCCCTGGCCGAAGAACGTCCACACGGGACTGTCGCTCGTGGACACCGCGTCGACGAGGTCCGTGGCGCCGGCCCGCAGCCAAGCAGACCAGCCGGCCGGGTCGCCGGGGTCCGCGTCGAACGGGTCGGGCACCGGCGAAGGGCCGGAGCGCACGATGCTCGCCGCCCAGCGGTGCGCCTGGCCGACGTGGCCGACGAGCACACGCAGCGGCCAGTCGGGGCACGTCGGCACGCGGGCGTCGGGGTCGGCGCCGGCCGCGGCTTCGGCGAGGGCGGCGGTGTGGTGGTGGAGGGCTTCGGCGAGTCGGGTGGTGTCCATGGCCGTACCGTAGGAACTCCATCCGGCTGGAGGTTCTACCGATGGTGACCGGGCTCACACTGGGGATCGGCGACCTGGCGCGACGGACCGGCGTGCCCGTCCGCACGATCCGCTTCTACTGCGACGAAGGCCTGCTCGAACCCACCCGCAGCGCGGGCGGCCACCGCCGTTTCGCCGAGGACGCCGTCGAGCGGCTCACGCTCGTCCGCCGGATGCGCGGCCTGGGCCTGGGGCTGCCGCTGATCACCGACGTTCTCGCCGGCCGCCGGTCCCTGGCCGACGCCGTCGCGGCCGAACGCGCCGCCCTGGACCGCGAGGTCGCGACGCTGGCCTGGCGACGGTCCGTCCTGCGCGCCGTCGAGGACGCGACCCCGCTCGACCGGCCCGCGCGCCTCGAACTGCTGTCGGCCGTGGAAGACGGGTACGCCGCCCACGACGTTCTCGTCCGCCTCTGGCACCCCATGACCACCGGGCCCGTCCCCGCCGAGTCGGCCCGCATGTTCCTGGACATCAGTGCCCCGCCGCCCCCTGAGCTGCCGACGCCCGCACAGGTGGTCGCCTACGCGTCACTCGTCGTGCTCGCCTCGGACCGCTCGTTCGTCGATGCCCTGCGCGCCAGCACGCTGGTCGACCACGACCGGATCCCCGACCTCGCAGCCCTCCACGCCGAGGTGGCCCAGGCCTGCGAGCTCGCCTTCACCGCCGTGACGTCCGGCACCCGTCCGACGCCGGGCCCGGCCCTCGACCGCTTCGTCGCCGCACACGCCGCCTCCCTGCGCACCACCGACACCCCGGCCTTCCGCCACGCCCTCAACCACCGCACGGCCCCCGACCGCGACCCCCGCGTGCGCGCCTACTGGACCCTGGCCGGCCAGATCACGGGCGAACCGGCCCCGATGGGCGTCACGCACACCTGGCTGCTGGACGCGTTGAACGCTTCGGCCGGCTGACGGGTGCGCCGTCCCGTGAAGGTGAACCCGAAGGCCGCGCTGTTGCGCCGGTTTTCGTGCTGCTGGCCGCGTGCGGGCGGCAACTGACAGCGAGGAAGTCCGGGCCGTGGTGACCGCCGCCGCGGCGGCGCGGAAGTTGCCGATCCTGCTGGTCGACGCGGATCGCGCCGGTGCGAGTGCGGACGGGGGCGCGCGGTGGTTCGGCGAGGCGGCGCGAGGGCTGGGGGACGACCGTGCGCTGGTCGTCGTCCGGGGGCGCCGTGCCGGCGACTCCGTCCCCGACCTCGCCGCAGCCCTCGCTCGACGGTGAGTCCCAGATCTTGGACAGACTCGCCAGACGTCTGACGTCCAACCTATTCTCGCGGCGACGAGGGCGAGGAGTGGTGCATGTCCGAACGTGATCGGGCTCGGTTGGCGGAGCCGGCGCAGCCGCAGGATTTCCCGGACAGCCCGTTGAGCCGGGTGTTGCGGCAGCCGTTGCTGCTGGGGGTGTTCCTGCCGCTGCAGACGGGTGGGTGGTCGCAGTCGACGTTGCCGCGGGGGACGGATTGGACGTTCGACTACAACCGGGCGCTGGCGCAGCAGGCGGAGAAGTACGGGTTCGACATCGCGTTCGGGCTGTCGCAGTGGCTGCCCAAGGGCGGGTTCGGCGGCCAGACGCACTACCGCGAGAACTTCCTCGACCCGTTCGTCTCGGCGATCGCGCTCGCGTCGGCGACGGAGTCGATCCTGTTGCTGGGCACGGTGCACGTGCTGTACGGGCCGTGGCACCCGTTGCACCTGGCCAAGTTCCTCGCCACCGCCGACCACATCTCGGGCGGGCGCTTCGGTGCGAACATCGTCACCGGGTACGCCGACGCCGAGCCCGCGATGTTCGGGCAGCTCAAGCCCGAGCACGACAAGCGCTACGCGATGGCCGACGAGTTCGTCGCCGTCTGCAAGGACCTCTGGGCCGGCGAGGACAACCTGACGTTCCACGGCGAGCACTACTCGCTGCAGGAGGCCTACGCGTCGCCGCTGCCGAAGTACGGCCGCCCGATCCTGGTGTCCGCCAGCGGTTCCCCGGCGGGCTTCGCGTTCGCGGGCCGCAACTCCGACCTCGTGTTCATCTCCAGCCCGGCGGGCGAGAACATCGACCGCGCGCTGGAGGCGTTGCCGGCGCACGTGGAAAAGGTCAAGCGGGCCGCGCGGGACCAGGGCCGCGAAGTGCGTGTGGTGATCAATCCCACGGTCGTCTCCGCGCCCACGAGCGCTGAGGCGCACGCGCGGTACCAAGCGATCATGGACCACGCCGACCTCGGCGCGATCGGCGCGTTCACCGACCGCCACACCGCGGGCGACAGCCAGTCGTGGCTCGAGCACTCCGCCCGTGGCCGCGCGGTCGGCGGGCACCTGCACATCGTCGGCTCGCCCGAGGAGGTCACGGACAAGCTGCGCCGCCTGCACGAAACGGGCATCGACGGCGTTCAGCTGACGTTCTACGACTACCAGCCCGAACTCGACTTCTTCGGCACGCAGATCGTGCCGCTGCTGGAAGAGGCCGGGCTGCGCAAGAGTGTTACGAATCCCTGACTGTCCACGCGGGACCGGCCGCCGCGGCCGGTCCCCGGCCTACTCTGTGCGAAGACAGAGGAGGTCACCCTGATCACGTTGGTGCTGATCGGCTTGGTGGGCGGGCTGATCACCGGCATTTCGCCCTGCGTTCTGCCGGTTCTGCCGGTGTTGTTCATGACGGGCGGGGCAAGCGGCGCGCGCAAAACCGGCACGGAGCCGACGCGTCGCCGGCCGTTCCTCATCGTCGCGGGGCTGGCGTTGAGCTTCAGCCTCGTCACGCTCCTCGGCACGCTCGTGCTCGCCGCGCTGCACCTGCCCGGCGACGTGCTGCGCTGGGCGGGGCTCGTGGTGCTGGTGGTGCTCGGCGTCGCGATGATGTTCCCGCGCGTGCAAGACCTCCTGGAACGCCCATTTGTCCGGCTGGGCCGCAAATCCGTGCCGGGCGACCGCGGTGCGTTCGTGCTCGGGCTCGCGCTCGGCACCGTTTACGTGCCGTGCGCGGGGCCGGTCCTCGCGGCCATCACCGTGGCCGGCGCGACGCACACGATCGGCACGTCGACGGTCGCGCTCACCATCGCGTTCGCCATCGGCACGGCGATTCCGCTGCTGTTCTTCGCGATGGCCGGCAACCGCGTCGCCGAGCGGGTGAAGGCGTTCCGGGACCGGCAGCGCCAAGTCCGCATCGCCGCGGGGATCGTGGTGATCGGGCTGGCCGTCGCGCTCACGTTCAACGTCACCGACGCGTTGCAGCGCGCCATCCCGGACTACACCGCGGGGCTGAACCAGGCCCTCGGCGCGGACAAGGTCGGAGGCGGCGGCAGCCTGCAGGCGTGCGACCCATCCGACGAGCTGCAGGACTGCGGCACCGCGCCGCAGCTGGTCGGCATCAACCAGTGGCTGAATACTCCCGGCGGGAAACCGGCCGCGCTGCAAGGGAAAGTCGTGCTCTACGACTTCTGGGCGTACTCGTGCATCAACTGCCAGCGCGCCATCCCGCACGTCGAGGCGTGGTACCAGCGCTACCACGACGCGGGCCTGGAGATCGTCGGCGTCCACACGCCGGAGTACGCGTTCGAGCACGTCCCCGCCAACGTCGCGGCCGGCACTGCCCGTCAGCACATCACCTACCCCGTGGCGATCGACAACGACTACGCCACCTGGAACGCGTTCAAGAACGAGTCCTGGCCCGCCGAGTACCTCGCCGACGCCACCGGGCAGGTCCGCCACGTCTCCCTCGGCGAAGGCGACTACGACGGCACCGAGTCGCTCATCCGCGAGCTGCTGACCACCGCCAACCCGAGTCAGACGCTCCCGCCGCGCACCGACGTCGCCGACGACACCCCCACGAACCCGTTGCAGAGCCCGGAAACCTACCTGGGCTCCGAGCGCAGCGGCGCCGGCGGCGCGCCCATCGACCTCCAGGGCAAGTGGACCACGACCCCCGAGTACCTCACCGCAGGCGACGACGCCTCCCTCACGCTCACCTACGACGCCTCAGCGGTCTACCTCGACGTCGGCGGCACGGGCACCGTCACCGCGACCGTCGGTGGCGTCACGAAGACGATCCCGGTGTCCGGGAGCCCGGACATCCACGCCGTCGTCCAGACCCCGACGCCCCAGCAGGGCACGGTGACGCTGAAGCTGAGCCCGGGATTGCAGGCGTACTCGTTCACGTTCGGCTGACGTTTCGCAGCAGGCCGGCGCTCACCGGCCACACCGACGTGGTCGGCTCAGTCGCCTTCGCCCCCGACGGCGCTCGTCTCGCCACCGCCGCACCGTCCCCCACCAGGGTGCGGCGTACCCCCGGCATCGGACGGCGCCTGGTCAGGCGCCATGGTCGAGCTGGTCACAGGGCGGGGCGGTCGCCACGGCACCCATCCTGGGCACGCCGAGGTGGGCGGACAAGCCTTTCGAGCGTGCTCGAAACGGTCACCACCGGCCGCGGTGCACGACCTCGTCGAACGGGCGGCGCGTGGGGTTCTTGATGGGCCGGAGCGGCCGGTCGGCGGGGTAGCCGATGGCCAGCATGAGCGACACGACGTGGTCGCCCGGCACCCCGAGGATCTCGCGCGCCCGGTCCTGGTCGCCGATCGAGGAGTGCCCGGTGCCGATGCCGAGGTCGGCGGCCGCGAGCATCATCGCGTAGGTGGCCTGTCCGAGGTCGTACTGGTCGAGCACGCGCGTTCGGTCGTCGGCCGGTTCGGGCACCACCAGCACGATCGCGGCCTGGGCGCCGGCGAGGTGCCCGGCGCCCTGCCAGACCGTGGAGAGCTCACGCAGCTGCGCGCGGTCGGTCACGAGCACGAAGTCCCAGTGCTGGCGGTTCGACGCCGAGGGTGAGCGCCAGCCGGCCTCGGCGATCCGCGTGAGGTGTTCTTCGGCCACCGGCTCGCCGGTGTAGCTGCGCACGTTGCGACGGGCGCGAATGGCGTCCCAGGTCTCCATGGTGCTCTCCTCTTCGCAGGTCGGACCGGTGCCGGAAAAGACCCTTGCGGGACAAGGCTGCCACGGCGGACGCGAGCACCGCTACCTCGTCACTCGTGAGACCCGGGTGATCCACTGTGGACGAAAGCCGGCCCTGAGCAAGGCGGGGTTCGTCGCGGCTCTTGAACTGCTCCGAACGGCGGAAAGTGCGCCGCACGGTGCGCGGCGCACTTTCCCGGGAACTGGACGACTAGTTCTGCACGAGCCAATAGCGGATCTGGCCACCGCTGATGGTGATCCTCTGGCAGTCGAGCGAAGCGCCCGGGTGGCCGACCGCGTACACCGCCAGCCCGACGCGGCACGCGGGCTCGTTGTCATACGTCGCGATCACCGTCTGGGCCAAGGCGATCGCGTTCCCGCCGAGGACCAACGCGCCGGCGACCAGTCCCGTGGCGACGACCTTGCTGCTGAGCTTCACGATTCTCTCCAGTCCTGCTCGCGCTCGAACCTTCGTGGTGATCATGACACGGCATCGGGGCGTACCCGGTGCTTTTGTCACATCGAGGTGAAGGTGGGGAAGAAGTGTTGCCCTGTCGGCGAAAGCCCACCGTTGCGGGCAAACGGGCAGGGTAGATTCGTCCCTGCCGTGAACGCTGCCCTGGTGCTCGGGTCGGCCGCGGTGGTAGCCGTCGCGCACGTCACCGTCCGGCGCGCCCGGATCGAGCCGCCACCCGGATCGCCGGATGCGGGGTGCTCGACCCGAGTGTGCGTTTAATCCCCTGTGAACGGTTGGAGCACGTGCGCGCTGCCCGTTGTTCGGCTGGCGTATACCGACGTGGGTGAGCCTGAGCGCGTCGGTCGGGGACCGCTGGAATAAAGGAAAACGATGGCCGAGCCTCGGTTCGAGATGGTGTCCATCTCGGTTGCTGGACTGAATGGACGAGCGCATTCCGATGCGGGGTGGGCCGTCATGTGGCGTTTTCTCTCAGCCAACAACCGCAGCATCGCACAGTCGGTTAATTCCTTCCCTGATGGTGATTCCTGTGCCTTCGCGGTGCAGACGCTCAAGGCCGGTCTCAAGCTCGCGGAAGTCTTGACCGTGCGCGACGAGCAGGGGATGTGGCTCTGGCAGCTCCGCCTGGACGGAACGTCGGTGGGGGTGTCCAGCCGCAAGTACCGCCGCCGCCTGCACGCGATCAATTCGGGTAGTTCTTTTCATCAACTGGCCGAATCCAGCCGCGAGATCAACCGAACGCGTGTTCGTCCGTAGTTAATGTTTTTGCCCGGCCTGAGACAGCTGTCCGGGTAAAGCTGCGCGTGCGTGATTCGGAGAGGAGGGGACATGACTGGGGTACTCGAACACGCCGGCGGGGAAACGCAGGCCCGCCGGAAGACCGGAAGACCCGGCGGCGCCGACCGCTTCTTCCGCCTGGCACTGCTGGGTGCCGGGCTGCTGGTGCTCACGATCATGGTGGTGGTCGGCGGTTTCCTGCTGAAGAACGGAAGCCAGGCGCTCGGCCGGTCCGGACTGTCCTTTCTCACCACGCAGGCCTGGCAGCCCGACTCCGGCAACTTCGGCATCGCCGCGGTGCTCGTCGGCACGCTGCTCATCGCCGGAACCGCGCTGTGCGTGGCCTTTCCGCTGGCCTGCGGAGTGGCGCTGTACATCTCGGAGTACGCGCCGCCGCGGCCGAAGCGGGTGCTGATCAGCCTGGTGGACCTCATGGCCGCCGTCCCGAGCGTGGTCTACGGCCTCTTCGGTGCGGTGTTCCTGCAGTGGAACCTGCTCGACGTGCCGCGGTGGCTCTCGGTGCACCTCGGCTGGTTCCCGCTGTTCACAGTGGACGGTTACGACGCGAACGATCCCCTGAGCAGCCAGACGGTGTTCGCCAGCTCTACCTTCTTCGCCGGCCTGGTCGTCGGGATGATGGTGATGCCGATCACCTGCTCGGTCATGCGGGAGTCGTTTTCCCAGGCGCCACCCGGAGAACGGGAAGGCGCGTATGCGCTCGGCGCCACGCGCTGGGGCATGATCCGCAGCGTCGTGCTGCCCTACGGCCGCGGCGGGATGATCGGCGGCACCATGCTCGGCCTCGGCCGCGCGCTCGGCGAGACCATCGCGGTGTACATGATCATCGCCCCCGTCTTCACGATCCAGCCACACGTGCTGCAGAGCGGCGCGAACTCCGTGTCGGCGCTCATCGCCCAGCAGTGGGGCGCGGCCAGCCCGTTCGGTCTCTCGGCGCTGATGGCGGCCGGGCTCGCGCTGTTCGCCCTCACGCTCGTCGTCAACTTCGGCGCGTCCGCGATCATCGCGCGCAGCCGCTCCGGACAGGGGAGTGAGGCATGACCGCCCTGGACACCCGGGAAACCCCGGAGATCCCCGAACTCCCCGAGTTCGACGACACACCCGAAACGCCCGAACGCCGGAGGGTCACCCGCCCCGGCCGCCGCGCGGACACGGTGAACGTCGTGGGCGCGCTCGTCGCCGCCGTCGCGCTGACCGCGATCGTGTTCACCCAGCTCGCCCCGTTCGGCGGCGCGATCGGGTTCCTCGCGATCGCGTGGCTGCTCTTCCTGGGCCTCTACGCGCTGCTGGTCTCCCTGACCGACAACGCGCTGACGGTCCGCGACCGCCTGGTCTCCGCGGTCGTCCACAGCCTCGCCGCGTTCGCGTTGCTGTCGCTCATCACGATCGTCGGCTACCCGCTGGTGCGCGGCATCGACGCCTTGAGCCACTGGAACTTCTTCACCGAGGACATGGCCAACGCCGGCCCGCTCGACCCGCTGAGCCAGGGCGGCATCATCCACGCGGCGGTCGGCACGCTGGAGCAGATCGCCATCGCGCTCGTGCTCACCGTCCCCTTGGGACTGACGTGCGCGGTGTTCCTCAACGAGACCCGCGGCTTCTTCTCGCGCCTGGTGCGCACGATCGTCGACGCGATGACCGCGCTGCCGTCCATCGTGGCCGGTCTGTTCGTCTACGCCGCGCTGATCCTCTCGCTGGGGCTGGAGAAATCGGGCCTGGCCGCGGGTTGCGCGATCAGCGTGATGATGCTGCCGATCGTGATCCGAGCCTCCGACGTGGTGATCCGGCTCGTGCCCGGCTCGCTGCGAGAAGCGTCGCTCGCGCTGGGCGCCGGGCAGCTGCGCACGGTGTGGCACGTCGTGCTGCCGACCGCGCGCTCGGGGCTGACCACCGCGATCCTGCTCGGCACCGCGCGCGGCATCGGCGAAACGTCCCCGGTGCTGATCACCGCCGGGTTCACCGCCTACCTCAACGCCGACCCGTTCTCGGGACCGCAGATCTCCTTGCCGCTGGAGACTTTCTCGCTCGTCACTTCGCCGGAGGAAGCGATGAAGGCCCGCGGGTTCGGCGCCGCGGCCGTGCTGATGCTGCTGGTGCTCGTGCTGTTCGTGATCGCCCGGCTGGCGGGCGGCCGCCCGGCCGGAGAGCTGACCCGCGGCGGACGCCGGCGCCGGGAACGCGCCTCGGCCGCCGACCGGGAACGGTTCATTCAGAGGATGCAGGGGGAGCAGCAGTGACTGTGCCGATCGTTCCCAATCCGACCACAGTCACGGCCGAATGCGGTCGTCGCAAAGGTTACGTGCCGCGTGGGGGCCGGCCTACTTTTGGCCGGATTGGGAAAAGGCGGTTCTTCCGCTCGGTCGCGCTCGCGCTGGCGCTGGTGCTGCTCGGCCAGAGCACCGCGTTCGCGCAGGGCTACGTGCCCATCAGCGGCGCGGGGTCCACGTGGAGCTCGAACGCGCTCGATCAGTGGCGCAAGAACGTCGGCCAGTACGGCATGCGGATCAGCTACGCCGCCACCGGTTCGACCGACGGGCGCAACCAGTTCAAGGCGGGCCAGGTCGACTTCGGTGTCTCGGAGATCCCGTACGGTCTGACCGACGCCGGCGTCACCGACGTCGCGCCGACCAACCGCGGCTTCGCGTACATGCCGATCGTCGCCGGTGGCACCGCGTTCATGTACAACCTGCACATCGGCAACACCCGCGTGACGAACCTGCGGCTCTCGGGCAAGACCTTGACCGGGATCTTCACCGGCGCCATCACCAGCTGGGCCGATCCGCAGATCAAGACCGACAACCCGGGCCTGACGCTGCCGGCCCGCAAGATCATCCCCGTGGTGCGCTCGGACGGCTCGGGCACCAGCGCGCAGTTCACCACCTACATGGCCCGCCAGTACGGCTCACTGTGGGACGCCTTCTGCCGCAAGGCCGGGCGTGCCACGCCATGCGGGTTCACCTCGAACTACCCGCTCGTGCCGCCGATGATCGGGCAGTCGGGCTCGCTCGGCGTCACGAACTTCGTGCGGCAGGACCAGAGCGAGGGCGCGATCACCTACGTCGAGTACTCCTACGCGCGCAACGCCGGGTTCCCCATCGCCAAGGTGCTCAACCAGGCCGGGTACTACATCGAGCCGAAAGCGCCGAGCGTCGCGGTCGCGCTGCTCGCGGCCCAAATCAAACCGGACCTGACGCAGGAGCTCGGGGCCGTCTACACGAACTCCGACCCGCGCACGTATCCGCTGTCCAGCTACAGCTACATGATCCTGCCGACGACGCCGACGGCGCCGTTCACCGTCGAAAAAGGACGGACGCTGTCGGACTTCGCCTACTACTTCCTGTGCGAGGGCCAGCAACAGGCCGACCAGCTGGGTTACTCGCCGCTGCCGATCAACCTCGTGAAGGCCGGCCTGAACCAGGTGGCCCGGATCCCCGGCTCGACGAAGAAGCCCACTGACATCACGAAGTGCAACAACCCGACGTTCTCGCCGGACGGCACGAACCTGCTGGCCAAGAACGCCCCGCAACCCTCGCCGTGCGACAAGATCGGCGTGGTCCAGTGCACTACCGGCACCGGCGGCGCGAAATCCTCGACTCCGAACAACGGCGGCCCGGGCGGCCGTTCGAACTCCACCGGAGGACCGGGTGGCACGGCGGGCAACACCGGCGGCACGGCCGGCACGCCGGGAAACACGAGCTCGAACCCGGGCGCGCCAGGCACGACCAACGGGCCCGGCGGCGGTGCGATCGACCCCGACACCGGCCTGCCCGTCGGCACGCAGAACCTCGCCGACGGCGGCTCTTCCGTGCCCGTGTCGCTCGCCCAGCGCGACGACGCCACGGCCGCGCTGCTCACGTCCGTGGCCGTCGCGCTGCTGCTCGGGCTCGTGATCGGTCCGCCGTTCCTCGCTCGGCGCCTCACGAAGGACAGGGACCGGTCGTGAAATACCTCAGACTCCTGCTCGCGGCCCTGCTCGCCCTGGCCGCGCTGCTCATGGCCGCCCCCAGCCAGGCCGAGACCGGCTCCGAGGTCACCGTGCCGGGCACCGGCGCGTTCTCCGCGCTGAAGATCACGGTCAGCCAGACCACGGATCTCATCAACCAGACCGTGCGGGTGACCTGGACCGGCGGGCAGCCGACCGGCCCGTCGGGCAACTTCGCCACCAACTACCTGCAGATCATGCAGTGCTGGGGCGACGCGCCGACCGGCCCGACCCGCGAGCAGTGCCAGTACGGCGGCCTCGCCGCGCGGGGCTCACCGGTGGCGGGCGCGTGGACGCGGCTGCGCCAGGTCAGCTACGGCACGTTGGTCGACCAGAAGGAGACGCTCAAACCCGAGGCGGGCAAGCAGGCCGTGGTGCCGTTCACGTCCGTCTCCGGGGTCACGACGACCTCGACCGGCGAGTTCTTCACCGCGGGAACCACCAACGAGGTCCCGCTCGCCAAGACCCGGCTCGACGGCGGCGGCGAGGTCGATTTCGAGGTGCAGACCGCGCTCGAGGCCGACGGCCTCGGCTGCGGCACCGTCGTGAACGGCGTGCCACGAGCCTGCTGGCTGGTGATCGTGCCCCGCGGCAACACCGAGGTCGACGGCACCCAGGTCGGCGTCGGGGACAACCGGCCGCAGCTGGACTCCTCGCCGTTGAGCGAGACCAACTGGGAGAACCACATCTCCGTGCCGCTGAAGTTCCAGCCGGTCGGCGACTCGTGCCCCCTCGGCTCGGCCGAGCGGCAGACCTCGGGCGACGAGTTCCTCTCCGAAGCCGTGCTGCGGTGGCAGCCGACGCTGTGCGCCGGCGGCGGCACCGTCTACGGCTTCACCCAGGTGCCCGACGGCGTCGCCCGCCAGACCGTGGTCTCGGACAACCCCGGGCTCGCGTTCATGACCGATCCCGTACCGCAGGACCAAGTCACGAAACCTCTTGTCTACGCACCGATCGCCCTGTCGGGCCTCAGCATCGCGTTCATCACCGAACGGCAGTCGGCAGGTGAAGGCGTGGTGCCGCCCGAAGTGTGGCAACGCGACGGCGAGCAGATCACCGAGATGAACCTGAACCCGCGGCTCGTCGCGAAACTGCTCACGCAGTCCTACGTGCTGTCGCTGCCGGTGCGCCAGGACTACCTCAAGGGCAACCCGGACTCGCTCACACTCGATCCCGAGTTCCTCAAGCTCAACCCCGATTTCGAGGACTCGGGCCGGCTGATGTCCGCGGTGGACGCCCTGGTGCCCACAGTGGACATGGACGCCACCACCATGCTGTGGAACTGGATCAAGGCCGACAAGGACGCGTCGGACTTCGTCAACGGCGTGCCCGATCCCTACGGCATGAAGGTCAACCCGTCCTTCCGCGGCACGAACCTGCCGGTGTCGAACTTCCCGCGCTCTGACCTGACCTGCGCCGGCACGGGGAACCTCGCCAGCTGCGCACTCGACCTGCGTCCGCTCGCCAACGACATGCACGAGGCCGGCCGCGCCATCAGCCGCGGTGACACGCTGGGCAAGGCGCCCACCGGCTTCTCGACGCCGACCGGCGCACCCGAGCTCAAGGCCGTCGACCGCGAGCCGCAGGGCCAGCGCAGCCTGCTCGCGGTGGTCGACACGCCGACCGCCGAACGCTACGGCCTGCCCACGGCCAAGCTGCGCAACTCCTCCGGCGCGTTCGTCGCGCCGACCGACACGGCGATGCTCGCCGCCGTCGCGGCCGCGAAACCCGGTGCCACCAAGGACGTCCTGCACCTCGACCCGACGACCACCGCGGCCGACGCCTACCCGCCTACGCCGCCACGGCACCGTCCGCTTTGGACAAACAGGCGGGCACCGACTACGCCGCGTTCCTCAAGTACGCGGTGGGCGACGGCCAGCGGCCGGGCGTCGAACCGGGCACCTTGCCCGCCGGGTACGTGCCGCTGCCCGATTCGCTGCGTTCGCAGACCGTGGCCGCCGCGGACATCATCGCGGCCGAGTCCGGCCAGACCTCGCCCCCGCCCGCCGACGACACGTCCGGCCAGGGCTCGGGCGGCGGGCTCGGCGGAGGTGTCCAGCCCCCGGCCTTCGCCGGGTCCGGTGGCACGGGCGACACGGGTGGCGCGCCCGGCACCGGCGCCGGACCTCCGCCGTCCGTTCCCGGCGGGGCGCCCCTGGCGGTCAAGGCACCGTCGACTTCCACGGCCAATCCGCAGAACGTGGCGCAGACGCGGCCGACCCCGGGCTCGCCCGTCGGCTTCGTGCGCTACCTGCTGGTGATCCTGCTCGCGGCGGGCGCGGTCGCCGTCGCCTCCGGGCCGGCGCTGACGCGCCTGAGCAAGCGGATGGGGAGGTGATGTCCGCGGCCCGCCGTGTCAGGAGCGGCAACTCCTGACCCGACGAGCCGGGTGCAACCGGCAAGACCGGCGTCACGCCTGCGAAAAGCACTGACGCCGGCGAGCTCGGACGAAGAGTCCGGGCATACCTGCTGAGCAAAGGATACCTGAAGTGAGCAAGAGAAGAACCCTGGTCACGGTCGCCGCGGCGGCCTTGGTCCTCGGCCTGAGCGGGGTGGCCCAGGCCGACCCGAGCGGCGCTCCCACCTTCCGCCAGCTCGCGGGTGTCGGTTCCGACACCACGCAGGGCGTGATGAACGGCCTCTCCGACACGATCACCGTCGGCGGCACCAAGATCATCGCCTCCTACGACGCGGTGGGCTCGGCCAGCATCACCACGAAGGACGCGGCGACCACGCCGGGCTGCACCATGACCCGTCCGGCCAACTCGGGTGAGGGCGTCAACGCCCTCGTCGCCTCGCTCGACGCCGGCGACAACTGCGTGCAGTTCGCGCGGTCCTCGAGCAACAACTCCGCGAGCTACGCGGGCAAGAACCTCACCTACGTGCCGTTCGCCGTCGACGCGGTGACCTACGCGGTGCGCTCGGACAGCTCGATCTCGAAGAAGCTGACCACAGCGCAGCTCAAGAGCGTCTACAACTGCACCGCTCCGGGTGTGGGCACCACGTACAAGCCGCTGCTGCCGAAGTTCGGTTCGGGCACGCGCGCGTTCTTCCTGTCCTCGCTGGGCCTGACGAACGCCGCGAACTTCACCACGACGTTCCCGTGCGTGCACGACACCGACACCACGGGCGCGCCGATCGAGGAGAACACCGGCACGTTCCTGACCGACCCGGCGAACGTCGCGCCGTACTCGATCGCCGCGTACCAGAGCCAGATCACCGGCGTGGTCCCGGCCGTGCAGGGCAAGGCCGTGCTGGCCACGCTCAACGGCATCTCGCCGACGTCGCTGAACACCGCCTCGTCGTTCAAGCGTGACGTCTACAACGTCGTCCCGACGGGCCAGCTGGCCAACGCGCCGTACGCCGGCACCTTCGCCGGCACCGGCTCCGCGATCTGTGGCGCCACCGACGTGATCACGAAGTACGGCTTCGGCAAGGCCGCCAACTGCGGCGACACCAGCATCGTCACGCCCTGACCCGGAAAAGGACCTCTTCCATGAGCACCAGATCCCTGCTGCGCCGCGTCGCCGTGGGCGGTGTCATCGTCACCGCCGCGCTGGCGGCGATGGGCACGCTCTCGACGGCCTCGGCCGCCGTTCCGCCGGGCACGCTCGGCACCCTGACCCTGAGCCCGGCCACGGGCGTCGACACCACCGCGGGCGTGGCCACCACGTCGGCGGGCTGCCCGGACACGGCTGACGCGTACTACCTGTACGTGTTCGGCCCCGGCGGTTTCACGAACGGTCTCATCGCGACGACCACCACCGACGTCGGCCTGTCCCACACGGACGGTTTCCCCGTCCAGCTGGGCCTGTCGATGAAGGACATCGCGCTGGACAACAGCACCACCGTCCAGCCGGGCCGCTACGACCTGGTCGCGAGCTGCATCGACTCGTTCTCGCAGGAGGTGCAGGGCACCTTCACCCAGGCGATCTACTTCACCGACGCCACGCACTACCAGAGCACCGACCCCGACGCGCCGGTCTCGACCAGCACGTCGCTCGCGGTCTCGCCGGCTTCCCCGGCGACGCAGGGCAGCCCCGTCACCCTGACCGCCACGGTCACCCCGGCCTCGGCCGGCGGCACCGTGCAGTTCAAGGACGGCGCGGCGAACCTGGGCTCGCCGGTGGCCGTGAACGGTGGCACCGCCGCCCTCACGACGTCGGCGCTGTCCGCCGGCAGCCACTCGCTGACCGCCGTCTTCACCGGTGGTTCGCAGAACGTCGGCGGCTCGACCTCGGCCGCGGTGACCTACCAGGTCAACGCCCCGGTCGCGACCCCGACCACGACCGCGCTCTCGGTCACGCCGAGCGGCACGGCTCAGCAGTTCAGCACGGTGACGCTGAACGCGTCGGTCACCCCCGCGGGTGCGGCCGGCTCGATCCAGTTCACCGACGGTGGCGCGAACCTGGGCAACCCGGTCGCGCTGTCCGGTGGCACCGCGACGCTGACCACTTCGACGCTGGGCGTGGGCGACCACACCTTCACTGCCAAGTTCGTCCCCGCCAACGCGGCGGCGTTCGTGGCTTCGGAGTCGGCCGGCGTGCCGCTGTCGGTGACCGCCTTCGCGGGCGTTGCCACCTCGGAGAACATCACCACGACCGTCAACGCGGGTGAACTGCTCATCAGCGTCGACAACGAGAACGTGACCCTGCCTTCGCCGGCGATGCTCCCCGACGCCTCGATGCTGCAGACCTCGGGCCAGCTGAACCCGGTCACGGTCACCGACACCCGCGCCGGGAACCCGGGCTGGAACGTCTCCGGCCAGGCGACCGACTTCGGTGACGGTGCCTCGCACGCGATCAACGCCGCCAACCTCGGCTGGACCCCGGTCCTCGTCGACAAGGTGGCCGCGCAGAACATCACCGCGGGCCCGGCCGTCGGCCCGGCCGCGGCTGTGGAGCCGGGCACGGCCGCGCCGGCGGGCCTCGGCCTGGCGGGCTCCCGCACCCTCGCCACCGCCGCTTCGAACGGTGGCAACGGCACGGCGCACCTCGGCGCCGGGCTTTCGCTGAACGTGCCGACGTCGACCGTCGCCGGCACCTACACCGCAGTGCTCACCCTCACTGCCATCTGATCACCGGGTCTCCGGCGGCGCGGTGCCGGCCGCCCGCCGGAGACCCGGCCCCAGTTGTTCTTCCGTTCGAAGGGAAACGCCGATGCGCCTCGTGGCACTGGCCGCCGCGCTCCTGCTGGGTTTCGCGCCCGCAGCCACCGCCTCCGCCGCTCCCGCCGCCGAGGTGCACCCGTCTTCGCACCCCGTGGCCCAGGGCGCTCTTCTGCCGGCCGCTCAGCCGCCCGCGGGGGACCAGCGTGTGACGTTCGGCGTCCGTCCTGCCACCGCGAAGGCGCCGGACAACCGCCCGAGTTTCGGTTACGGTGCCACGCCCGGCGCCGTCGTCAAGGACTACGTCGCCGTCTCCAACGTCGGCACCACACCGGTGACGCTGAAGATCTACGCGAGCGACGCGTTCAACACCCCGGAGGGCGGGTTCGACCTGCTCGCCGCCGGCAAGAAGTCGGTGGACGCCGGGGCCTGGACCAAACCCGCGCAGACCAGCGTTTCCCTCAAGCCGCGCTCGGTCTCGATCGTTCCCTTCAGCCTGACCATCCCCGTGAACGCGACCCCCGGTGACCACGCGGCGGGCATCGTCGCCGCGCTGACCACCGAGCAGACGGGCGCGAACGGGCAGCGGGTCTCGGTCGAGCAACGCGTCGGTGCGCGCATCTACCTGCGCGTGACCGGGCAGCTCACGCCGCGGCTCGCGATCACCGGCCTCACCGGCACCTACGACCCGACGCCGTTCGGCCGCGGCGACGCGACCGTGAGCTACACCGTGCGCAACACCGGCAACACCCGCCTTTCGGGCACACAGCGCGTGGGCGTGAGCACGCCGTGGGGGACCACTGTGGACAGTGCGGCGCTGCCGCCGATCCCGGAGCTGTTGCCGGGCGGGCTGTTCAAGGTGACCACGAAGGTCTCCGGCCTGCTGCCCGCCGGTTGGCTGGACGCGACCGTGCACGTCGACCCGCACCCCGTGGCCGGGTTCACCGATCCGGTGGAGCCGGTCGAGGAGACCCTGACGCTGAGCGCCGTGCCGTGGGCGTTCCTCGGGATCCTCTCGGCCCTGATCCTCGGCGTGCTCGGCGTGGTGGCCACCCGGCGCAGGCGTCGACGCGGTGGCACGACCGAAGCCCCGCCCGCGGAGGAGGTGGCCGAACATGCGGCTGCGCACTGAGCTCCTCCTGGTGGCGGGTGGGCTGGTCCTGTTCGCCGCGCCCGCGCAGGCGGCGCCGATCGGCGGCCTGGTCGTGACCCCCGGTGAGGGCCAGGACGCGTCCTCGATCCGCATGCACACCAGTGCCGGCTGCCCGGCCGACGCCGACGCGTACTACGCGAACCTGCGCGGCAAGGGCATGCCCGCGGCCGGGCAAGTGGTCGTCGCGAACACCGACGTCGGGATGTCGCACACCGGCGGCTTCGACGTGTTCCTCGCCCAGACGCTCAAGGACTACGCGAAGGACAACGGAACCACGCTCTCGGGCACCTACGACGTGACGCTGTACTGCATCGACTCGTTCAGCCAGGAGAGCAAGGGCGAGTTCACCGCGGAGCTGAAGTTCGAGAGCGCCGTGAAGTACGCGGCGCTCGGCGCGGCGAAGGGCCCGAACCGGGCGCCGGAGACCACGTCCTCGGCGCCGCCGCCTTCGCGTGCGGTTCCGCCGACGTGGGCCGTCCCGGCCCAGCCCGGCGCGGGTTCGACCCCGGTCACGCTCCCCGGATCCGGCAGCAGCGGTGGGCCGACGACCATCGCTCCGGCACCGGAAAACGTTGCCGCGAAGGCGGAATCTTCGCCGACGCTGATCGGCGCGTTCGCCCTCGTGGCGGGCGTGGGCCTGGTGGTCGCCGCGGTGGCGCTCGCCGCGTGGGTGGTGCGCCGGCGTGCCCGGTGAAGTGCGGTTGTCCCCTGAACAGCGGAAGGAAAGCTTTCATGCGTAAGCGTCAGCTCATCGTGGCGGGCGCCTCGGTGGCCGCGGCGGCGATCGTCGTGGTCACCCTGGTGACCTCCACCGCCTCGGCCGCGCTGCCCCCGCCGGGCAGCCTCGGCACCCTCACCCTCGAACCGCCCACGGGCACCGGGAACACGGCGCCGGTCGTGCGGACGTCGCAGGGTTGCACCCCGGACTCCGACTCCTACATCGCCCACGTCTTCGGGCCCGGTGGGTTCGCGCCCGGGCTGGTGGCGACGTTCGGCCTGCAGGACGTGGACTTCTCGACCACGCAGCCGTTCCCGGTGCAGTTCACCAAGGGCATGACCGACATCGCGACGGACAACCAGACCGAGGTCGTCGCCGGCACCTACGTGGTTCAGGTGTCCTGTATGGACTCGTTCTCGCAGACGCCGACCGGCACGTTCACGACGAACATGTACTTCACGGACCCGACGCACTACCAGTCGACCGATCCGAGCGGGCCGCCCGTGTCGACGACGCCGACCACGCCGACGTCGGTGAGCACCTCGCAGCCGACCTCGACCACGACCACCACGTCGACGTCCACGACCACCACGGGCACCACGACGTCCACGGGCACCACGACGGCCACGCCGACGTCGACGGCCACTCCGTCCACTTCGGAAACATCGGACACCCCGACCTCGACCTCGTCGACGGCCACCACGTCGGACACGCCGACATCGACCACGACCACCACCGGCACCACGACGACGGGCACCACGACCACCACCGGCACATCCACGTCGACCTCGACCACGACGACCCGCACGTCGACCACGACCTCGAGCCCGGTGTCGACCACCACCACTCCGCACACGACGACGCCCACCCCGACGAGCACGAGCACCACCCCGACCGGCACGTCCACGACGACGTCCTCGGGCACGGTCTCCAACACCGAGACCACCGACTCCTCGTCGAGCTCGGCGACGTCCACAAGCGACACTTCGGCGACCGTTACGGCCGGGGACACCAGCACTCCCGGCTCCGGCGGCGGTACGGGCGAGAACGTCGGCACCTCCGTGCCGGGCCGTACGCTGGCCTACACCGGCGTCGACCTCGGGTTCTTGATCCTCGCCGCGGCCGTGCTGATCGGGCTGGGCGCCGTGGCGCTCATCGTGGTCCGCCGTCGCAGGGCGGACGCCCGCCGCACATGGTGACCATCGAGACGGGCACCGCCGCACCGCCGACGGGGAAACCCGCGGCGGTGTGGGTGACCGGGCAGGCGCTGTCGATCGTCGGCGCGCTGATGCTGTGCCTGGTCGTGCAGATCGCCGTGATCGGGCAGCTGGCGCACAACCGCGACCAGGACCGGGCGTACGCGGCGTTCCGCGACCAGCTCGCCAACGCGACCGCGCCGGCCGGCGGCTACGACCCCGGCGGGCACCCGCTCGAGCCGGGGACTCCGGTGGCGGTGCTGACGGTGCCGCGGATCGGTGTGCGCGAGGTCGTCGGCGAGGGGTCCACGTCGGAGGTCCTGAAGTCCGGGCCGGGGCACCGCCGCGACACGGTGCTGCCGGGCCAGGCGGGCACGAGCGTGGTGCTCGGCCGGCGCGCGGGGTACGGCGCGCCGTTCCTCGACATCGGCAAGCTCAAACGCGGTGACCTGATCAGCGTCACCACCGGGCAGGGCAAGCACGAGTACGAGGTGCTGGGCGTGCGCCACAGCGGCGACCCGCAGCCGGCCCCGCCCGCGCAGGGCCAGGGCCGGCTGACGCTCGTCACCGCCGACGGCCCGCCCGGCCTGCCCGCCGACGTCCTGCGCGTGGATGCGCGTCTGCTCACCCCGGCCGTCGGGATCGGGGGTGTGGTGCCGGCGTCGGCGATGAGCGAGTCGGAGCAGGCGCTGTCGGGCGACCCGGCGGCGATGGTGCCGCTCGTGCTGTGGGGGCTGCTGCTCGTGGTGAGCGCGGCCGGAGTCGTGTACGTCCACCAACGCGTCGGCAAGTGGCATTCGTGGGTGATCGGGGTGCCGCTGCTCGGCGCGCTCGGCGTCACGGTGGCCGACCAGGCGGCTTCGCTGCTGCCGAACCTGTTGTGAGGAGACCAGGATGACCATGCTGCTGCCGTCGGTCGAGGAGACCACGTCGATCGAGGCGCGCGCGGTGTCCGCGTGGTTCGGCGACCGGAAGGTGCTCGACCGCGTGTCGCTGACCATGCCCGCGCGGTCCGTCACCGCGCTGATCGGCCCGTCGGGGTGCGGGAAGTCGACGTTCCTGCGCATCCTCAACCGCATGCACGAGCTCGTGCCGAGCGCCACGCTCGCCGGCGAGGTCCTCCTCGGGGGCGACGACATCTACGACCCGTCGTGGAAGCTCACCGACGCGCGCCGCCACATCGGCATGGTGTTCCAGAAGCCCAACCCGTTCCCGGCGATGTCCATCTTCGACAACGTCACCGCGGGCCTGAAACTCACGGGCACCAAGGTGCGCGGCTCCGAAAAGGACGATCTCGTCGCCGAGTGCCTCATCAAGGCCGGCCTGTGGAAAGAGGTCCGCGACCGCCTCCGCCAACCGGGCGGCGCGCTGTCGGGCGGGCAGCAGCAGCGCTTGTGCATCGCGCGCGCCCTCGCGGTCCGCCCGAAGGTCCTGCTCATGGACGAGCCCTGCTCGGCGCTGGACCCCACTTCGACGCGCCGCATCGAGCAGACGATCGAGGACCTCAGCGGCGAGGTGACCATCGTGATCGTCACCCACAACATGCAGCAGGCCCAACGGGTTTCCGCGCAGTGCGCCTTCTTCCTCGCCGAAGAGGGCGCCCCTGGCGGCATCGTGGAGGCCGGCCCGACCACCACGATCTTCGAGTCCCCGCACGACGACCGCACCGCCGACTACGTCCACGGCCGCTTCGGCTGAGCGTCAGTTGTCACCGTTGAGGATCACCGTCGGCGGCGTCCCCTTCGCCTTCACGTAGAACACGGCCAGCTTCGCCGGCTCCGTCGCACTCGCGTTGCGACTCACGACGTGCACATCGGTGGGGGACTCGTAGAACACGCCACCCGTGGGGACGGTCTGCAGCTTGCCGCCCTTCACTTGCGTGACAACACTTCCCTCGAGGACGTAGACGAACAGGTCGCAGTTGTGCCGGTGCACCTGGGAGGCTTCCCCGGGCGCGAAGTCGACGATCTCGATCATGCCCTCCTTGCCGGCGATGTCGGGCAGGCTCTGCGTCATGAGCCGGGTGACGGCTCCGGCTTTCGTCTGGTGACCGTCCGGGCTGGCGCTGTGGGGGTCGGTGCTTTGGGGGCTGCTGCTCGATGCCGGTGCCATGTCGGCCGCTTCGCCGGCACTGCACGCCGCGACGCTGCCCAGTGCCAGCAGGGAAACCAGCGCTGCCTTGATCGTCTTGTTCATGTCTTGCACTCCCACCCGGTAGTTGATCTCCCTCTCGACGTTAAGGTCGGGATGGCACCGGAACGCGGGTCACTTCAGGCCAAGATCATTGGGCCACTTTCACGGCGAGGGCCACACCGTGGCGTCGACCAGCCGCCCGCCCTCCGCGTCAGACGGTCTCGCGGACGATTGGTCGCCAGGGCGCCGGGAAGATCAGGCGAAGGACCCTGCTCGACCCGAAGGCGAGTTCGATCAGCCCCTGGCATGCGGCTGCGTGGTGGCGTCAGCGACTGCATGAACGGTAGAACGGTCACCCCTGAGTGACGACGATCGTCGTGCGGACATCTCGAGACGACCAGGTTGTTGTCCCGCCGCGACTGCACACGCCTACGATCTGCTGCGGTGACGGGCTGCCACATGGCCCTCGACCAGGATCGAGAACAGGTTCGAAGCAGCGTGCATCAAACGCCCTTCAGAACACGATCAAGTGCCGCCCGGCCTGCAGGTCCCCAGTGAGGTTTGCCGCCGGGGAGGCCTCGATCTCCGTTCTGCCCCATGAGCATCAGGAAGAGGCTCTTCATGGCGGCCAGCCCGCGGGCGCGCCGGATCGCCGCCTCATCTGCGCGCGCGTACGTGTCGAAGAACCGTGCGGCCGTGCCCGCGGGTAGCAGCACCCATGCGGCGGCGAGGTCCCACGCCGGATCGCCGGCGAACATGTCACCGAAGTCGACGATGCCCGAGAGCGTTCCGTCCGAGACGACGACGTTCGCGGGATGGAGGTCGCCGTGCACCCACACCGGCGGGCCCTCCCACGCGTGGGCTGCAACGGCGTCGGCCCAGACGGCCCGGACGTCTGCAGCGATGTCGTCGGGAGCAACGGCCTGGAGGAAGTTCTCGAAGCCGCCCGTGCAGTTCCGGGGATGGGCTCCGCGGTCTGCGGCGATCGGTGCCTCGGTAGGTGCCTCCACGTGGAGCGCCTGGAGGAAGCCCGCCAGCGTGTCGGCCGCATGGGCGCCGCGGCTGATCGTGGCGTGGTCCAGCGGCTCGCCGGGAACCCACGTCATCACGGTCCAGTGCTTGGGGAAGCGCTCGGACGGCGCGCCGAACCGCGCCGGGGTCGGCACCGGGAGCGGCAGGAGCGGGGCCAACACGGGTAGCCATCGCCGCTCCTTGAGCTGGAGCTCCGGGGTGGGGTCCATGCGCTGCATGCGCACGGCCAACTCGTCCCCCAGGCGCCACATTTGGTTGCCCCAGCCGCCCGCCACCTCGCGGATGGTCAGCCCTGCAAGGTCTGGATGTTGCTCCTGCAACAGGTCGCGGACCAGGTCTGCGGTGATCTCGATCTCGGAGTCGGTCACGCGAAGTCAGTGTACTGACGCAGCAGGCGGAGTGGCGGATCGGAGGCTTTGCGACGGAACGGCCCCAAAGTTCAGAGAAGCCAGCCATCCAGCGTCGGCTCGAACGCCCACGACCAGCCCGTCCGCGACGCCGGCACCTCCCGAGCCGGCTGCGCCAACGACAACTGCACCGGCGGGCGCGCCGACACCACAGCTACCCCGCACCCACGCGGCGCCGCCGGAACCCACCTGCCCAACAGCCAACGCCGGCGACGAATAGCCCAGGTTCCGCCTCCTGCAGGCGCAGGAATCCGCGAACCCACTCACTTCCGTCCCACTTGAACTCGTAGGCGAGGGTGGAGTGATCGGTACTGCGTACGCCACAGCCGGCGACGGCCTGTCGAGCACGCCGATGCCGACGAGCACGACCAACGGTCACCTTGACGACGGTGCGCGAGAGGGCAGGGTGCGAAACGGCCGAGAGCGAGCAGGCGGCGAAGAAGTGCTTCCGACGCGGGAAGGCCGAGGCCGGTCCGGGCGGCGTGCTTCTCCGGACTGAGACGGAACGTCCTTGATCACTGATGCGCGGGTTCGTCACTGCGGCGGGTCGGTGAGGGCACGTAGGTTCCATGGTTCGCCTGTCGGCGCGGATCTTCCTTCGGACGGGCACACCGGTACCCGTCCTGTTGGGGCAGCCGGTTTGGCCGGCCCTGCCAATGACACTGCTTCAAGCCTGCCGAGCCCTGCGTCACGGTCGCGGCCTCAGTTCTGCCCGGTATTCCTGTCCGCGCTCGTCTGACTGTTTGTAGACGACGTCGGGTGCTTCCGGTGCCGGCCACACGGAAAGCAGGTAGTTCTCGACGGGTTCCTGGATGTTGAGATGGGGGGCGATGTCGCGGCCGCGGGCGTGCACGCGTAGCCGGTAGGTGCCGGGTCCAGTGTGGGCCAGGTCGGAGAATTCCGGAGGGGGATCGGCCGCCAGGTCGTGGGCGATGAGTTCTCCGTCTTCCGACTCGACCGAGACTTCGGCGACGTCGTCCCAGTCGTCGAGCTCGACCGAGTCGGGTGCGGTGTCGAGCAGCTGAACGGTCACAGTGACGGGACCGTCAGTGATGCCGGTGAGGACGAGCGCCCCGTTGAAGTCCGACCCCACGAGACCGTTGACATAGGCAAGCTCCATGTCGGGGCAAGACCCGCTCCAGTCCGTCACGATGAAGTTCGCATAACCAATGTACAGATCAGCGGTCGCCGTCCTCACCGGCTTGTTCATGCGCCTCCCGCGCCCACCCATCGCTACCCCCGCCCACGTAGATCGCTGTTCAGCATCAAACCGCAATGAAGCACGAACGTCGATCTGCCCACGTCTCCGACATCGGCCCACCCATGCGAAGCCGCGTCGCCGCAGCGGCCCACGTCAAGTCCGGTTAACGGTGCTCTGCCCCGGCTGCAATGAGGAGGTCTCCACCTTCGTCTTCCCGTGGGACCTGATCCTGCCCCGGGCGAAGCAGGTGTCGAGCCAGGCCCGCTGATTCCGAGTGTCCGGGCGGGCCGCTATTCCCAGAATGACGCCATGACCATCCGCGGTCGAACGGAGCGTCGCAGTAGGCGGATCGTGCCGCGCCCTGGAGTTCGGTTTGTCCGGAACTGGGCAGACACCGCTCGCCGATCCCACCCACAACCCGTGGAACCCGGACCGAACCTCAGGGGGCCTCCGCAAGCAGCGCCGCGGCGGTCCTGCGGAGGCGGCCCATTCGCGCTCGGCGTTGATGGCGGCGGCTCGGCCCGGGTCCCCGCGAGCTTCTGTGGCGTGTTCGGGGTCAAGCCGACCATGGGACGCGTGCCGCAGTACCCGAGTACCAAGGACGAGCGCTATCCGGGGGTGTCGAGCTGGCAGTCGCTTGATGACGTCGGGCCGATTACTCGGACGGTCGCCGACGCGGCCTTGGTGGGCCTCTACGAGCTTTCGTTCACCTTCCCGTTCACAGGAGGTGTGGGGTGTTCAACGAGGGCAGCCTGGATCGGGACCTTTTGGACTCGATCCGCCTGCCGCCGTGAGACGGCAGTCCCGGGCGTCGTGGGCCCAGAAGCCGGATTCCGCGAGCCCGCTCACGTGCGCGCAGCGGGGTCTTGGGCGGGTTTGTTCTACTGGGGACATGGTTGTAGACGAGTTCCGCGAGCTGTTGGAACAGCACGTTCGACCGGACGGGACCACGGCGATCGAGGGCGTTCGGATCTGCCAAGCCGCTCCGAGTGGTACGCCGGAGACCGGGATGTCGGGCACGGTGCTAGCCGTCATCGCGCAAGGACGAAAGCGACTGGCTCTGGGTGAGCTGATCTACGAATACGGGGTGGGCCAATACCTGATCGCCTCCGTCGATCTTCCGGTGACCGGGCATTTCCTCGGTGAGATGCCGGGCAGCCCTGCGCTCGGGTTCGGGATGACGCTCGAACCCGCCGAGATCGCCGAAATGCTGCTCACGAGTGGGCCCGTGGAGTTGTCACCGTACGCAGAAGCCGCCCGACCGGGCATCGCTGTGAGCGAAGCGCCGGTCGAACTGATGGAAGCGATCGTGCGGCTGTTGCGGCTGTTGGACCGGCCCCAGGACCGGGCGGCGCTCGCCCCACTGGTCAAACGCGAAATCGTGTGGCGTCTGATCACCGGCGACCAAGGCGACGCGGTACGCCAACTCGGTCTCGCCGACAGCGGGTTGTCCCACATTCGACGAGCGGTCCGCTGGATCCGGGAGAACTACGTCCGATCATTCCGCGTCGAGGACCTTGCTCGACTCGCGGGGATGAGCGTGTCCGCGTTCCACCGGAACTTCCGGGAGGTGACCGCGATGACACCCGTCCAGTTCCAGAAACACATCCGGCTGCAAGAGGCGCGGCTACTGCTGGCGCACCATCCCAAGGACGTCACCGCTGTGAGCTACCAGGTCGGCTACAAAAATCCCTCCCAGTTCAGCCGGGAGTACCGGCGCCATTTCGGCGCCCCGCCGAGGGTGGACGCGATGCGACTGAAGGGAGGAGAGGCCCCCGGGCCAGTCCAAGCACTGCCGTGACGATCCCTTCCGTGGCTGGAGAATTGTGCAAGTAAGCAAGAGGATCTCGGTGGCCATCCGACCGGAGCGCTGCTGTGCTGGAGGTGCTGGATCAAGCCACTACGGAGAGAACCGCCATGCACCCTGAAGCCAGGCAGAGCGCACCTGAAGACCGCGGCTACGATTGTGCCGAGGTTGTGCGTGCCCTCGACATAGGACCGAATTCGGGCAGGGCAGAGCGGACGATCGACATCACGACCACGGGTCGGCGGAGCGGACAGCTCCGACGGATCGAGATCTGGTTCCACCACGTCGACGGCCGCTGGTATCTCACGGGCATGCCCGCGGCTCGCAGCTGGTATGCCAACGTGCTCGCCAACCCGCGGTTCACCGTCCACCTCAAACACGGAGTCCAAGCCGACCTGCTGGCGACCGCACTGCCGGTCGACGCGCCGACACGACGACGCGTGATCACCGAGGTGCTCGCACTGCAGAACCGAAGTGATCTCGGCACTCAGCATGCCGGCCGCCAGATTCTCGACGTGTGGCTGGCGCGGAGCCCGCTGGTCGAGATCGTGTTCGACGACGAAAGACTACGCGCGTTATCAGCGACGGATCGCCCTTGAGCGCGACCCTTCCGGCAACGAGTACCGGGCTTGGTCGCCCGGCAGATCCGCGCGGGCGGCCTCGACGGCACAGGGCCGATTTCGAACAAAGATAATTTCGCAACAATTCGCGACGATCTTACCGGCTTAAAGCCGGTGATATTATTTTACCGGAATTGCAGGAAAGTGCAATCGGTTCCGGTCAGGACTTAATGCCGCGACGATTTCATCTTCACGGTCCATTCTAGCAGGGAGAATCATGAAGTACCGCACACTGGGCCGTACCGGAATCCAGGTCAGCACCTACTGTCTGGGCACCATGATGTTCGGGTCCATGGGAAACTCGGACCACGACGAGTCGATCCGGATCATCCACAAGGCGCTGGACGCCGGGATCAACTTCGTCGACACCGCTGACGTGTACTCCCTCGGGGAATCCGAGGAGATCGTCGGAAAGGCGCTCAAGGGCCGCCGCGACGACATCGTGCTCGCCAGCAAGGCGAGCCTGCCGATGAGCGACGATCCCAACCACCGGGGAAATTCCCGACGCTGGCTCACGACCGCGGTCGAGAACTCCCTGCGCCGCCTGCAGACCGACCACCTCGACCTGTATCAGATCCACCGCCCTGACCCCACGACCGACCTCGAGGAAACGCTGTCGACGCTGTCCGACCTGATTCGCAGCGGCAAGGTCCGCGCCATCGGCACGTCATCCTTTCTCGGCTCGGACATCGTCGAGGCGCAATGGGTCGCCGAACGCCGTGGCCTGGAGCGCTTCCGGACCGAGCAACCGCCATACTCGATCATCAACCGGAGTATCGAACGCGAAGTGCTGCCGGTCTGCCGTCAGTACGGCATGGGAACGCTGGTCTGGAGCCCGTTGGGCCAGGGCCTGCTCACCGGGCGGTTCCGCAAAGGCCGGCAGTCCGACAGCCACCGGTCCAGCTTCATGCCGGACCACTTCGAGGCCGACCGCAAGCTCGACGTCGTCGAACAGCTGATCCCGCTCGCCGACAAGGCAGGCCTGCCGATGACCCACCTCGCGATGGCTTTCGCGGTCGCGCATCCCGGCGTCACCTCGGCGATCATCGGACCACGCACCATGGAGCAGTTCGACGACCTGCTGGCCGGTGCTGACGTCACCCTGGACGACGACCTCCTCGATCGGATCGACGCGATCGCCCCGCCCGGCACTGACGCCGGACCCAACGAGGTCGCCTACGTACCGCCGGCCGTCACGACCGTCAGCCTGCGTCGCCGACCGGTCGACGAACGGTCCGCCGCATGACCAACGTCACAGTGGAGACCTTTTGGCGGCCGGCCTGAGGCAGGATCAATTCGAAGATCGTGTCTTGTATGTGCCGATGGTGGCGGTGCGTCCACCCGTTCGGTTGCCCCTGGCCCAGCCGGGCCGGGAGGGTCGCGCCCGAGGTGGTCGCTCGAATAAAGCCAGTCACCCAGCTTGGGCTCTGAACGCCACGTTGCTGTTCGCGATCTACGACGAGATCCGCCGCGGCAACGAGTTGGCCGCCCAGCAAATCGCCGCCTGGCCGTACACGCCGAAGCCCTGCACGACGCCGGCGCGCTCGACCCACACGTGAAGGCGGCGGCCTGCCACGTCGACGCAATCAGCCGCCACCACCCGAAGTAAGTCGCTCCGCCATTTTCCGCCTTTGCCAAGCACGTCAACCCTGCGGTTCTTCAGATCAAGATCGCGTTCCATGTCGATGCTGGCAATCTCGCTCAAGCGGCTTCAGGTGTCCGAGATTATTCGGATAATTGCTTCGTCGCGGCGACTCACGAAGTCGGAATTTTCGAACTGCTTCAAGACCTTCTTCATCAACTCGATGGGGGTGATCGGCGGCTTTTGGGTCGGTACGTAGTCGGCCGGCGTCTCCGGTTCCGGTGGCACCGAGGCGAGCCATGCCTCGGAGTTCTCGACGTCCGGTGGTGCGACAGGGTCGGCGAGCCACAGGTGGAACTTCCTGGCGATGTCCGTGTAGCAGCGGATGGTCCGGGGGCTCTTGTTCTCGGACTCGAGTGACATAGACCACTCGTCGATGAGTGCCTGCCAGGCTGGCGGCGCGGGTGTGAGTTTTCGGTTGCGCATGAACGTGATCCTCAAAGCGAAGTGTCACCGATCGCTGCGCCAACTCCCCGCGGCGGATCCGCCGACGCGAAAAGGGGCTGAACCCGCAGGTCCAGCCCCATCTGGTCGGGATGACAGGATTTGAACCTGCGACCCTTCGCTCCCAAAGCGAATGCGCTACCAAGCTGCGCCACATCCCGATGCCCGCCACCCGCCGAAACCCGAGCCGAGCAGGGGTCCGGAGGGGGTGTGCCGTACCAGCCTAGCCCTCACGCTAAGCTGGGCCAGCCTCCGGGTCCACTGGGTCCCAGTGGGGGCGCTGCGGGTGTAGCTCAATGGTAGAGCCCTAGTCTTCCAAACTAGCTACGCGGGTTCGATTCCCGTCACCCGCTCCATAACCGTTCACCTGCGAAGACGAGGCCGCGTCGGCCTCGAGGCGGGTGGCGATCACGTCCAGGAGCAGGTCGGTGTCCACCGGCTTGGTGATGTAGTCGTCGGCGCCCGAGGCGAGGGTGCGTTCGCGGTCCTCGGCGGTGGCCTTGGCTGTGACGGCAATCACGGGCAGGTCCTCGTGGGCCGCCTCGGCGCGGATGGCCGCGATGGTGGCGTTGCCGTCGAGCTCGGGCATCATGACGTCCATCAGGACCAGCGCGGTGTCCTCGTGGCGCTCAAGGGCGCGGATGCCCGCGACACCCGTGTCGGCGTAGATCACCTCCAGGCCGGCCTGTTCGAGCACCGCCGCGAGAGCGAAGACGTTGCGCAGGTCGTCGTCGACGATCAGGACCTTCTCGCCGTTGAAGCGCTTCGGGGCGCTGTCCGGCTCGGTCACGGTGATGGTGCTCGGCAGGACCGGCAGCTTCGGCGCGGGGCGCACCGGGACGGCGGGCGCGATGAGGTTCGCCGCGCCCACGGGCAGGTACAGCGTGAACGTGCTGCCCTGGCCCGGTTCGCTGTGCACGCGCAGCTCGCCGCCGATGAGTTCCGTGAGCTGCTGGCTGATCGAGAGCCCGAGGCCGGTGCCGCCGTACTTGCGGCTCGTGGTGCCGTCGGCCTGGCGGAACGCGTCGAAGATGATCGCCAGCTTCTCCTCGGGGATCCCGATGCCGGTGTCCTCGACACCGAACGCGATGATCCCCGCCGCCGACTGCAGCGCCTCCCGCTCCACCTCTTCGGCCGACGCCATGCGGATGTGCAGCCGCACGCCGCCCTCGTCGGTGAACTTGGCGGCGTTGGACAGCAAGTTGCGCAGCACCTGCTGCAACCGGTGTTCGTCGGTGTGCACGCTGCCGGGCACGGGTGGGTCGATGAGCACGGCGAACTCCAGGCCCTTGTCCGACGTGAGCGGACGGCACAGGGATTCGACGTAGTTCACGAGCTCCGGCAGCGTCACGTCGGACATCTGCAGGTCCATGCGCCCGGCCTCGACCTTCGCGAGGTCGAGGATGTCGTTGATCAGCTGCTGCAGGTCGCTGCCCGCCGCCCAGATCGTCTTGGCGAACTGGATCTGCTTCTCCGTGAGGTTGCCCTCCGGGTTCTCCGACAGCAGCTTCGCGAGGATCAGCGCGCTGTTGAGCGGGGTCCGCAGCTCGTGCGACATGTTCGCCATGAACTCGGTCTTGTACTGCGACGCCACGGTGAGCTGCCCGGCGCGCTCCTCCAGCTCCTGGCGCGCCTGCTCGATCTCGATGTTCTTGACCTCGATGTCGCGGTTCTGCTGGGCCAGCAGTGCCGCCTTCTCGGCCAGCTCAGTGTTCGATCGCCGCAGCTCGCCCTGCTGCGCCTGCAGCTGCTCCGAGCGCGCCCGCAGTTCCTGCGCCAGCCGCTGCGATTCCGTGAGCAGCGCTTCGGTGCGCGAGTTCGACAGGATCGTGTTCACGTTGACGCCGATGGTGTGGCGCAGCTGCTCCAGCAGATCCAGGTGCACGGCGGAGAACTCGTTGACCGACGCCAGTTCCAGCACGCCGAGCACCTCGCCCTGGAACAGCACGGGCAGCACGATCACGTTCACCGGCGGCGCCGAGCCGAGGCCCGAGGACACCAGCGCGTACTCCGGCGGCGCCTCGCGCACGAGGATCGTCTGCCGGTCGACGGCGGCCTGCCCGATCAGCGACTCGCCGAGCGTGAACCGAAGGCCGGCGCGCGACTGCGCGAGCCCGTACGCGGCGATGCAGTCGAGCACCTTGCGGCCCGGGTCGCTGCCGTCGTCGTGAGCCAGGAAGAACGCGCCCTGCTGCGCGCTCACCAGCGGCGCCAGCTCGGACAGGATCAGTGTGGCCACGGACGCGAGGTCGCGGTGGCCCTGCATCCGCCCGCCGAGGCGCGCGAGGTTGGTCTTCAGCCAGTCCTGCTCGCGGTTCGCCGACGTCGTCGACTTCAGGTTCGCGATCATCTGGTTGATGTTGTCCTTGAGGTCCGCCAGCTCGCCGGACGCGTCCACTGTGATGTGGCGGGTCAGGTCGCCCGCGGTCACGGCCGTGGCGACCTGGCCGATGGCGCGCACCTGGGTGGTGAGGTTGCCGGCCAGCTGGTTCACGCTCTCCGTGAGCCGCTTCCAGGTGCCGGACACGCCCTCGACCTCGGCCTGGCCGCCGAGCTTGCCCTCGGTGCCCACCTCACGCGCCACGCGCGTGACCTCCGAGGCGAACGCCGAGAGCTGGTCGACCATCGTGTTCATCGTGGTCTTGAGCTCGAGGATCTCGCCGCGCGCGTCGACGTCGATCTTGCGCGAGAGGTCCCCTCGCGCGACCGCCGTGGTCACCTGCGAGATGTTGCGCACCTGGCTGGTCAGGTTGTGCGCCATGAAGTTGACGTTCTCGGTCAGGTCCTTCCACGTGCCGGCCACACCCGGCACGCGCGCCTGACCGCCGAGGATGCCTTCTGTGCCGACCTCGCGCGCCACGCGCGTGACCTCGTCGGCGAACGCGCGCAGCGTCTCGACCATGCTGTTCAGCGTGGCCGCGAGCGCCGCGACCTCGCCGGCGGCGTCGATGGAGATCTTCTTCGACAGGTCGCCGTTGGCCACCGCGCTCGCCATGGTGGCGATGCTGCGGACCTGCTCGGTGAGGTTGTCGGCCATGCCGTTGACGTTGTCGGTGAGGTCCTTCCACGTGCCGGCGACGCCGGGCACGCGGGCCTGGCCACCGAGCTTGCCCTCGGTGCCGACCTCGCGGGACACGCGCGTGACCTCGTCGGCGAACGCCGAAAGCTGGTCGACCATCGTGTTCAGCGTGTTCTTGAGCTCCAGGATCTCGCCGCGCGCGTCGACGCTGATCTTCTGCGTCAGGTCGCCCTTCGCCACCGCCGAGGTGACCTGGGAGATGTTCCGCACCTGGTCGGTGAGGTTGTTGGCCATGAAGTTGACGTTGTCCGTCAGGTCCTTCCACGTGCCGGCCACACCCGGCACGGCCGCCTGACCACCCAGCTTCCCCTCGGTGCCGACTTCGCGGGCCACGCGCGTGACCTCGTCGGCGAAGGCGGAGAGCTGGTCGACCATCGTGTTCAGCGTGGTCTTGAGTTCGAGGATCTCGCCCCGGGCGTCCACCGCGATCTTCTTGGTCAGGTCGCCGCGCGCGACGGCCGTGGCGACCTGGGCGATGTTGCGGACCTGCGCGGTGAGGTTGTTGGCCATGAAGTTCACGGACCCGGTCAGGTCGCGCCAGATGCCGGCGACGCCGGGCACCTGCGCCTGGCCGCCCAGCATGCCCTCGGTGCCGACTTCGCGCGCGACACGGGTGACCTCGTCGGCGAAGGCGGAGAGCTGGTCGACCATCGTGTTCATCGTCGTCTTGAGCTCGAGGATCTCGCCGCGCGCGTCGACGGTGATCTTCTGCGTCAGGTCGCCCTTCGCCACGGCGGTGGTCACGTGGGAGATGTTGCGGACCTGGTCGGTGAGGTTGTCGGCCATCTGGTTCACCGAGTCGGTGAGCCCGCGCCACGTGCCGGCCGCGCCGGGGACCTCCGCCTGGCCGCCGAGCCGGCCGTCGCTGCCGACCTCGCGGGCCACGCGGGTGACCTCGTCGGCGAAGGCGGAAAGCTGGTCGACCATGGTGTTCAGCGTGGTCTTGAGCTGCAGGATCTCGCCGCGGGCGTCCACGTCGATCTTCTTCGTCAGGTCGCCCGCCGCCACCGCCGTGGCGACCTGGGAGATGTTGCGGACCTGGTCGGTGAGGTTGTCGGCCATCAGGTTCACCGAGTCGGTGAGGTCGCGCCAGGTGCCGGCCACGCCGGGCACGCGCGCCTGACCGCCGAGGCGGCCTTCGCTGCCGACCTCGCGCGAGACGCGGGTGACCTCGTCGGCGAACGACGAGAGCTGGTCGACCATGGTGTTGATGGTGTTCTTGAGCTCGAGGATCTCGCCCCGGGCGTCCACGTTGATCTTCTGCGTCAGGTCGCCGCGCGCCACGGCCGTGGTGACCTGGGCGATGTTGCGGACCTGCTCGGTGAGGTTGTCGGCGAGGAAGTTCACGGAGTCGGTCAGGTCGCGCCAGGTGCCCGCGACGCCGGGGACCTCGGCCTGACCGCCGAGGCGGCCCTCGCCGGCGATCTCGCGCGAGAGGCGGATCACTTCGGCGGCGAAGCGCGAAAGCTGCGCGAGCAGGCCGTTCACGGTCTTCGCGAGGTCGGCGTACTGGCCCTGCAGCGGTTTGCCGTCCAGCTGCAGCGCCATCGGCTGCGAGAGGTCGCCCTCGGCCACCGCGCCCAGCACCCGATCGAGCTCCACCACGGGCTTGCTGACGTCCTCGATCAGCCCGTTGATCGTCTCGACGGCGGTGGTCCAACCACCGGGGCCGATCTCGGCGCGCACGCGCTCGGTGAGCCGGCCCTCCTGCCCGACGGCGCCGCGCACGCGCATGAGTTCGGTCACGAGCCGCTGGTTGCGCTCGGCGATGTCGTTGAACGCGCCCGCGAGCTGAGCGGCGATCCCGTCGCCGCTCGCCACGAGCCGACGGCGGAAGTTGCCTTCGCCGAGGTCACGGACGGCGGCCAGGAGCCGCTCCAGCGCGGCCGCCTCACCGGCGGCAATGCCGTTTCCTCCGGTGATCTCGTCCCGCTCGGAACCGGTTGTCATGTCTGCCGACCCTCTCCACCACGCGTGTGCCAGCCATGGTCGTCGACCCAGCGTGCCATGGTTCGCCCTACACTTCGAGCCAGTCCGCCCGCTCACGCTGTGCCAACCTTGTACTGACGACAAGTCGGTCGACCCGGAGGCAGGAGGTTCGTGCATGGTGTCACGGCCCGCTCCGGCGTCGGCCCTGCCACCCGGCGCCGCGCTGCCCGAGCACGGGGGTTTCTGGCGTTCGGTGCTCGAAGACGTGCGGGACCCGGTGTTCGTCCAGGACCCGGCCGGAGCCGTGCGCTGGGCCAACGCGGCCGCGCGCACGCTCGCCGCCGAAGGTCCGCCCGTGCTCGTCACCGTGACGGAATCCACCGGCCGCATCGACCTCGGCGACGTCCGCCGCGCCGCGCACCTGCGCCCGCTGCCCGAGGGCTGGCGCGTGTGGACCGTGGTCGACGACAGCCCCCGTCGTCCTGAGGAGTTCCTCGCGGAAGCCGGTCCGAAACTCGCCGCGGCCCGCGGCCGCCACGGCACGGCGCGCGTGATCGCCGAGCTGGCCGCCTCCGCGCTGGGCGACTGCGTGTTCGTGCTGCTGCCCACCACCCGCGGCCGCTGGGAGTGGTGGAGCTGCGAGGACCACGGCGCGCCCGGCCACGGCCGCATCCGGCGGGTGCCGGCTCAGCACGCGCCGGCGGTGGCCGAGACTTTCGCGGCCATCGGGCCGCCCGAGGTGCGCGTGGTACCCGCCGCGGAGGTGGCCACGATGCCGTCGGCGGTGGCCGAGCGGTTCTCCGGCCACGCCGAGGTATCGGCGGTGTCGCTGGGCGTCGACGAGGGCGGCGTCACCGGCGCGGTGCTGATCGGGCGGCGCACGGAACCGGCGTTCGGCGCCGGGCAGCCGCGCGCGATCGAGGCGTTCGCCACGGCCGCGGGCACGGCGCTGGCCAACGCGCAGCGCTACGCGCGTCAGGAAGAAGCGACGCGCGGCCTGGAGACCACGCTGAAGCCGACGCCGCCGGCGGAGGTCGACGGCGCCGACTTCGCGCTCTGGTACGAGCCGGCCGGTGGCGTTCTCGGCGTGGGCGGCGACTTCTACGACGTGACCGCGAGGGAAGACGGCAGCGCGTTCGTGGTCGTCGGCGACATCTGCGGCAAGGGTGCCGAGGCGGCCGCGCTCACGGGCCGCGTGCGGCATTCGCTGGCCGCGCTGCAGCTCGTGGAACGCGATGGGCGCACGATGCTGCGCCTGCTCAACGAACTGCTCATCGCGGGCGGCTCCAACCGCTTCGCGACGCTCGTGCTCGGCTCGGTGGCGCCGACGGACTCGGGTCTCGACGTCACGCTCGCCTCGGGCGGGCATCCGGCGCCGCTCGTGCTGCGCCGCGACGGCGGGGTCGAGGAGGTGAGCGTGCCGGGCACGCTTGTCGGGATCTCGCCGCAGGCCCGCTTCGCCGAGGCGACGGTGCACCTCGACGAGGGCGACGTCTGCCTGCTCTACACCGACGGCGTCACGGAAGCCCGCAACCGCACGGAATCGGCCGAGCTGTTCGGCGACGAGCGGTTCCACTCCGTGCTCGCCGACTGCGTCGGGCTGCCGGCGCACCAGGTCGTGGCGCGGCTGCGCGAGGCCGTGCGCGCGTGGCTGGGCAACTCCGGCCACGACGACATCGCCGTGCTCGCGATCGAAGCCGTGGCGCGCGCGGATTGAGCGGTCCGCCACGTGGGTAGCCGGGGGTCAGTCACTTGGACCCCGGACGGAGGAAACCCGATGGCGAAAGTACTTCAGGGCCGCAAGGTGGCCATCCTGGCGGCCGACGGCGTCGAGCAGGTGGAGCTGGAACAGCCGCGCAAGGCGGTCACCGCCGAAGGCGCGACGGTGGACCTGGTCTCGCTCGCCGACGGCGAGATCCAGGCCATGAACGGCGACATCGACAAGGGCGCCACGTTCCCGGTCGACCGGCTCGTCGCCGACGTCTCCGCCGACGACTACGACGCCCTGCTGCTGCCCGGCGGCACGATGAACCCCGACAACCTGCGCCGCGACCCGGCGGCCGTGCGGTTCGCGGGCGATTTCGTGCGCGCGGGCAAACCCGTCGGCGTGATCTGCCACGGGCCGTGGACGCTCGTGGAGGCCGACGTGGTCCGCGGGCGCACGCTGACCTCGTTTCCCAGCGTGCGCACGGACATCCGCAACGCGGGCGGCACCGTGGTCGACGAAGAAGTCGTGGTGGACAACGGTCTCGTGTCCAGTCGGAACCCCGACGACCTGCCGGCGTTCTGCGCGAAGGTGATCGAGGAGTTCGCCGAGGGGCGCCACCCGGTCGGCTGAGGCTTGCCGCCGAGCCGCGCAAAGCACTGGCGCACTTCCGGTCCACGGGGGACCCTGGTGGGGTCCACGCCGTGCAGTCCGGGAGGAGGTGACGCGATGACAGTGCATTCGAGGCGGTATGGCAGGTGGTGCCGGGACCACTTCGACGCGGCCGCCCCCGCCGGGGACAAGGCTGTGGAGGAGGCTCAGGTTCAGGCGCAGGTTCCCCAGCCTGAACCTCCGGGGCCGCCGGCGCCTCCGTCGCCGCGGAAGCCGAAGGGCTGAATTCCGGGCCGTCCGGGGGAAGGCGGGCAACCTCGGTTAGGGCCGCACGTCCTGCCGATCATGAAACCCACCCGGTGCGCCGCCGTCGTCGCGGCCGCACTCGCCGTGCTGGCCCTCGTCCCCGCCTCCGCCACTGCTGCTCCTGATGTTTCTGCTGTTCCTGCCGGCTTCGCGCCCGCGTCGACGAGCTGGACCGGGCCGGAGCACGGCTTCGTGCTCGGCTACACCGACTGCGGCGAACCGGGCTGGTGCCCGGTCCTGCTCGAGACGACCGACGGCGGCGCGCACTGGCGAAGGCTGGGCGCGCCGCCGATGTCGTTGCCGGACAACCACAACCACGTCCGGCTGGTCGCCGCCAGCGCTCAGCACCTGTACGTCACCGACGGCTCCCGCATCCTCGCCACGCGCGACGGCGGCCGGCACTGGTTCACGGTGCTCGTGGCCGGCGGCGGGCAGCGTTACGTGTCCGTGCTGGCCGAGACGGGCGGCCGGATTTTTGCCGTGGTCACGAGCAACTCCTACGGCAACACCACGTCCGTGTACTCCGGCCTGGCGGGCGCGCCCGTGCTGGCGCCGCTGCCGGGGTTCGAGGTCACGGGCGGCATCACCTACGGCGACCTGGCCACCGGGGGAGGGCTGCAGATCGCGCTGGGCGCCGACTACCGCACCGAGGAGTACTGGACTTCGCGCGACGGAGTGGTGTTCACGCCCGCGTCGCCGCCGTGCCCGTCCGGGACCGCGGCCTCGCTGGGCGGGGTGCGGGCCGGGCAGGTGATCGCGTTGTGCAGCAGCAGCCCGGGTTCGCCGCAGCCGGGTTCGTCGGAGCGGCGGATGTGGCGCGCGCCGAAGCTGGGCGGCACGTTCAGCGGCACGGCCGACGCGCCGGCCGTCGGCATCACGCAGGGCTTCAGCGCCGCGACCGCCGACACCGCGACCGTCGCGGCCGAGGGCGGCGGCGACGGCTTCCTCCACCACACCACCGACGGCGGCCGCACGTGGACCACCACCGTGCTGTCCGATCGTGGCGTCGGACTCTCGGATCTGGCCTTCGTGGGTGACGGCGTCGGAGTGGTCGTCGACGGGCTGCCGGACGCCGAAAGCGGCTCCGCTGTGTATCGGACGACCGACACTGGGAGGACGTGGGTAGAACTCTCGTTCTCCTGAGGATTACTGCAGGTGGAGCAGGCTGTGGGGAGTGGGTTCACTTGGTGGACGCGGTGTCGTAGTCTGTGCACTGTCCGTGGCGCGAAGGGGGCAATGGTGGTTTCGGGGACCTCGACGCGCTTCGACCCCGACCGCCCCAGCCTGGCCCGCCTGTCCGACGCCCTCCTCGGCGGCTGTGACCACTACGAAGCCGACCGCGTGATGCTCCAGCGCCTGCTCGCCGTCGCCCCCGGCGCCCAGGACATGGCGCACGAGCACCGCGCGTGGCTCATGCGCGTGGTCCGCCACCTCGCCGCCGACCGCGGCATCGACCAGTTCCTCGACCTCGGCTCCGGCATGCCCACCGCGGAGAACACCCACGAGGTCGCCCAACGCCACAACCCCGACGCGCGAGTCGTGTACGTCGACAACGACCCGGTCGTCCAGGTCCACGGCCGCGCCGTCCTGGAGACCAACGACCGCACCCACGTCTCCGGCGCCGACCTCACCGACCCGGGCGCCACCCTGGGCGACCCCATCGTCTACCGCCACCTCGACTTCGACCGCCCGATGGCCCTGCTGCTCTGCTCGATCGTCCACCACATCGACAGCCTCGACCGCGCGCAGTTCATCGTGCGCAGCTACGTCGACCAGCTGGCCCCCGGCTCGTACCTCCTGCTCACCCACCACCACGAACCCCCGGCCGACCCCCCTCGGCAGGCCTTGGCGCACCTCATCGACTCGACCTTCCAGGGCACCGGACTGGGCACGGTGCACCGGTCGCGGGAGGAGATCGAGTCGTTTTTCACCGGGTTGGAGCTGCTGGAGCCGGGCCTGGGCATGATGCACGAGTGGTGGCCCGATGGGCCGCGGATGACTCCGTTGGGGGATTTGAACTATCTGACGTTGGGTGGAGTGGCCCGGAAGCCGTGAGGCGGTGGTAGCGGACCACCGGCCAGACCTGGCCGCCGACCTCTTTCGTGGGCGGGCCTTCGAACCGGCCGAAGCCGGCGTGCTCGGCCGCTCGCTGCGAAGCGACGTTGTCCGCGTGCGTCCAGAGACGGATCTCGGTGCCGGGCCACGCGGCGCTCACCCGCCGGCACAGCTCGGCGAGCGCGCGGCGCGCGACTCCGCGGCCTCGTGCGGAGGCCGTCACCCAGTAGCTGACCTCCGCGACGGCACCTTCGCGCTCCGCGGCGAGGTTGGCCAGCCGCTCCCCGGACTCGGCGGCGATGGCGACGAAGCCGAGGGCGTTCTCGTTGCGGCGCAATGCTTCCAGGGCGTGCCGGAACTCCGCGACCGTCAGCGTCGCCCGCTCCGTGGTGAAGCGCAACGTGTCCGGGTCCTGCACCTGCGCGACGTACCACGCCGCGTCCTCGGGCAGCCAGTCCCGCAGCTCGATCTCCATACCGCACCGTAGAACAGAAAACGGGCGGCTCCCCACCAAGGGAGCCGCCCGTTGTCAAGCCGACCTCACGCCACGTCGAACGTGTCCGGGTCCGGGCCGGTGCGCAGGCCGCGGTCGAGCGACGACAGGCTCGCCACCTCGGCGTCGGTGAGGGTGAAGCCGAAGACGTCGAAGTTCTCGGCCACGCGCGAGGGTGTGACGGACTTCGGGATGACCACGTTGCCCAGCTGCAGGTGCCAGCGCAGGACGACCTGGGCGGGCGTGCGGCCGTGCGCGGTGGCCACCTCGACGACGGCCTGCTCGCCCAGGAGGTCGCCGCCCTTGGCCAGGGGGCTCCAGGCCTCCGTGGCGATGCCGTGGTCGGCGTGGAAGGCGCGCAGTTCCTGCTGGACGAGGTACGGCGACAGCTCGATCTGGTTCACGGCCGGCACCACGCTGCCCTCGTCGAGCACGCGGCGCAGGTGCGACGGCTGGAAGTTGGACACGCCGATGGCGCGGACGCGACCGTCGGCGTAGAGCTTCTCCAGCGCCTTCCACGTGTCGACGTACTTGTCGCGCGCGGGCAGCGGCCAGTGGATGAGGTAGAGGTCGAGCTGATCGAGGCCCAGCGCGGAGATGCTGGAGTCGAACGCGCGCAGCGTCTGGTCGTAGCCCTGGTCGCTGTTCCACAGCTTGGTGGTGATGAACAGCTCGTCGGCCGCGATGCCCGACTCGGCGAGGGCCTCGCCGACGGCGGCTTCGTTGCCGTAGGCCGTGGCGGTGTCGATGCTGCGGTAGCCGGCGTCGAGGGCGGTCTTCACCGCGGCCTTCGTCTCGGCGGGCGGCACCTGGAAGACGCCGAAGCCGAGCTGCGGCATCTCGACGCCGTTGTTCAACTTGGTGACAGGAACGCTGGTCAACTCAGAAACCCTTCTGTAGCAAGAAAACTCACGGAATGATCGCCGACGCGACCCCGCCGTCGACGCGCAGCGCGCCCCCGGTGGTCGCGGCGGCCTGGTCGGAGGCGACGTAGGTGATGAGGTTCGCCACCTCCTCCGGGCGGATCAGGCGGCCCAGCAGGGAGGTCGGACGGTCCTGGGCCATGAACCGCCGCTCGGCCTCGGCGAAGTCGAGGTCCGGGTACAGGCTGCGCACGAACTCGCGCACGCCCTCGGTGAGCGTGGGTCCGGGCAGCACGCTGTTGACGGTGACGCCCGTGCCGGCCACCTCCTGCGCCATCCCGCGGGACAACGCCAGCTGGGCCGTCTTCGTCATACCGTAGTGGACCATCTCGGTCGGCGGCTGAACCGCCGATTCACTGCTGACGAAGATCACCCGGCCCCACCCGCGATTCACCATCCTGGGTGCGTAGTGCCGCGTCAGCCGGACGCCCGAGAGCACGTTCACCTGGTAGATCCGGAGCCACTCCTCGTCGCTGATCTCGAACACCGGGATCGGCGCGAAGACGCCCGCGTTGTTCACCAGCACGTCCACGTCCGGCAGCTGCTCAACAAGCGATGCCACGCCCTCCGCTGTGCCGACGTCGGCGGCGATCCCGCGCACGCCCAGGTGCTTCGCGACGTCGGCCACGCGATCGGCGTTGCGGCCGTTCACCACCACGTCGGCCCCCGCGGCGGCCAGTGCCGCGGCCGCGGCCTCGCCGATACCGGCGGTGGACCCCGTGACCAGGGCGGTGCGCCCGCTCAGGTCGATGTTCATCGGGTGGATACCCCTTCCTGCGTTCGCGAGTACAGTGGCAGCAGACGATTACGAGCGTCAGCAATACTTGCGCACGCGGTTATTTGCACACGCTCGATAGTGCCTGAAGGGCGAACCACCCGCAACCGCGGGGGTCGGCGAGAAGGGGTGAACCGTGTCACTGGCTGACGACGCCGTGGAGGCCCGGGCGCAGGGCTGGCGCACTCTGGCCGCGTTGCACGCGCGCATCGAAGACCGGCTGCAGCGCGCGCTCGAGCGCGACCACGAGCTGTCGGTGAGCGAGTACACCGTGCTCGACGTGCTCGCCCGCCAGGACGGCTTCCACCTGCGGATGAACCAGCTGGCCAACGCCGTGGTGCTGAGCCAGTCGGCCACCACCCGCCTGGTGACGCGGCTCGAGGACCGCGGCCTGCTGTCGCGCTACCTCTGCCCGACGGACCGGCGCGGCATCTACACCGAGGTGACCGTCGCGGGCCGGGAGTTGCTCGACGCGGCCCGTCCGACGCACGACGCCACGCTGTCGGCCGCGCTCGCCGAGGCCGAGGAGCTGCCGGAGCTGGCGCCCCTCGTCGTCGCGCTCGGTTCGCTCGCCTTCGCGAAGCAGTAACGCACCGTCACCATCCGGCTGGGGCCGTCCGAGGACCTTCGACCCTAGGCCTACACCATTCGCCGCGTGAGGCTGAACCGGGAAAACTCCCGGAAGCCGGGTGGCGAAATGACGGAAAACGCTCGTATCACGGAAGAAGCCCCCGCCGGAATCCTCGAACGCCTCGGTCGGTGGTGCGCCGCGCGTCCGTGGCCGGTGATCGTGATCTGGATCCTGGTGCTGGCCGGCGCGACGGTGGCCAACAACCTCGTGGGCGGTACGTACAGTGACGACTTCAGCCTGCCCGACGCCGAATCCGGCCGCGGCAGCACTGTGCTCGCCGAGCACGGCGTCGTCGGTGGTTCGAACAGCGCGCGCCTGGTCTTCACCACTGACTCCGGCACGCTGAGCAGCCAGAGCGCGGCCATCGAGCAGGCCGCGACGGCGGTCCGCGCCGTGCCCCACGTCGTGTCGCTGTCCGACCCGCTCGCGCCCGGCACCACCGCGCCCGACGGCCGCGTCGCCTTCGCCAACATCCAGTTCGACGACAAGCCCGCCGCGCTCGGCACCGACCTCGTAGACGGCATCGACAAGGCCACCGATCCCGTCCGCGCGACCGGTGTCCAGGTCGACTACAGCGGCGCACTCGGCAAGGCGGCCGAACCCGGCGCCGGCGACCTGCGCTCGGAGTCCGTGGGCATCATCGTCGCGATTCTGGTACTGCTACTGGCTTTCGGCAGTGTGATCGCCGCCGGCCTGCCGATCGTCACGTCGGTGATCGGCGTCGCGACCGGCCTCGGCATCCTCGGCCTGCTGGCGGCCGCGATCAGCTTTGCCACGGCCTCGCCGACGCTGGCGATCATGATCGGCCTCGGCGTCGGCATCGACTACGCCCTCTTCCTCACCACGCGCTTCCGCCAGCACCTGCTCGACGGCGCCGATCCGGTCACGGCCGCCGGCCGCACCGTCGCCACCAGCGGCCGTTCGGTGCTCATCGCGGCGACGACGGTGGTCATCGCGTTGATGGGCCTGTTCACCGTCGGCGTCGCGTTCATCGGGAAGCTCGGCCTGGCCGCCGCGATCACGGTGGTCGTGGCCGGGATCGCGGCGACCACGCTCGTGCCCGCGCTGCTCGGCCTGTCCGGGCGGCGGATCGACCGCTGGCACGTGCGCAAGCCCGTGGCCGAGCAGTCGGCCGACGGCAAGGAAAGCGCCTGGCACCGCTACGCCGTGCGCATCGACCGCCACCCCTGGCGCTACCTCGGCGGCGGCGTGCTCGTGGCCGCGGTGCTCGCCATCCCCGCGTTCTCCATGGAGCTGGGCCACATCGACGAAGGCGCCGACCCGGCCGGCACCACCACGCGCCAGGCTTACGACGCCATCAGCAGCGGCTTCGGCCCGGGCGCCAACGGTCAGTTCACCGTCGTCGTGGAATCGTCCGACGCGGCTTTGGGCTCGGCTGTCCAGCAGGCCCTGGCGAAAACCCCCGGCGTCGCCTCGGCCACCCCGATGTCGCCCAGCCCGGACGGCGCGCTGATGCTGTCCACCGTCACCCCCACCACGGGCCCGCAGGACGCTGCCACCGACGAGCTCCTCGGCACGCTACGCACCCAGACCCTGCCCCCGGTCCTCGCCGGCGCGACCAGCTACGTCACCGGCATGACGGCCGGCCAGCTCGACTTCCGCGACATCGTCGCCGCCCGCCTGCCCACGATCATCGGCGTGGTGGTGGCGGCTGCGTTCGTGTTGCTGCTGCTGTCTTTCCGCAGCCCGGTGTTGGCGTTGAAGGCCGCGTTGCTGAACTTGCTGTCGATCGCCGCTTCGTACGGCGTGATCGTCGCGGTGTTCCAGTGGGGCTGGGGCGGGGCGCTGCTGGGGGTGCACGAGAAGGTGCCGATCGAGTCGTACGTGCCGATGATCATGTTCGCCATCGTGTTCGGCCTGTCTATGGATTACGAAGTGTTCCTGCTCTCGCGAGTGCACGAGGCTTGGCTGCGTACGAAGGACAACCACGTGAGTGTGGCTGATGGTCTCGCGGTGACCGCTCGGGTGATCTCGTCGGCCGCGGTGATCATGGTGTGTGTGTTCTTCGCGTTCCTGGCTTCGCCGAATGTGGTGATCAAGATCTTGGCCCTGGGCCTCGGGGTCAGCGTGCTGATCGACGCGACGATCATCCGGCTGATCATCGTGCCGGCGGCGATGTTCTTGTTGGGAAAGCACAGTTGGTGGCTGCCGCCTTGGCTGGATCGGCTGTTGCCGCATATCGAACCCGAACCTGAGGGGGTGCCGAAGCCGGTGACTCCTGCACCGGAGTCGGCACCGTCCACTTAGGCCGGTTTGTCGAGGCTGCTGAACCAGTAGACGGCGTTCTGGCTCCGGACCTGCCCGTCCGGGGTCCGAACGGCGGAGAAATCGGCGGTGTAGGAGGTGCCGTCCGCGCGGGTGCCTCGGATGTGCAGCACCTCGGCTCCCTGCACGGTGTCCCTGTCCGGTTGACTGATCGCACCTTCCACCGCAGGCGGTGCGGAGGAGGGTGCCGCGTGCGAGACATCCGCCCGATCGAGCACCTTCTGACAGGCGCCTGCATCCTGCGCGACGGTCTGGCAAAGCCCGCGTAGTCGTGCGCCCGGGCGAAGCCGGTTGCCTGGTTGAGCAGGGCTTCCGCCTCCGCCCGGGTCGGCATGGGCAAGACCGGTGTGTCGGTGACCTGCCGGCCGAGCCACACGGTGGGGGTGCCGGCGATGACCAGGAGGCCGGCGCACAGCGCCAGCACTGCGCCGCCGAGCCACAGCACGGTTCGGCGTCGACGACTCACCATGGCCGGCCCCCTGGCTCGCTCACCCCATACCCGCCCGGCGGATGCGCGGGACGCTGAATTTTACCCGATGGGTTGACCACCGATTTCCCGCGCCACCGTCCACTTAGGTCTCTTACGGCCTCAGTCGATGCAGGTCGCGCGGGAACAGGGTCGTACCGCGGATGTTCGGCACCTTCAGCACCCGCGCGACCCACCGTTCGAGGCCGATGGCGAAGCCGCCGTGGGGCGGCATGCCGTGGACGAACGTCGCGAGGTAGTCGCGGTACTGGTCGGCGTCGGGGCCGAGTGCGGCGAGGTAGTCGGCGTAGTGGTGCAGCCGTTGGCCGCCCGTGACGAGTTCCAGGCCGCGGAACAGGAGGTCGAAGCTGTTGGACAGGCCCGGATGCGCTGGGTCCGGGTGGGTGTAGAAGGGGCGTTTGGCCATGGGGTAACCGGTGACGAAGAGGAACTCCGAGTTGTGGTTGTCCAGGGCCCATTCGCCGAGATGGCGTTCGTCTTCGGGAGAGAGGTCGGGTTCGGTGCTGTGCAAGATCTGCTGCGCCGCGGGGTAGGAGATGACCGGGATTTCCAGGGGTACTTCAGGAGCTTCGGGACCCACAGCCGAGGCCATTTCCGCGATGACGTCCCGCAGCACAGTCATCACGTCGCGGTGGTCGTGGATGAAGCCGAGTTCCGCGTCCAGGCTTGTGTACTGCGCGAGGTGGCGCGCGGTGTCGTGGGGTTCGGCGCGGAAGACCGGGCCGACTTCGTAGACCCGTTCGAAGACGCCGACCAACGCCTGTTTGAAGAACTGCGGTGACTGCGCGAGATAGGCCGGTTTGCCGAAGTAGTCGAGCTGGAAGACGTTGGCGCCGGATTCCGTGCTGGTGGCCACGATTTTGGGCGTGTGAACCTCGGTGAAGCCGCGGTCGTCGAGGGCGCGCCGGAATGCCGCGACACTGCGAGCCGCGATCTCGTGCCGCCGCTTCAACTCGGGATGCCTGAGTGCGACGGCCGCGTTGTCGAGAACCGTCGGCAGTGCCGCCGGGATTGTGGGCCGGTAGAGGTCGAACGGCGGCTGTTTCTCAGGTGTGGCAAGTACTTTGATGGTCGCTTCTACGATCTCGATCCCGCCGGGTGCCTGCTTGTTGGCGACGACTCGCCCGGTTACCTCGACGACCGTTTCTTCGCTCAGCTGCGGGATTTCGGTGCGGTCTGCGGACTTGTCCACACCCGACCCGAGTTGTGGACAACTCGGCCCCATTTCGACTTGGCCGCCGTTTTTGTCGGGGGTGGGCGATAGAATTGGCTCGGGGACGCCCCCCTGGGAGGGCGGGGGCGTGTTCGGGCCGGGGCGAGGTGGTGCACTGAACACCACCTGGGCCAACCCCGTACGGTCCCGGATCACCAGGAACGTCACAGATTTCAGGGTGCGCCGGCGGTGGAGCCAGCCGGCGATGGTCGTGGTGGTGCCGGTGTGCGTGGGCAGGTCGGCGACCAGGGTGCGAGGGAACATCCACTCTCCTCGAGCGAACTCGGCGACCCCTTGGGGGTGCGGGCGAGAAGGGAACTCGCGGTACCACCGCACCTTCGCCGCCGGGACAAAGGCGGCCTCGAAAAACTGGGCCCGGTGTCGGGGGCCGGCCGGCGGGGCATTGCCTCCCCGCTGCTCGGGAGTGTCTTCGCGGCGGGGGCGCGGCGCCGCCTCTCAGCGATGGCGGCTCTCTGTGGGCGCGGGACCCCGCGCTACTCGGTTCCGTCAGCGCGTTGCGCGGAAGTCTAGGCACAGGCGCCACCGAACGTCGCGCGAATTAACTCGCCAGCCGTGCAGGACTTTCGACTTGCCGCGCCGAACGGTGACAAACAGCCGTTTCCAACGAATTCCCCCGCGGCCACCCCGCCGCGGTCACCCGGCTGGCCCAGCGGTCCACGCAACCTCGTCGGGCCGGCTCATCCGAGCGGCTGAAGCCGAACGGGTGAGTGGTTCGGCCATCGATTCATCCCAATCCGTGCTCCATCCGAAGGACGGCCCACGACGCCCCGAAGAACAGTTTCCCCAGGTCACTCCGGCATTTAGGGGCTTTTGCCGGGATCGTTACCATCCCTCCATCGTTGACCCCTTCGTTCGCCCTGACTTAATTTGTTGCCCCACCAGACGAACTTGGCGGTGTCAGCGTGGACTCCTCCCTGCCTCTGAGACCCATCGGCCCACCGCGGCCGGCGGACCAGGCCTCGGTGCGGCGCAGCAACCTCGCGCTCGTGTTGCGGCACCTGCGTGACGCCGGGCCGCGGTCGCGGGCGGGCATCGCGGCGGAGACGGGGCTGAACAAGGCCACGGTGTCGAGCCTCGTCGCGGAGCTGGTCGAGCGCGGGCTGGCGCGGGAGGGCGAGCTGGAACGCGCGGGGGCGGTCGGGCGGCCGGGCACGATCGTGGAGCTCGACGGGCGCGGCGTGGGCGGCGTCGGCGTCGAGGTGAACGTCGACTACCTCACCGCGCTGGCCCTGGATCTCACCGGCACCGTCCTGTTCGAACAGCGCGTGGCGCTCGACGTGCAAGCGCTTCCTCCGGCCAAGGTCCTCGACGCGACGGCCGAGCTGGCCGCGAGAGCGCTCAGGGAATGCCGCCGTCTCAAGGTCTCGCCGGTCGGGCTGACGCTGGCGATTCCGGCCCTCGTCGACGTGGAAGCCGGCACCGTGGCGTTCGCGCCCAACCTGCACTGGACCGACGTCCCCGTGGTCACCGGCCTGACCGAACGGCTCACCCACCGGCTCGGCCGCCTGGGATTCCCCGTCCGCATGGCCAACGACGCCAACCTCGGCGCGCTCGGCGAGCACGCGATGGGCAGTGTCGCCGGCACCGCGGACCTCGTGTACCTCACCGGCGAGATCGGCGTCGGCGGCGGCGTGATCTCCGGCGGCCGGCTCCTCGGTGGCGCGGAAGGGTTTTCCGGCGAGATCGGCCACATCCAGCTCGACCCGAACGGCCGGCGCTGCGGCTGTGGCAGGCGCGGCTGCTGGGAGACGATCGTGGGCCTCGCCGGGATGCTGCGGCTCGCGGCCGAGCCCAACGACCCGGTGCACGACCCGTCGTTGGACCTCGAACAGCGCCTCGACATGGTGCGCCGCCGCGCGGAGCTGAAAGACCGCCGCACGCTCGACGCGCTGGCCCAGGTGGGCACCGGGCTCGGCGTGGGCGCGGCAGTGCTCGTGAACGTGTTCAACCCGCGCGTGGTGCTGCTCGGCGGTTACTTCGCGCAGCTCGGCCCATACCTGCTCGGCCCGATGATGGCCGAGCTCAAGGCCCGCGTGGTCGCGCCCGACATCGGCGGCTGCCGCGTGGAGCTGTCGTGGCTGGGCTTCTCGGCCGCCTCGCGCGGCGGGGCCCACGTGGCGCTGGAAGCCGTGTTCGACGACCCCGCGCGGGTTGTCGCCGGAGCAGGGGAGAGGGACAGCGGATGACGCTTCTCGAAATGACGGGGATCGGCAAGGGTTTCCCCGGAGTGCGCGCGCTCGACGACGTCGAGCTGAGCGTGGCCGAAGGGGAAGTGCACTGCCTGCTGGGCCAGAACGGCGCCGGCAAGTCCACGTTGATCAAGGTGCTCGCCGGCGCGCACCGGCCCGACGCGGGGGAGATCCGCGTCGGCGGCGAGCCCGTGGAGCTGCCCAACCCGACCGCTGCCATCAAGTGCGGCATCGCCACGCTGTACCAGGAGCTCGACCTCGTCGACGGGCTTTCCGTGGCGGAGAACATCTTCCTCGGCCACGAGCAGGCCAGCGGGGGCTGGGTGCACCGCGCGACCATGCGCGCCGAGGCGCGAAAACTCCTGGACCGGCTGGGGCACCACGAGATCCGCGTCGAACGCGAGGTCGGCTCGCTCTCGGCCGCGGGCAAGCAGATCGTGAGCCTCGCCCGCGCGCTCTCGCTCGACGCGCGCCTGATCGTGCTCGACGAACCCTCGGCCGTCCTCGCCAGCGACGAGGTCGCGAACCTCTTCCGCGTGATCCGCGGCCTCACCGAACGCGGCGTCGCCGTCGTCTACATCTCCCATCGGCTCGAAGAGATCCGCGAGATCGGCGACCGCGTCACCGTCCTGAAAGACGGCCACACCGTCGCCACCGGGCTCCCGGCCCGCACCACGCCGACCACCGAACTGGTCGCGCTGATGACCGGCCGCCGCGTCGAATACCTCTTCCCGCCCCGGCCCGCCGAAGACGCGTTCGACGACCGCCCCGTGCTGCTGGAGGTCGAGGACCTCACCGTGGCCGGCTCGTTCGAAGACGTGTCGTTCACCGTGCGGGAAGGCGAGATCGTCGGCCTCGCGGGACTCGTCGGGTCGGGCCGCTCCGAAGTCCTCGAAACCGTCTACGGGGCAAGGAAACCCACCGCCGGCCACGTGACGCTCGCCGGCAAACCACTGCGGAACGGCGTGACGTCGGCCGTCCGCGCCGGCCTCGGCCTGGCGCCGGAGGAACGCAAGAGCCAGGCCCTGCTCCTGCAGGAGTCCGTGGCCCGCAACGTTTCCCTCGCCTCGCTGCGACGCTACGCGCGGTTCGGCTGGTTCAACTCCCGCGCCGAGACCACCGCCGTCCGCCGCCACACCGAGGCCCTTGACCTGCGCCCGCCGGACATCCGCCGGCCCGCGGGCAAGCTGTCCGGCGGCAACCAGCAGAAGGCCGTGCTCGCGCGCTGGCTGCTCAAGGGCTGCCGCGTGCTGCTGCTCGACGAGCCCACGCGCGGGGTCGACGTGGGCGCGCGGGCCGAGCTGTACCGCGTGATCCGCGAACTGGCCGATTCCGGCGTCGCGATCGTGCTGGTCTCCAGCGAGCTGCCGGAGGTCCTCGGCCTGGCCGATCGGGTGCTGGTGCTGCGCGAAGGCCGCGTGCTCACCGAGGCGCGGGGGCGCGACCTCGACGAATCGGCCGTGCTCGATCTCATCCTCGAGGAGCAGGAGCGTGCGGAATGAACGCTGACCAGGCGGTGGCACCCGAGCCCACGCGCCGGTTCTCGGTGCGGCTGCGGGAGGCCCGCAACCTCGGGCTGGTCGGGGTGCTGGCCGTGCTGGTGCTGATCGGCGCGCTGACCGAACCGGGCCAGTTCCTCACCACCGGCACGGTGGTGCTGGTGCTCACGCAGGCGTCGGTCATCGGCGTGATCACCGTGGGCATGACGTTCGTGATCATCGGCGGCGGCATCGACCTGTCCGTCGGCGCGGTGGTGGCGCTCGCGACGGTGTGGGCGACCACGCGCTCCACGCAGCAGTTCGGCATCGGCGGGATCGTGTTCACCGCCGTGGCCGTGGGGGTCGGCTGCGGCCTGGTCAGCGGGCTGCTCATCGCTTACGGCCGGCTGGTCGCGTTCATCGGCACGCTGGCGATGCTTGCGTCGGCCCGCGGCCTGGCGATCCAGCTCTCGCAAGGCCGCACGCAGACCGTGACGTCGAGCAACCAGGCGCTCGTCGACCTCGGCTACCAGGACAGCTACGTGCTCGGCATCCCGCCGCTGGTACTGATCTTCGCGGCCGTCGCGATCGTCGGCTGGCTCGTGCTCAACCGGACCACCTTCGGTCGCCGCACCTACGCGATCGGCGGCAACCTGGAGGCCGCGCGGCTCGCGGGCATCAACGTGAAGCTGCACACCTGCCTGCTGTATGTCCTTTCCGGACTGTGCTGCGGCATCGCCAGCGTGATGCTGATCATCCTCACCTCCAGCGGCACGTCGGGCAACGGCAACCTCTACGAGCTCGACGCCATCGCGGCGGTGATCATCGGCGGCACCCTGCTCTCCGGCGGCCGCGGCACGCTCGTCGGCTCCGTGCTCGGGGTGCTCGTGTTCACGGTCATCAGCGTGCTGTTCACCCTCAACAACCTGCCCACGGCCGTGCAGCAGCTGGCCAAGGGCGTGATCATCGTGCTCGCCGTGCTCGTGCAGCGGCGGGCTTCGCTCTACTCGAGTGAGAGGACCACCCGATGAACACCGACATCCGCCGCCGCGCGTTCCTGACCGGAGCGACCCTGGCGGGCGTGGGCGCGCTCGCCGCGTGCACGAGCAACGAGGAACCACCGCCCGCCGCCGCGACCGCACCCCAAGGCGCCCAGGACGCGCCGGGCAAGAGAGTCACGGTCGGGTTCGCCGGGCCGCAGGCCGACCACGGCTGGCTCAACGCGATCACCGTCAACGCGCGGGCCGAAGCGCAGCGCCATCCCGACGTGGAGCTCGTCGTCGCGGAGGGGTCGAACGACGCCGCCACGCAGTCGGCGCAGATCGACGCGCTGATCAACCGCAAGGTCGACGTGCTCGTGGTGCTGCCGGCCGACGGGAAGCAGCTCACGCCGGCCGGGCGCAAGGCGATGAACGCGGGCATCCCCGTGATCAACCTCGACCGGATCTTCGACTCGCCGCAGGCCTACCGCACGTGGGTCGGCGGCGACAACTACCGCATGGGCGTGAACGCGGGCAACTACATCGGCCAGCAGCTCAACGGGCAGGGCACCGTGCTCGAGCTCGCCGGCATCGACACGCTCGAGCTCACCCGCCAGCGCACGCAGGGCTTCGACGACGCGCTGGCCAACTACCCGGGGATCCGCAAGGTCGGCCGTGCCGCCGCCGAGTTCACCGTGCCGACCGGGCAGGCGCGCATGGCCGAGCTGCTGCAGGCGCACCCGCAGTTCAACGCGGTCTGGAACCACGACGACGACCAGGGCGTGGGCGCGCTGCAGGCCGTGCGCCAGGCCGGCCGGTCGGACTTCCTGATGGTCGGCGGCGCCGGGTCGAAGGCCGCGATGGAGGCGATCAAGAGCGACAACTCGGTACTCAAGGCCACTGTGCTCTACCCGCCGACGATGGCCGCGTCCGCCGTGCGCCTCGCGCGGCTGCTCGGGCAGGCGAAGGGCGTGTCGGACCTGGCGGAGCAGGAGATCCCCGCTTCGGTGACCACTTTCTCGGCGGTGGTGACCAAGGAGAACGTGGACAAGTACCTGCCGGTTTCCTTCGAGTGAAAGGGTTTTCGATGGCCGGGCAGATCGGCGTCGGGATGGTGGGCTACGCCTTCATGGGCGCGGCCCACTCCCAGGCGTGGCGGACCGTGCACCACGCCTTCGACGTGCCGCTGACGCCGCGGATGGCGGTGCTGTGTGGACGCGACGCCGCGGCGGCGTCGGCTGCCGCGGAGAAGCTCGGCTGGGCTTCCGTGGAGACGGACTGGAAACGGCTGGTGGAGTCCGACGAGGTGGGGCTCGTCGACATCTGCACGCCGGGGGACACGCACGCGGAGATCGCGCTGGCCGCGCTCGCCGCGGGCAAGCACGTGCTGTGTGAGAAACCGCTGGCCAACACCGTTGCCGAAGCCGCGGCGATGACCGCTGCCGCCGAGGAGGCGACCGCTCGCGGGGTGCGGTCGATGGTGGCGTTCAACTACCGGCGCGTGCCGGCGCTGGCGTTCGCGCGGTCGCTGGTGGCCGACGGGCGGCTGGGGGAGCTTCGGCACGTGCGGGCGCAGTACCTGCAGGACTGGATCGTCGATCCTGAGTTCCCGTTGGTGTGGCGGCTGCAAAAGGACCGCGCGGGGTCGGGTGCGCTCGGCGACATCGGCGCGCACATCGTGGATCTCGCGCAGTTCCTGACCGGCTCGCGGATTTCGGGCGTGAGCGCGGTGACGGAGACGTTCGTGCGCGAGCGGCCGCTGGTCGCTTCGTCGTCGGGGCTGGCGGCTTCGTCGGGGTCCGCGCGGGGCGAGGTGACGGTGGACGACGCCGCGCTGTTCACCGCGCGTTTCGCGTCGGGCGCGCTGGGCAGCTTCGAGGCGACGCGGTTCGCGGCCGGGCGCAAGAACTCGATGCGGATCGAGCTCAACGGTTCCGCGGGCAGCCTCGCGTTCGATTTCGAGGCCATGAACGAGCTGTACTTCCACGACCACACGCTGGATCCGTCGGTCGCCGGGTTCCGCCGGATCCTCGTGACCGAGCCGGAGCACCCGTACGTCGGCGCGTGGTGGCCGCCGGGCCACGGCCTGGGTTACGAGCACACCTTCACCCACGAGGTGCGCGATTTCCTCGTGGCGCTCGCTTCGGGCACCGACCCGGCGCCGTCGTTCGCCGACGGGCTGCAGGTGCAGCGCGTGCTCGACGCGGTGGAACGCAGCGCCGCCGCCGATTCCGTGTGGACCGTTGTCTGATCAGGAGGTTTTTCGATGGCACGACCGCTGACGCTGTTCACCGGGCAGTGGGCCGACCTGCCCTTCGAGGAGGTCTGCCGCCTCGCGAGCGGCTGGGGCTACGACGGCCTCGAGCTCGCCTGCTGGGGTGACCACTTCGAAGTCGACAAAGCGCTTTCCGACGAGGGGTACGTGCAGTCCAAGCGGGATACGCTGGCCAAGTACGACCTTCGCGTGTGGACGATCTCCAACCACTTGGTGGGCCAGGCCGTGTGCGACCACCCCATCGACGAGCGCCACGAGGCCATCCTGCCCGCCCGCATCTGGGGCGACGGGTCACCGGAGGGCGTGCGCCGGCGGGCGGCCGCGGAGATGCAGGACACCGCGCGGGCGGCCGCTTTGCTGGGTGTGTCCACTGTGGTCGGTTTCACGGGATCGTCCATCTGGCACACCGTGGCGATGTTCCCGCCGGTGCCGCAGTCGATGATCGACCGCGGCTACGAGGACTTCGCGGCCCGCTGGAACCCGATCCTCGACGTGTTCGACGAGGTCGGCGTCCGCTTCGCCCACGAGGTCCACCCGAGCGAGATCGCCTACGATTACTGGACGACCGTGCGCACGCTGGAGGCGATCGGCCACCGCCCGGCCTTCGGCCTGAACTTCGACCCGTCGCACTTCGTCTGGCAGGACCTCGACCCCGTGGGTTTCCTGTGGGACTTCAAGGACCGCATCTACCACGTGGACTGCAAGGAGGCCCGCAAGCAGCTCAACGGCCGCAACGGCAGGCTGGGTTCGCACCTCCCGTGGGCCGACCCGCGCCGCGGCTGGGACTTCGTCTCGACCGGCCACGGCGACGTCCCGTGGGAAGACGTCTTCCGCATGCTCAACGCCATCACCTACGATGGCCCCATCTCGATCGAATGGGAAGACGCCGGCATGGACCGGCTGACCGGCGCGCCGGAGGCGTTGGAGTTCGTGAAGCGGCTGAACTTCACACCCCCGACGGCGGCGTTCGACGCGGCTTTCTCGTCGAAGCCTTAGGTCTGTCGGACCGGTGTGGCCCTCAGATCAGGCGGTTGGCGATCATGATGATGACGACCACCAGCGTGAGGGCCGCGAACACCATGCCCACGATGGCCAGCGCCTTCATCCGCCGCCGTCCCACGCACGCGGCGATGCCCAAAGCGAGCGCCACCAGTGCGAACGGCAATCCGATCCACGCCCGAAGGTCGAGCGTGCCACCCAGGCGCGCGTCGTCCATCTCGACCGGCAGGAACGGGACGATCAGGCCCACGATCCCGACCACGAACGCCACCACGGCGAGCACGCCGCTCTTCAACGGCCCTTGCTGAAGCATCCCGGGCTGGCCGGTCCACTGCTGCTGCGGCCCGGGGTGTGGGGGCAGGCCGGGTTGTGGCGGCAGGGGAGCCGAGGGCGGCTGCGGCACCGCGGCGGGAGTGGACCACGCCTGCTGGGTCCCGCCGCTCAGCCGCCCGGCCTCGGCCGCAGGCGGCTGCCCCGGCGTGTACCGCAACACGGGCCCTTGCGGCGGCGGCGGAAAACTCGCGTCCGGCTGGGTTTCCGGCGTGCCCGGGCTCTGCTGTGGACCGTCGGTCATGGTGGGAACTCCTCGGTGGCGGGGACCGCGCTGGCGAGAACACAAGATAGTCGTCTCGACCACCTCGCGACCAGCAAACGGCCTACCCCGCCACCGGGGAAATCCGTCACCGGGTGCCGAGCAGGTGCTCCAATGCCAGCTGGTTCAGCCGGGTGAAGTGGTAACCCCGTTTACCCGCCGTCTCGACGTCGAACGAGTCCGCGGCCAGGTCGTCCAGCGTCTCGCCGGGGGCGACCGTCGGGACTGACAGCTCGTCGACGCGCGAAGCCGACAGCGCCGCGGCCACCTCGGGGTCCGCCCGGAACGCGGCGGCCTTTTCCTTCAGGATCAAGTACATCCGCATGTTCGCGGCGGCCGAATCCCAGACGTCCGAAGCGTCCTCGGTGCGCAGCGGCTTGTAGTCGAAGTGCCGCGGGCCCTCGTAGCCGGCGGTCTCCAGCAGGTCCACCAGGAAGAACGCCGAAGTCAGGTCGCCGTGGCCGAAGATGAGGTCCTGGTCGTACTTGGGACCGTGCTGGCCGTTGAGGTCGATGTGGAAGAGCTTGCCCTGCCACAGGGCCTGCGCGATGCCGTGCACGAAGTTCAGGCCGGCCATCTGCTCGTGGCCGACCTCGGGGTTGAGGCCGAACAGCTCGGGACGCTCCAGCTGCGAGATGAGGCCGAGCGCGTGCCCGATCGTGGGCAGGAGGATGTCGCCGCGGGGTTCGTTGGGCTTGGGCTCCAGGGCGAACCGGATGGCGTAGCCCTGGGACACGGCGTAGTCGGCCAGGAGGTCGAGGCCCTCCTTGTAGCGGTCCAGCGCGGCGCGCACGTCCTTCGCCGCGTCGGACTCGGCGCCCTCACGGCCGCCCCACAGCACGTACGTGGAGGCGCCCAGCTCGGCGGCCAGGTCGAGGTTGCGGCGCACCTTCGTCAGCGCGTACCGGCGGATGTCGCGGTCGTTGCTGGTCAGGCCGCCGTCCTTGAACACGGGGTGCGTGAACAGGTTGGTGGTCGCCATCGGCACCTTCAGGCCCGTGGCCTCCAGCGCCGCCTTGAACTTCTTGATGGCCGCGTCGCGGTCGGGCTCGGTGGCGAGCAGGTCGTCGTCGTGGAAGGACACGCCGTACGCGCCCAGCTCGGCCAGGCGGTGCACGCTCTCCACCGGGTCCAGCGCCGGCCGCGTCGCCACGCCGAACGGGTCGGCGGCCTGCCAGCCCACGGTCCACAGGCCGAACGAGAACTTGTCGTCCGGAGTGGGCGCGAAGTCGGTCATGACGGTCCCCTTCAATCAAGTACCATTTAGTTCACGTTGTAGACTAAATATGCGCTCCAGGGGCCCGCCCGTCAAGGGCCACCGCTTCACGGGGGGCCTCGGTACAGTTCCGGGAGGAGGCCACGGGGATGACGCAGGCGGTGCGGCACGACTCGATGCGCGCGCGCAACCTCGAGCTCGTGCTCGGCGAGGTCGCCGGGCACGGCCCGCTCACCCGCGCGGCGCTCGCGGAGCTCACCGGCCTCACCAAGTCCACCGTGTCGAAGCTCGTCGGCGACCTGCTCGACGCCGGTTTCCTCGCCGAGACCGGCCCGGCCCGCGCGGGCGAGCGCGGCCGCCCCGGCGTCGAGGTCGTGCTGTCCGGCGCGCGCGTGGCGTCGCTCGGGCTGGAGATCAACGTCGACTACCTCGCCGTCTGCCTGCTCGACCTCGCCCGCACTGTGCGCTTCACCGAACGCCGCGAGCGCGACAACCGCGGTTCGCGCCCCGAGGAAGTGCTGGGGGAGCTGCAAAACCTCGCCGAAAAGGCCCTCGCCGCGGCCGGAGACCTGACCGTCGCCGGCGCCGTCCTCGCCGTGTCCGGCCCGGTCGGCGACGGCGTGCTGTTCAGCGCCCCCAACCTCGGCTGGAGCGACGTCCGCGCCGCCGACATGCTGCACCTGCCCGTGCCCGTCACCCTCGACAACGAGGCCAACCTCGGCGCCCTGGGCGAGCTCTGGTTCGGCGCCGGCCCGTCCGACTTCCTGTTCGTCTCCGGCGAGGTCGGCATCGGCGCGGGCCTGGTCGTGGACTCGGCGCTGTTCCCCGGCACCCACGGTCTCGCCGGCGAGCTCGGCCACGTCGTCGTCTCCCCGACGGGCCCGCGTTGCCGCTGCGGCGCGTCCGGCTGCCTGGAAACCTATGCGGGACAAGAGGCTCTGCTCGAAGCCGCGGGCGTCGCCGGTGTCCGCGAGCTCCTGCGCAATCTCGACGCCAACGACCCGACCGCCACCAAGGCCACCACCGCGGCGGGCGAAGCGCTCGGCCTCGCGTTGTCCTCCGCGGTCAACCTGCTCGACCTCGACCACGTGGTGCTCGGCGGCGTCTTCGCCCCGCTCTTCCCGTGGCTGGCCCCCGCCGCGGAAGCCGTGCTGGCCACCCGCCTGGGCCACCTTCGCGGCTCCGTCCCGACGCTGGCACCGTCCACTGTGGGCGGCGACGCCGCCACCCTGGGTGCGGCCGGCCGCACGATCCACCACGTCCTCGCCGACCCCGGCCCCTACCTCACGCGCGCCGAAGCCACCTGATCCGGGTGAGGTGACCGTGCGGCACCGTCGCCAACGATGGCGGAGCCAGTGACCGGTGCGAGCGGGAGGTGCGTCATGACTCCGAGCGATCGAACGCTGCGGTCACAGCCCGACCGGCAGCAAGTCGCACGGCACGCCGACGTCGCCTTGCGCTCCATGGGACAGCCGAACTCGGTTGTCAGCGAGTTCGACTTCTGGAACGACCGGTACGAGGGGCGTCGGCTGTTCTCCGAGGTGCTCGGCACCTTCTTCCTGGTGCTGGTCGCGGTCGGCGGCGGTGTGGTGAACGCGCGGTTCGGCGGTGACGCGGTGCCGGCTGGTGCGCGGGTCGTGGCGCCGGCGTTGATGGTCGCCGCCATCATCCTGTTCATGGGCACAGTGTCCGGCGCCCACCTCAATCCGGCCGTGAGTCTCGCGTTCGCGGCGCGAGGCGACTTCCCGTGGAAACGGGTTCCGGCCTACATCGTGGCCCAGTTCGTCGGCGCGGCGCTGGCCACGCTCCTGTTGTGGGCGTTGCTCGGCAAGCAGGGCAGCGCGGGCCTGACCCTGCCCGGCAGCGGGATCAGCACGGTCACGGCGATGCTGTGGGAACTCGTGCTCACCGTGGGGCTCGTGAGCGTGATCCTGGGCAGCTCCTCAGGAGCCCAGCAGGTCGGGCCGCTGGCCGCGATCGCGGTGGGCAGCTACATCGCGCTGGCCGGGTTGTGGGGAGCGCCGGTGAGCGGCGCGTCGATGAACCCGGCGCGCTCGCTCGGGCCCGCGCTGGTGCTCGGCGACTGGACGTCGTGGTGGGCTTACCTGGCCGGCCCGATCGCCGGGGGCCTCATCGCGGTGGGGATCGCCTACATCCTGCGCGGCGCCGGGGGTGGCCGCAGCGGGGAGAAGGCGGCGCAGGGCGTGCTTCCGGGGAGCGCGGTGCCGCGCTCCCCGGAGAACACCTAGCTCACCGAACGCACCAGCACGATGCCGCTGCCCACGGTCGCGCCCGCGTCGTCGACCACCGAGAGCTGACCGCGCAGCACGCGGCCCGCGTCCGGGGCGGCCGAGGCCGTCACGACACCCGGCACGGTCCACGTGGTGCCCGAGGCGTGCGCGGCGACCGGGTCGGTCACCGTGACGCCGCCGAACGACGGGTTCACGAACACGTCCAGGTAGTCGTACGCCGTGGTCCCGGTGGGCACGGAGTACCCGTCGACGACCGCGACCCACGCGCCCGCCGCCGGGTTCTGGATCGTCACCGACTCCTCGGAGTCACCGTCGGCGCTCTGGCCCGCGAGGACGCACGAACCGCTGCTGCAGTTGTACACCGACAGGTCCAGGTCGGCGGCGGTGTCGGCGGTGTTGCCGATCGTCACCGTCAGCGAGGTCGAACCCGGCAGCACGGTCAGCGGCGTCTGCGCCGACTGGTCCTGCGCGATCGTCGGCCGCGTGATCTTCGCGCTGCCGAACGTGCTGCCCACCACGTGCCCGGTGAACGCCTTGAGCGAGTTCTTCACCGTGTACGTGCGATCCACCCCGGTACCCAGCGGAGCCGACGCGATGTCGTCCGGGTTCGGCGTGATCGCGGTGCCCAGCGCGGAAACCGTCAGCTTGTACGGCGCGGTGTCCACATCGGACGTCCGCCGCGCCTCCACCGTGATCTCCCAGACGCCCGGCAGCGGGTTGGTCAGCGTGCGGCTGGTCGGCGTGCCGCCGACGCAGCCCGCGCCCGCGTCGGGGTTGTAGCAGTTGGTGGAGGTGTTGCTGTCGACGGGAACGCCGGTCGGGTCGTAGCGCAGGAAGCGCACCTGGCCCTTGCCGGGGTCACCGCCACCGGTCAGGTCCACCTGGAGCGAGCTCGCACCCTGCGGCACGCGCAGGAAGTAGCTCACCGACTGGTTGCGCGCGATCGTGCCCGACGCGGTGAAGGTGCCCGACGAGGCGAACTCCGCCGGCGCGAAGACCGTGTTCATGGTCTGCACGTCGACGCCGATCGTCAGCGGGTTGTCCAGGTACAGCAGCGCCGAATGCGCACCGGCCTGTTTGGGGTTCACCTTCACCTGGAAGGAAACGGGCTTGTTCAGGGGCAAGGACACCAGGGAACCCGAGGAGAATGTTCCGTCGTTACCCACCCAGCGTGCGAAATACACCACCGGACGAGAAGAACCGGACGTGCGCGTGAGCGTGTACGTGCGCGTGTAGGACTTCCCGACGGTCACGCCCTCGCGGTCGTGGATGCCGACGCCTACGCCCGGGGTGGGTTTCAGCAGGTTGGCCTGAACCGTGTGCACGTCGACCGCGGTGGTCACCGTGTCCGGCTTCGGGTTCAGTGACAGCGCGACCCACGCGGCGGGCACGTTGAACAGCCCGGCGCCCTGCTCGTACGCGCCGATGCCCGGCACGAAACGCGCCGTGGACTTGATCGCCGAGCGCAGCGCCGCGACCGGCGGACGCTGGCCGTGGTGCGTTGCCTTGTACGCGCTCACCAGCAGAGCCGCCGCGCCTGTCGCCTGCGGTGACGCCATCGACGTGCCCTGAAGCATCGCGTACCCGGCGGGCAGCTGGTACGTGCCCGCGACCGGACCCGGCGCCTCCCACCGCGGCACGGTGGAGATCGCCGCGCCGGGCGCGATGATGTCCGGCTTGAATCCACCGTCTTCGCGCGGACCGCGCGAGGAGAACGGGTGCAGCGCCTCGGCCTTCGACACCTTCGAGCCGTAGTTCGACAGCCACGTCTCGCGCGTGATGTACGAGCCGACGCTGATCGCGTCCGTGGCCACCGACGGGTCGCCGACCGAGTTCGCGCCGGCGCCGGAGTTGCCCGCGGAGATGAAGATCTGCACGTTGTACTCGGCGATCGTGCGGTTGTAGAGCTCGGCTCGCGCGTTGTTGCCGTCGTTGAGCGCGGGCAGGCCGCCGATGGAGATGTTGATGACGTCGGCGCCGTGGCTCGCGGCGTAGACCACGCCGTCGAGCAGACCGCTGGAGGTGCACGAGTCCGTGGTGAGACACACCTTCACGGCCATCACGTTCGCACCCGGGGCGGCACCGTCCATCTTGCCGCCGAACAGGTCGTTGCCCGTCGCGATGCCGGCCACGTGCGTGCCGTGCTCGGCGCCCGCGATGCCGATGTTCACGAAGCCCGGCTTGTCGGTCTGCACCACGAACGCCATGCGCTCTGCGCGGTCGGTGGCCGGGTTGTCGGTGCCGAAGTAGCCGACGTCGAAGTTCTTGGCGTAGTCCGACATCGGCTTCTCGTCGGTGAAGTCGCCGTCGCCGTCGAGGTCCACGCGCACCTGCTTGGTGGCGGTGTCGAGCAGCACGCCCCACGAGTCGGCGCGGTCGCCGTCCCGGTTGAGGTCGCCGCCCGTCTCGCTGCCGGCGCCGCCGAGATCGCCCGCGGTCTCCTTGAACAGGCCGAAGCTGTACGGGCCGCCGGTGGCGGGCGCGGTCCAGTCGCGGCCGTTCGACGCGAAGGTGCCGGTGTAGGTCTGGGTTGACTGCTGCACCCACGTGCCGTCGCCGGAGTTGGTGGCGTTGGCGTCGTACCAGTCGACGATCTTGCGGTCGCCGTGGCTGGTCTTGGCCAGCGCGGGGCTGTCGAGGTCGACGCCGGAGTCGAGCACGGCGACGGTGGTGCCCTTGCCGTCCCAGCCGCCGAAGGTCTGGCCGAACTGCGCGGCGTAGGTGTCGCCGGTGGGCAGGTACGGGTTCACGCGCGGGGTGTTCTTGCCCGGAGCCGGCTGCGGGATCGGGTTGGCCGCGCCTTCGGGCTTCGGGTCGTCGCGGTGGATGAGACCGTCGACGTCCACGGCGTTCACCGACTTGAGCTTCGCGGCCTTCTCGGCGTTCGCGACGGGCACGGAGACCTTGACGTAGTCGAGCTTCGCGTCCGTGGACTCGACCACGCCGCCGAGGGCCTTGAGGTCGTTCACGGCGGCGCTCGAGCGGCCGCGCTCGGCGGCGACCAGCAGCGTCACGGTGCGCTTGCCGGCCCGCTGGGCTTCGGCGACGAGCGCGCGGTCACCGTCGTCGAGGGTCTTGCCGTCAGTGGCGGTGGGGTTTCCGGGGGAGGAAGGGGGCTGCGCGGCGAGCGCAGCGGGCACCCCGACGGGGGCGACGCCGAGGGCGGTGGCGAGGAGGGTGATCCCGGCCCGCCGTCTCCAGCGTGATTTCTGCTGTGTCATCGGAGCAGTACACAGGTCGGGACCATCCGCATCAATCAGACAGTCAGCCTATCGGCCGCAATTCGGCGTGAGACGAACGGCCTAACCCAAGGGCCTGACCAGACCACCACCACGACGACTCCGCGGCCGCCGCCCCGCGAAGCAACCACCTCAGCGTCCCGAGGGAGACGGCTCGCAACACGACCACCATCGGGACTTCGGGGGGAGACGCGTCACCAAGGTGACCACCGCCGGGCCCCGGGGAGACGACTCAGCAAGGCGACCACCGTGGGGTCCCTGGTGAGACGACTCGCCAAGGCGACCACCGTGGGGGTCCGGGGGCGAAGCCCTCCGGGCGGGCACGGGGGTTGCACCCCCGGAGATACAACGAGCGAGCGGGGTCCGCGCTTCCAGCGGACACACTCCGCCCACTCGCTCGTGGCAACCGAGGGAGTCGAACCCTGCGCGGCTTGTGAAGGCGGCGCCCCTGACCGGCCCTGACCCTGCGGCGGGCGACGGCTGCCCTGTAGTTGTTCGAACAACAGGGGAGTACCCCCGCATTCCCAGCATCGCACATTCGTCACCCGTTCGGGCAGTGACGCGGTGGCGGTGTTCTTGTCGTGCCGGTGATTCCCTTCCCCCGTACCGGGCTGGCAGGCTGGGTGGATGGACGATCTCCTCCTCCGCCGGGTGCGGGTCGGGCTGGGCGGCGGGCTCGCCGACGTGCGTGTGAACGACGGCCGCGTGGCCGCCATCGAGGAGCCGGGCAGCGGTTCGGGCTTCGCCGCGCGTGTGCTCGACGGCCACGGCGGCACGCTCCTGCCGGGCCTCGTCGACGCCCACGTGCACGCCCTGCAGTGGGCCACCTTCCGCCGGCGCATCCCGCTGGGGGACGCGCGTTCGGCGGCGGAAGCGGTGGAACTGCTGCTGCGGCGGTTGTTGGAGACGTCCGACCGGCCCGGCGACCTCGTCGTCGGTGCCGGTTTCCGCGACGGGCTCTGGCCCGACAAGCCGCACAAGGACCTGCTGCAGCGCGCGTTGCCGGGCCGCGCGGTCGCGTTGTTCAGCGCGGATCTGCACACGCTCTGGCTCAGTCCCGCCGCGCTCAAGCTGGTCGGCCGCGACCACCCGACGGGCGTGCTGCTGGAAAACGACTGCATGACCGCCACGGCCGCGCTGCCGTCGGCCGCGCCGGACGTGCAGGACCGCTGGGTTGCCGACGCGCTCAGTGCGGCGGCTTCCCGTGGTGTGACGGGGATCGTGGACTACGAGTACGCGGACACGGTCACCGATTGGACTCGCCGCGTAACCGCGGTGGCACCGGCGACGCGGGTGTCCTGTGTGATTTCGCGGCCGTTGCTGGACGTCGCCGTTTCCCGCGGCCACCGGACCGGTGACGTGCTGCCGGCCGGCGGCGGGTTGCTGAGCGTGGGGCCGTTCAAGTTGTTCGTGGACGGTTCGCTCAACACCCGTACCGCGTATTGCCACGACCCCTATCCGGAGTCGGATTCCCCCGGCCTGCTTGAGCTTCCGCCTTCGGAGCTGGCGCCGCTGATGCGGCGGGCCTGGGAAAACGGCCTGGTGCCGGCGGTCCACGCCATCGGCGACAAGGCCAACACCATCGCCCTCGACGCGTTCGCCGCCGTCGGCTGCCCCGGCCGCATCGAGCACGCGCAGCTGTTGTCTTCCGACGACGTGCCGCGGTTCGCCGGGCTGGACCTCGTGGCGAGCGTGCAGCCCGCCCACCAGCCCGACGACCGCGACGTCGCCGACCGCCACTGGTACGGCCGCACGGACCGCGCCTACGCCTACCGCGCCCTGCTGGATTCCGGCGCCCGCCTCGAAATCGGCTCCGACGCGCCGGTCGCGCCGCTGGACCCGTGGGACGGGATCGCCGCCGCCGTGGGCCGCACGGACGACGACCGGCCGGCGTGGCATCCGGAACAGGCGATCCCGCTGGCGGACGCGTTGGCCGCCGCTTCGGGCGGGCGCCGGGGGATCGAGGTCGGGGACGTGGCCGATCTGATGGTCACGGCCGTGGACCCGGCACACCTGTCCCCGGCGCAGCTGCGGGACATGCCGCTCACGGCGACGATCCTGGCCGGGAAGCCGACGCATCTGGCGTGAGCCGGCAGCGGTCCGGGCCGGTCCGGCGCGTCAGCGGGCGACGGCGCCGGCCTGCCAGCCCGAGGCCCACAACCGCCCCGGCGTCACCTCGCCGCGGAAGAGCGGAGCCGCGCGGGCGGCGAAGTCGGCGAAGGACGTCGGGCGGAGGCCGAGCTTCGAGAACACCGTGGTGTCCACAGTGGACTCCGGGTTCCCCGTGCGGCGAAGGTGGAAGAGCGCGGCCAGGTCGTCCGCGAACTGCGCCGGGATACCGACCGCGACGACGCGACGGTGGTGCTCTTCGGGGGAGAGGTCGACGTAGCGGATCGGCCGTCCCACGATGCCGGTCAGGATTTCGGCCACCTCCGCCATGGTCAGCGCTTGCGGTCCGGTCATCTCGTGGACGGCCGATTCGTGGCCGTCGGACGTGGCCGCGGCGTAGACGACCTTCGCGATGTCCTCGACGTCGATCGGGGCCAGGCGGGTGTCGCCGAGGGGCAGGGCGAGCTCGCCGTCGGCGAGCATCGTCGGTACTTCTCGCAGGTAGACCTGCATGAACTGGCTCGGCCGCAGGATCGTCCAGGCGATGCCGGACGCGCGCAGGTGCTCCTCGATCCGTGCGTGCAGCCGCGCGAACCGGAAGCCCGAATCCGGGTCCGTGCCCATTCCGGACACCTTCACCACGCGCCGGACACCGCACCGCACGGCGGCGTCGATCAGGTTGGCCTGCGCTTCGGCCATCCGGCCGTCCGCGCCGGAGATCAGGACGACCGTCTCGACGCCGTCGAGAGCCGGGCCGAGCGTGTCCGGCGCCAGCAGGTCGCCGTGCACCGTGGAGATGCCGGGCAACGCCGGCTGCGGGCCGCGGACCAGGGCCCGCGCCGGGTGACCCCGCCGGACGAACTCGCGCACGACAGCCGAACCGGTGAGCCCGGTGCCGCCGGTGATGAGGATCATGGGGGTGACTCCTTCGTCGAATTTCCTCTTGATCCCTGTAGACGAAGCGCTGCCCGGGAACTGACCGCGGAATCCACCGGACCTCCGGCGCGTTGCCGGGGTTGTGACGCCGACCACCCTTGACGACTGGACCGACCTCGACGCTCGGCATCGGCCCGAGCTGCTGGGCTACTGCTACCGGATGCTCGGCTCGGCCGTCGACGCCGACGAAGCCGTGCAGGAGACGATGCTGCGGGCCTGGCGTGGGCGCGCCGGCTTCACCGGCGCAGCCACCCCGCGGGTGTGGCTGTTCCGCATCGCCACGAACGTCTGCCTCGACCAACTCCGGCGCAGGCCTCGCCGGGAGCACCCCGTCGACGTCACCGCGGCCGGCGACGCGAGTTCGCCGCTCGGCGTGGGGGAACCGGCGAGGTGGGTCGGCCCCGCACCCGATCGCTGGCTCCTGTCACCGGGCGCCGACCCGGCGGAAACGGTGGTGCGGCGCGAATCGGTGCGCCTCGCCTTCGTCGCCGCCCTGCACACGCTGTCGGCACCGCAGCGCGCGACGCTGATCTTGCGTGATGTCCTGAAGTTCAGCGCGGACGAGACAGCCGGGCTCCTCGGCATCACCGTGGCCGCCGCGAACGGGCTGCTGCGCCGCGCACGGGGGCGCCTCGCCGAGCGCCCGGCGCCGGCCGCCGGACTCACCGGCACCCAGCGCGCGCTGCTCGCCCGGTTCGTCGAGGCCTTCGAACGCTACGACGTGCCCGCCCTCACCGCGCTGCTCCACGAGGACGCCACGCTCGCCATGCCGCCCTACGGCCTCTGGCTCGCTGGCCGGACCGAGATCTCGCGGTGGTTCCGGCGCGAGGACAGCCCTTGCCGTGCGTCGAGGCTCGTTCCGATCGAGGCGAACGGCTCGCCCGCTTTCGCGATCTACCACGACGAGGGCGGTTTGCGGGCCTTCGCGGTGCTGGTCGTCGATGTCGCCGGCGACCGGGTCGCCGCGCTCGAGGCGCACCTCGAGCCGCGGCTGTTCGGCCTGTTCGGGCTCCCGGCCGAGCTCGCCGTGGCTCAGTCGCCGTGCGGGTCGGAGGCGTTGACGGCGGCGACGACCTGGTCGTAGTCGCCGCGGGCTTCGCCGTAGCGGAGGAACTTGACGCGCTCGACCTGGATCTCGCGGGCGTCCGGCTGGGTCTCGATGAGATTCACGACCTCGCTGACGAACTCGTCGAGCGGCTGGGCGTGGTCGTTGCCGGCCTGGCCGGGGAGCAGGTCAGTCTGCACGGACGGCGGTTCGAGCTCCAGGACCTTCACCGACGTGTCGGCCAGCTGCAGGCGCAGCGATTCGCTGAGCATGTGGATAGCGGCTTTCGACGCGTTGTAGCTCGGCGTCACCTTCAGCGGGGTGAAGGCGAGGCCGGAGGAGACGGTCATGATCGTCGCGTCGGGGCGGGTCTGCAGGTGCTCCACGAAGGCGGCGATGAGGCGGATCGGGCCGAGCACGTTGGTGGTCACGACCGATTCGGCCGATGCGAGGAACGACTCGGGCCGGTGCCAGTCCTCGACGCGCATGATGCCGGACATGGTGACCAGCACGTTGAGGTCGGGGTGGTTCGCGAGCACCTCCTTGGCGGCCGCGTCGATGCTGGCGGGGTCGGTGGTGTCGATCTGCACGGTGTCGATCTTCGCGGTGCCTTGGCCGGGGTACTGGGCGGCGATCTCGCGCAGCAGCTCCGTGCGGCGGCCGCCGATGATCACGGTGTTGCCCTTCGCCTGCAGCTCGAGCGCGAGGGCCAGGCCGATGCCGCTGGTCGAGCCGGGGATGAAAATGGTGTTTCCGCTGATGTCCATGCCACGACTTTCGCGCTTCGCGAGGCTGAGGTGCAGAGACCGCTCATCGGGGGATCGGCGATCCCTGGTTCGCGCCCGGCGTGAGCCGGATACTGAGTGTCATGGATCGTTCGACACTGGCGGAGTTCCTGCGCCGACGCCGGGAGGAGCTGCAACCCGAGGACGTCGGCCTGCCCGCGGGTGCGCGCCGTCGCGCTCCCGGGCTGCGGCGTGAGGAAGTCGCCTCGCTGGCCGCCATGTCCACCGACTACTACACCCGGCTCGAACAGCAGCGCGGTCCGCAGCCGAGCGAGCAGATGCTCGCGTCGCTGGCCCGCGCGCTGCGCCTGAACGCCGGCGAGCGCGACTACCTGTTCCAGATCTCCGGCCGCAACGCGCCTTCGGCCGTCGCCGTCGCCACCCACGTCGCGCCGGCGTTGCTGCGGGTCCTCGACCGGCTCGACGACACGCCCGCGCTGATCCTGTCGAACCTCGGCGAGGTCCTCGTGCAGAACCGCTTCGCCGACGCCCTCTACGGCGACCACTCCCACCACACCGGCCTCGCCCGCAGCGGCATCTACCGCTGGTTCACCGACCCCGGCGAACGCCTCATCTACCCGGCCGCCGACCGCGCCCGCCAGAGCCGCGCCCAAGTCGCGGGCCTGCGCGCCGCGTACGGGTCGATGGGACCGCAATCGCGCGCCGGCGAGCTCGTGCGGGCGTTGCGGCAGGAGAGCGCGGAGTTCGCCGAGCTGTGGGAACGGCACGAGGTGGCGAGGCGGTTCGAGGACCACAAGACGTTGATCCATCCGCAGCTGGGTCCGATCGAGGTGGACTGCCAGGCGTTGTTCACGGAGGACTGGTCGCAGTCGCTGCTGGTGCTCACGGCGGCGCCGCGGACGGAGGCGGCGGAGAAGATCCAGCTGCTCGGAGTGCTGGGGCACGAGCAGTTCCCGGCTCCGGCTCGGTGATCGGTCCGCGGTCTGTGTCCGTGGTTTTCGAGGTCTGGGGAGTAAACGAGGATGTCGCCCGTTGATCAAGATCGTCGGCTCGGACACCGACATGCTCAGCAGCAGCCGGCCGTTCCTCGAAGCGCAGATCCGGGAGCACACGCTGGCGTTGCCGAACGTCGGGTCGGTCGTCGCGCGCGTGACGGGGCTGGAGTTCTCCGACACCGCGGTCACCGCCGTCCAGTACGAGGGCGGCCGGATGGAGGCGGATTTCGTCGTCGACGCCATGGGCCGCTCCAGCCGCCTCGGCGACTGGCTGCGGACGGCCGGCTGGGAGCAGCCGCCGATGACCCGCATGCGGATCGACCTGAACTACGCCACCGCCGTGCTGCGCCGCGCCGGTGAGCAGCCCGAGGCTCGCGCGGGCGTGTCGATGCACTCGCCGGGCGACCCGTCGGGCATCGCGGCCGCCGCCCTGTGCCAGATCGAGGACGACCAGTGGATAGTCACGCTGTCGGGCTACCTCGACCAGCGCCCGGGCAGCACGCCCGAAGAGTTCGTCCACCTGTGCCGCACCGCGCTGCCCGGCGAGTTCGGCGCCATCGCCGCCAACGAGATGCTCGGCGGCATCACCACCTACCGCCACGCCGACAGCCGCCGCCGCGACTTCCACCGCCTCCGCCGCCTCCGCCGCTTCCCCGCGCGGCTCGTGGCCACCGGTGACGCCGTCGCGTCGTTCAACCCCATCTACGGCCAGGGCATGTCCTGCGCCGCCCTGCACGCTTCGTGCCTTTCGGAGTCCCTGCGCACCGGGCCGGATCTGGCCGTGCCGGCGCACGCGTTCTTCGCCCTGCAACGCTCGTCGGTGTTCGAGCCGGAGATCGCGCGGCGCTTCGACGAGGTCGCGTACCTCTTGACGCACCCGGCGACGTTGGCGCGGCCGGGGACGTTGGTGCGGTCGATCCTGGCCAACCGGCGCGGGTGACAGCCGGCGCGGTCACCGCCGGTCCGGGCGCCCCGATACCCGGGCGCCCGGACCGACGTCGGGTCAGTGCCGGAGCTCGGCGCGGACCACGAGAGCGTCGTGGTCGGTGTAGGTCGTCGGTTCGATCTCCGCACGGGGCGCCGCGAGGGTGCCGTAGGAGTGCTGGATGCCGGGGTCCTTGGCGGCGGCCGCGTCGGTCAGCGTCCACTGGCCCTTAGGCGCGCACGAAGCGTGCCGGTTGACGTCACCGGCGAAGATGGTCGGCCGGTGTCGGGCGGCGAGCACGGTGGTCAGCTCGGCGCACTGGACGGAGTTCGTCGTGCCGGGGGCTTCGCCGTCGGTCGACAGGTGGCTGGTGCAGACGTCCACTCCGCGCGCGGTCGTCACGCAGAGCCAGCGGCGCTGCTCCACGCCGCTGAACACGGAGTACGGGGCGTCCTGGGAAGCGCGGATCGCGTCCTTGGTCAGCACGGCGTTGCCGAAGAACCCACGGCCTTCCGGTGTCTTGCAGGCCAGCGGGGCGCCGTTGTAGATCACCGTGGCGAACCGGTAGTGATAGCGGGTGCGCGCGGCGACCTGGGCCACGTCGCCGCTGCACGCCTCGTTGAGGGTGACCGCGTCGACGTTGTTCGCCTTGATCTTGGCGACGACCTCGTCGACGATCTTCGGGTACTCGGTGCCGGGGTAGCAGCTGGCGTAGCCGCTGGAGCAGACGTTCATCTGCAACAGCGAGTACGGCGACCGCCCGTGCCCGGCCTCGGTGGCGCCGGCGGTGGCGAGGGGGGACAGGAGCCCGAAGGCCAGCAGACAGAACAGCACAGTGCGCAGACGCGCAGCGAAACGTTGGGTCACGAGCAGATTCTGCGGCCCGGGCCGGGCCACCCGAAGACCTCTCGACAAGAGTTCACCGGGTGGACGTCCGGCGGGCAACCTTCATACCGGAGTTCGGCGCCTTCTGTTGCGCCACTACGGTTTCTCGCGGTCGCGGGCACCACCGAGGCGCCGCCAGCGGCTTTGGCCACTCACCTCCGCGTCAGCCCCGCCCCGCGGGCCGGGGCAGGTCGAGGTGCTCGCGCAGAGTCGACCCGGTGTACTCCGTGCGGAAGCGGCCCTTCGCCTGAAGCAGCGGCACCACGTGGTCGACGAAGGTGGTCAGCTCGTAGGGGAGGGTGGAGCCCATGATCGTGAAGCCGTCGACCGCGCCCGCGTCCTGCCAGGTGAGGATGTGGTCGGCCAGCTGCTCCGGCGTTCCGACGAAGTGGAACTGACCCGCACCGCTTTTCATGGCCGAGGTCAGCTCTCGCAGCGTCGCGGTCGGCTCGGCGCGGGCCGCCTCGACGAGCTGCGCCGCCCGACTCGACGCCGCCGGCGCGTCGAGCAGCTCCGCGGGCAACGGCGCGTCCGGGTCGAACGCGTCCGGATCGAGTCCGGCGGTGTAGAGCACGTTCTGCCACCGGAACTCCTCGCTGGACAGCGCCTCCAGCCGTTGGGCCTTTTCCTGTGCGGCAGCCTCCGTGTCGCCGAGCGTGATCATCAACGCCGGCAACACCAGCACCTGCTCGGGCGCCCGTCCGACCGCCGCGGCCTGCGCGTGCAGATCGGTGCGGAACTTCACGGCTGCCTCCAACGACGGCGGCCCCGAGAACACCAGCTCCGCGAACCGCGCCGCCAACCCGATCCCCGCCGACGACTGCCCCGCCTGCACGAGCACCGGCCACCCCTGCGGCGACCGCGGGAACGGCAGGATGCCCTCGACGTCGTAGAACTCCCCGTGGAACCGCGGCGCGTGCAGCTTCGCGCGGTCCGCCCACACGCCGTCGGGCCGATCGCCCACGAGGGCGCCGTCCTCCCAGCTGTCCCACGCCCTCGTGACGACGTCGACGAACTCGTGCGCCCGCGCGTACCGGTCGGCGTGATCGGGGTGCGCGGCCTCGCCGAAGTTGGCCGCCGCCAGCGACGTCACGGTGGTGACGATGTTCCACCCCGCCCGGCCCCCGCTGAGGTGATCCAGCGTCGCGAACCGCCGTGCCAGCTCCCACGGCTTGTTGTACGTGGTGGACCCTGTGCCGATCAGCCCGATGTGACTGGTGACCGCCGCCAACGCGGAGAGGACGGAGATCGGATCGAACTGCGTCTGCGGCAAGTGCGCCACGCGGTACTCGGGGATGGCGATGTTGTCGGCGAGGAAGATCGTGTCCAGCAGACCGCGCTCGGCCGTGCGGGCGATGTCCGCGTAGTACGGCAGGCCGAGGACGCCACGTACGTCGTCGTCGACGACCCGCCACGCTGATTCGTGGTAGCCGTTGGGCCAGATGAAGGCGTTGAAGTGCAACGGTCGCGCGCTCATGAGCTGGGCTCCTCAAGCAGTGTTGTCACGGGTGTTGTGGCTCCGGCTCACCGCAGCGGCTCACAGCTTCGGCGAGCGGCTTCCCGGTCGGCCGGCTTCCCGGTCGGCCGGCTTCCCGGTCGGCCGTGCGGCGCGGCAGCCGGGGCAGCTCGGCCGGGGCTGCCGGCGGTGGGCTTGCGAGCAGGTGCCCTCGCCGCCATGGGGCGGCCGGTTCGGTGGCCGGACCGCACCTCGCCGCAGCTGCGGGGTTGTCGGGTGGGTGGGGTCGTGCTGTTGGGCTTGCGAACGCCGCGCCACCGCAGTCGGCTGGGCAGCTTCCCCGCCGACCGTTCGGCGCGGCGCCCGTACCTCGTGGCGGCCGTCGGGCCGTTCGGGCGGGTTCGCCAGGGTCTCGCCCGGGTCGCAGCAGCGGCTGGGGCCCCTCCACCCCGTGGCGTCCGCGCCACAGAGCGGAGGGAACGACCGCAACCCGACCCGCCAGACCGAAACCTCAGGCCAGGCCCTGCTGCTTCAGCCAGTCCTTCGCCACGTCGGCGGCCGGCTCACCGTCGGAGTCGACGCGGCTGTTGAGGTCGCGCAGCTCGTCGGTGGTCAGCTTCGCGCTGACGGCGTTGACCGCCGCCGCGAAGTCCGCGCCCCGCTCGTCGAGCACCTTCTGGCTCACCGCCGGCACGACGTTCTCCGTCGGCTCGATGCCGAGGTCGTCCTTCAGCACCACGTACTTCGAGTCACCGGCGACCGGGCTCACCGAGTCGACCGGGATCACGGTCGCGCCACCCGAGTCGAGCTCCTGCACCCGCGGGCCGATTTCCTGCACGGTCTTGAACGTCGCGTTCGTGAGCTTGTACACGTCCTGGAAGCCCTTGAAGCACGGCAGCCGCGTCTCGCACTCCGGACCGCCCGCCATCACGACCTTGTCGAGCTTCTTCAGGTCGCCGATCGTGGAGAGCCCCTTGGACTTCGCCAGGTCGGCCTTCACGATGTAGACGTCCTTGTCCTCGGCCGGCGCGTAGTTCAGCAGGCCGATGCCCTCGGGCTTGAACAGCTCGGCCAGCTGGCTGTGCTCACCGGCCGCGTCCTTCACCGCGTCTTTGCCGAAGCCCGTCGCGATGGCCGCGCCCTGGTACTCCGGAACGAACTGCAGCTCGCCCTTCTTCAGCGACGGGTAGATCAGCTCGCGCGAACCCAGGTTCAGCTTGCGCGTGACCGGGTAGCCCTTCGCCTCCAGCGCGCCCGCGTAGAGCTCCGCGAGGATCTGGCTGTCGGTGAAGTTGAACGACGCCACCACGATCGGCGCGCCGCCCTTGCTCTGCGCAGCCGGCTGGTCACTGCCGCCGCCACCGCACGCCGTGAGGCCGAGCGCCGCCACGGCCAGCAGCGCCCCCGCTCGGATGGTCCGGGTCCAGCGCACGTGCCCACACTCCTCGGTTCGAGAACGGTCTTGGTGACCGATCATGGGGACCCTATAGACGGGTACCGACAGAAACCACATCGTGGGAATCACACGGGGGCGGCGTCTGCTGTGGACAGCGGTTATTCCCGATTCACGGCCAAAAATATCGGTCCGAAAGGTCATGCGAGCCGATAGGTTGATCACGTGACGAGTTACGCGATCGTGGGATCCGGCTGGCGCGCGGAGTACTTCTGGCGGCTCGCGGACGAGCTCGACTGCATCGGCGTGGTGTCGCGCAGCCCCAAAGAGCTGCCGGTGCCCGTGTTCACCTCGCTCGACGAGTGTCTCCGGCGCAAGCCCGACTTCGTGGTGACGTCGGTGCCGTGGCACGTGACGCCGGGCCTGATCCGGGAGCTCGTGGGCCGCGGGGTGCCGGTGCTCGCGGAGACGCCGCCCGCGCCCGATCTGGACGGCCTCAGGGCGCTGTGGCACGACGTCGGCGAGAGCGGTCTGGTCCAGGTCGCCGAGCAGTACAGCCGGATGCCCGCTCACGCCGCCCGCATCGCGCTGGCCCGGTCGGGCGTCATCGGCGACATCACGCGCGTCGACGTGTCCTCCACGCACCAGTACCACGCCGTGTCCTCGATGCGGACCTTCCTCGGCGCCGGCCGCGGCCCGGTGGAGGTGCGGGCCACGCGGACGACGGCGCTCCTGGCCGACCCCCTGTCCCGCGCGGGTTGGGCCGAGACAGTCGAGACCAAACCCGCGGTGACGACGTTCGCCACGGTGGTCTTCGCGGAGGGCCTCGGCGTCTACGACTTCACCGACAACCAGTGGCACAACCAGCTCCTGCACCGCCGCCTCCTCGTCCGCGGCACCCGCGGTGAGCTGGCCGACCAGGACGTCCTGCGGCTGACCGGTGACCGCACCATCACCCACACCCCGATCATCCGCCGCCAGACCGGCTACGACCTCGACCTCGACGGCTTCGACACCGACCACCTCACGTTCGGCTCCGAGGTCCTCTACCGGAACCCGTACCAGGGCCGCCGCTGGAACGACGAGGAGATCGCGATCGCCACCCTGCTGGCCGACACGGGGGCTTGGGTCCGCAGTGAGGGGCCTGCGCCGTACCCGCTGGCGGATGGGATCGAAGACCACCGGATCGCGTTGGCGATCGAGGAGGCGGCGGACCGGGACGCGGTGGTGCGGACGGGGCCGGAAGCCTGGCACTGAGCGGGGAGGCCCGAGGTCGCTGGGGCTTTACGGGCTTGTCCCTTGGGTTCATCTGGTTGCGCGGCCGCTGACTTGCCGGTGCGTGGTTGGGCGCTGCCTGCTCGCCGGACAGCTTCTCGCCTTGGGGCTTCGCGACGACTTTGCGCGTTTCGCCTGTGCGACGGCGACTCCCGCCCGGCAGACAAACCCCCGCCCTCTCTAGGGGGCGTCCCTCGTGCAGTCTATCGCCCGACGGCGACAAAACCCCTGGTAGCGAGGCAGGCCGAGGCTTTCTGTGGACAAGCGGCACCGCTGTGGACAACTCCGAATCCGGCTTGACAAGGCCCCTGGAGTGGCCTCGGCGGGCGCGAGTGCAGGTGTGCAGCGCGCGACTGCGACGTGGTCGGAGCCGCCGCACGGGGGTGGGAAGCAAGCCTGGCCACTCAGCACTGACAACGCTGCCAGTGGTCTGCACCACCGGAACCGATTCAGCACCGTGGTGAAACCCCCACTGGTACGCCCGGTGGATTGACGGAACCCCACCTAACGGGCAAAGATCGTAGACACCCCGATCTGACAACGTTGTCACGCCGAAAGGAACGCGATGAGAGCGCGGAAACGCGTGTTCGCCGCCTTGGTGCTCGCCAGCGCCGTGGCCACAGCGGCCACCACCACGGCAGCCACAGCCCAGGCCCAGCAAGGGCCGAAGTTCGCCGACGACCCCACCACGCTCGTCGACACCAGCATCGGCAACAACGGCGACGGGACGACGTTCCCGGGCGCCGCGGTGCCGTTCGGCATGGTGCAGCTGAGCCCCGACACCCAGCTGAACCAGTACGCGTCCTACGACTACAAGCAGGACACCATCCTCGGCTTCAGCCACACGCACCTGTCGGGCGTCGGCTGTCAGACGATGGGCAACTTCCGGTTCATGCCGACCACCGGGGCCGTCACGTCGTCGGACCCGGCGCAGTACGGCGCGAAGTTCAGCCACGCCAACGAAACCCGCGCGCCCGGCTACTACGGCGTGAAGTTCGACAACGGCATCCAGGCCGAGCTGACCGCGACGCAGCGCACGGGCCAGCACCGCTACACCTACCCCGCCGGCTCGGGACCCGAGAACGTGCTCATCGAGGTCGGCCAGAGCAACGGGTCCACCTACGCGGGCGACGTCCACGTGGTCGGCAACGACACCGTCGAAGGCTGGCTGCAGGGCGGCAACTTCTGTGGTGAGACCGGCAAGGAGCGCTACCGGATCTTCTTCAGCGCCAAGTTCGACCGCACGTTCCAAAGCTTCGGCACCTGGACCGACGGCACGATCACCCCGAATCAGCGCGACGCCTCACGCGGAACCCAGCGCGCCGGTGCCTACCTGACGTTCGACCCGAGCAAGGGCGACCAGGTCGGTGCGTCCGTCGGCCTGTCCTACACCTCGGTCGACGGCGCCCGCCTCAACCGCAAGGCCGAGCAGCCCAAGTCGTTCGACAAGGCGCGTTCACAAGCGCACAACACCTGGCAGGATGAGCTCAACCGCATGCGGGTTGCTGGTGGAACAACACCAGACCAGCGTACGTATTACACCGCGCTCTACCACTCGCTGCTGCACCCGTCGATCGGGTCCGATGTGGACAATCGCTACCGCGGCTTCGACGATCAGGTGCACAAGGCGGATTCGACGTACTACCAGATGTTCTCGCTCTGGGACACCTACCGCTCGCAGAACCAGCTCGTGGCGCTGCTGCATCCGGACAAGGCCGCCGACATGGCGAAATCCGTGTTGCACATCTACCAGGATGGTGGCTGGTTACCACGCTGGGGCCTCGGCAACAGCGAGACCAACGTGATGTCCGGCGACCCCATCACCCCGTGGGTCGTGGACATCTACAACCGCGGCCTGCTCGACAACCGCACCGCGCACGGCCTGTTCGACGCGCTCTGGAAGAACGCCAACGAGGTCCCGGCCGACCAGTCGATCTTCCGCGGCCGCGACGGAAACCCCAGCTACGTCCAGAACGGCTGGGTCGCCTACCAGAACCTGCCCGGCTACAAGTTCGGCGACAGCCGCCAGGCCGGCTCCGCCACGCTGGAGTACGCGCTGGGCGACTGTTCGCTTTCCACCATGGCTTCGGGACTGGGTTACCAGGACAAGGCGAAAACTCTCGCCTCGCGCTGTGACAATTTCACCAAACTCTGGGACCCGACGATCACCTCCCAGGGCTTCAACGGCTTCCCCGTCCCGAAGAACGCCGACGGCTCCACGGTCGGCAACCCCGACCCCACCCAGACCAACGCCTTCCACGAGGGCACGGCCTGGCAGTACCAGTGGATGGGTCAGCAGGACCCGCAGACCCTCTTCGGGCTGATGGGCGGCGCCGGGCAGGCCGAGCAGCGGCTCGACAAGTTCTTCGACATGCCCACCGTGCTCACGGACCCGGCGAAGGCCGCCGCTGACTCCTGGGTGACGGGCGCATACGACTACCACAACGCCTTCGCCTTCAACCCCAACAACGAGCCCGACTTCGCCGCCCCGTGGATGTACACGTGGACGGGGGCGCCGTGGAAGACCTCGGCCGTGCTGCGCGCCATGCGCACGCTCTTCACCGACGACGTCTACGGCATGCCCGGCAACGACGATCTCGGCGCCACGTCGTCGCTGCTCGTCTTCGCCATGGCCGGCATCTTCGAGGCCCAGCCCGGCTCGGCGACCTACGTGATCACCGCGCCCATGTTCGACAAGGTCGAGATCCGGCCCGAGCACGGCCGCACGATCACCATCGAGGCCCCGGGCGCCAGCGCTTCGAAGCTGCAGTACGTGTCCTCGGTCAAGACCGACGGCCCGGGCAACGGCGGCAAGCTGCGACAGAGCTGGTTGTCGCACAAGGACCTGCTGCGCGCGGGAACGATCAAGATTCAGCTCTCGGACACCCCGACGAGCTGGGGCGTCAACGCCGGTCCGCCGGCGGTGGCGCGCGCCTGACAAGTCCGGGGTTGCGGTCCAACAGGGCCGCAACCCCGGGCTTCAGTGCTTCAGTGCTGCTTCTGTAGTTCAGGGCCTCAGTGCTTCGCCTGCAACGCGCCGAGCACGCCCTGCCACGCTTCGCGCGAGACGGAGAGTTGTCCCGCTTCGCGATTCTTGGTGTCGCGGACACCGATCTCTTCCGAGAGTGCCACCTCAACGCAGGCGGTGTTTTGCTGGCTGTACGACGACGTCCGCCACCGGGCAGTCTGCATGTCTGGCCTCCGTCTATCTCGCCGCCTCCGCGATCAACTCACGGCTGGCTTCCTCGCTCAATGCCTCTCCGGCGAGGAGCTTAGCAAGCCGCTGATAAGGCCCCCAGTCCTTATCGCTGCTGAGGAACGAGGTAGTGCTGTACTGTTCCAGCAGGATAATCGGATCTCGATGCTTGTATTGATAAAGCACAAATGGGCCGCTCATTCCGGGGTGGTAGCGCTGCTGTCGGGGCAAGATCCGCAGGCTGACGTTGGGTCGGCTCGTGATGGCGAGTAAGTGATCCATCTGGTCGGACATGATCCAGTCCGGAGCAATTGGCTCGTCGAAAGCGTGTGCGCTGACGATTGCGGAATACTTCACCGGGTCGTGGTTGGTCAGGATTTTCTGTCGGCCGAGGCGAACTTGAAGGCGAGCATCGGCTTGCTGGGGCGTGAGACCTTCTTCGAAAATGGCGCGCGCGTAGTCTGGTGTTTGCAATAGCCCAGGAATAACATTTAGTGTCCACTCGGTTATTGTGCTCGCGCCCTGCTCGCATTGAACCAGTGTGCTCAATTCCGGAGTCAGTTCGGCCTGACCGGCAGCCATCCAGTTGGGATCCCGGATGTTGCGGGCCAGATCCATGATCCGGCGCTTCGGCTCACCGATCACCCGCAAGTAGCCCAGCAGGGTGGCCACGTCCTCGGTGGACGGCATACGGGTTCCGGCTTCCCAGTGCGCAACGAGACTTGGGTTCAGGTCGAGTGCCCGCGACAGTTCGCGAAGGCCGAACTTCTTCGCTTCGCGCACTTCGCGCAGCGCCGCACCCAGCGCCACGGCGCGCGGGGTGCCAGAAGGCTTGGTCATGGGCGGCATCATACGTAATCGGATGATCACCCGGGCCGCCGTTGGCGTTTACCGGCGTTGACAGAAGGCTGTGTTCAGCACGTTGCTGAATAGGGGAGACCGCTGTGTTGAGATGGCAGCAGGCCGAGGGAAAACGGCACGCCCATGAAGGGCCTTTCGCGCCGCGTCCGGAGGAATCGTTCGTCGCGTTGTGTGGGGTGGAGGTGACCGTCGCGCGGGCGGATGTTCCGCAGCTCGGCGGGAATTGGTTCGATCCGACGTGTGCGGTGTGTTCGTCGGCGTGGTTGAGCCGGACGTGAACGACACACTTCTGCTGGAGCGGATCCGGGATCTGCACGCTTCGCTGGGCGCGGATCTCGCGTTCCTGGCGCGCACGTTCGAGGAGGACCTGCCGCGCCCCGACGCGTTGCGCGACCTCGGCGAACGGCTGCTCGACCTGGGCGGCGCGCTCGTGGCCAGGTCGGACGAGCTGAACGCGGCCATCCTCGCCGTGCTGCCGCCCGACGGGTGGCTGCCCGAGGCCGGCACGCGCCGGCACGTGATCGGGGTGGTGCACCAGGTGGGGCCGAGGCCGTTGCGGTGCGGGAATGTGTTCCTGGCGTTGTGCGGTTCGGCGTGTTATCCGTTCTACGGCCGGGACGCCACGAACCGCGCGGCGCGCCACCAAAGGTGCGAATCGTGCCAAGCCTGGCAGGGATCCTCCTGACGGGTGCTCACCGGCGCCCGACCCGAGCGTGACCGGCGGTTTTCGTGTTGGCTGGACCGATGGCGGAGCCAAACCAGCAGAACCAGCCGAACCGGGAGAACCAGCAGAATCAGGGGAAGACCAGCACCGACCGGCTGTTCCGGATCGCGATCACGCTCAAGGGGCTCGACGGTGCGGTGCAGCTGGTCGGGGCGCTGATTCTGGCGTTCATCCCGTCGACGGTGGTCACGGGCTTCACCCACGCCGTGATCACGCGCGACCTGCTGGGCGACCCGTCGGGCACGCTCGCCCGCCACCTGGAACTGGCGACCGAGCACTTCGTGAGCGGTGGCACGAAGACGTTCGCGGTGGCGTACCTGCTGGCCCACGGTGTGATCAAGCTGCTGCTGGTGTGGGCGCTCGCGCGCAAGTGGATGCGGGCGTACCCGGTGGCGATGGTGGTGCTGGGCGCGTTCGTGGTCTACGAGGTGTACCGGGCGATCAACACGCATTCGATCGCGCTGCCGTTCTTCGCGGCGCTCGACGCGGTGATCATCGTGCTCGTGTACCGGGAGTATCGGCAGCTGCGCCGAGAACGAGCCCGTCAGCGTGAATCAGACGGCCCTGGTTCAGACGGCACGGGTTCAGGCGGCTCGGATTCAGGCAGCTGAGGGAAATCGCTCGGTGACGATGGCGGCCACGTCCACCTCCGGCTGTTCGACGAAGAGCGCGGTGGCGTTGTCGGTGCCGCCGAAGGTGATGGCTGCCTCGACGAGCGCAGCGGCGCCGCGCTCGGGGTCGGCCAGGATGTCGTCGATGGTGGCGGGCGGGAGGACCTTGTGCACGCCGTCGCTGGTGAGCAACAGCCCGCCGCCGACGACCTCCGTCGTGCCGATCTCGTCGGGCTTCGTGGTGCGCACGCTCGTGGTGACCATGTGCTCCATGCGCGGCGAGTACGGCTGGTGGCGCGCGCGGAAGTACTCGGCCAGCGTGTGGTCGGTGGTGAGCTTGCGGATCATGGTGCCGTCCCAGGCGTACGCGCGGGAATCGCCGACCCACGCGATGCGGTAGCCGCCGGGGAAGGGCATGGCGACCACGAGCACGGCGTCGCCGGTGCCGCCGAGCTCGCGCAGGGCGCGCTGGGCGTTGAGGATCGCGGCGACGGGCCCGCTCTGCACGGGCGTGCGCGCGGCGGCAGCGGCGGCGGTCTGGGCGGCGCGGCCCGCTCCGGGGTCGTCGCCGACGCCGTCGGCGAGCGCGAAGGTGATCCCGGGCGCGCCGGCGAGGGCGTAGGCGCTCACGGCGTCGGCGTTGCGCTCGCGTGGGCCCTGGGCGCTGGCGGTGTGCCAGCGTGGGTATCCGGCCATCGTGACCTCCCCGGTGTTCGCGGCTTTCCCCCTGCAGTTTCCAGAATGCGCTCGTTTCCTGGGAACAGACTGAGACCCGGCTGTTTTTCCCCTGTTGGCCTAAACCACCGCTTCACACGCTGCCTTCGCACAGACAGAGGCCACCTCGCACTGGGCGAGGTGGCCTTTGCGTCCGGCCTACTTCGTGAGGTCGTAGACGGTCGAGTTGCCGACGGTGGTGGCGGTGAAGTTCGTCGCGACCCACTCGGTGATGTCGCTCGACCCGCCGCCGGGTCCGCCGCCGCCGCGGCCGCCGTCGACGTAGTAGGAGACCTGGCCGTCGGCCACGTACTGCTGGAACTCCGCCAGCGTGGGCGCCGGGTCGCTGCCGTCCCAGCCGCCGATGCCGATCACCGACTTGCCGCTGGCGAGCTCCAGGCTTGCGGCCGACTGGGAACCGGTGGTCGCGGCGGCCCACTTCGTGGTGGTCTTGGCCAGCAGCGCGGTGAGCTCGCTGCTCGTCTGCTCTTCACCGGGCCCCCCGCCGCCGAACCCGCCGAAGCCTCCGGTGCTCGGGCCGGACGTCGGGATCGAGCCGGTGTGAGGCTGGGCGGCCGTGTCGACGGCGTAGGCGGCGGTGCCGAGCCCGAGCGTCAGCACGCTCGCCGCGGCCAGGACCACCAGCGCCTTGCGCAGCGGGGGTACGCCGACGACCACGACCGTCGCGACGAGCACACCCAGCACCACGATGATCCACCGCAGCGCGGGGAACCAGTCCGGTGTGCGGTCGAGGAGGATGAAGCTCCACACGGCCGTCACGGCGATCATCGCGCCGAGCACCGCCCGTGACGCGGTGTTCGCCCGGCCGCGCCACAGGGCATGGCCCGAAATCGCGACCACGGCGGCGATCGCCGGGGCGAGCTGCACGGAGTAGTACGGGTGCACGATGCCGCTCATGAGGCTGAACACCAGGCCCGTGACGAGCAGCCAGCCACCCCAGAGCAGCAGGGCGGCGCGTGTGCGGTCGGTGCGGGCGGCGCGGCGGGTGAACCAGAGGCCGGCGACGAGCCCGATGATCGCGGCCGGCAGCAGCCACGACACTTCCGTGCCGAAGCTGGCGCCGAACATGCGGCCCAGGCCGCTGCTGCCGCCGAACATCGTGTTGCCGCCGCCCGCACCGCCGAACCCGCCGCCACCGCCGGGCCCCTCGCCGCCGAAGATGCGGCTGAGGCCGTTGTAGCCGAGGGCGAGTTCGAGCAGGCTGTCGCCGGTGGAGCCGCCGATGTAGGGGCGCGAGGCCGTGGGCCAGATCTCGACGAGCGCCACGAACCACCCGGCGGACACGATCACCGCGAGGCCCGCGTACAGCAGGTGCAGCAGGCGTTTGCCGAGCGACGTCGGCGCGGCCACGAGGTAGACGAGCGCGAACGCGGGCAGCACAGTGAAGGCCTGCATCATCTTCGTCAGGAAGCCGAACCCGACGGCGAAACCGGCGAGTGCCAGCCACATCGGGCTCGCCTTCTCCACGGCGCGCACGGTGAAGTAGGCGGCGGCGATGAGCAGGAGCACGAGCAGGGCGTCGGGGTTGTTGAAGCGGAACATCAGCGCGGCCACGGGCGTCAGCGCGAGACCGGCGCCGGCGAGGAGGCCGGGGACGGGACCGGAGACGCGGCGGACCGTCAGGTAGAGCAGGCCGACGGACGCGACGCCCATGAGCGCCTGCGGGGCCAGCACCGTGAAGCTGGAGAAGCCGAAGATGCGGGCGAAGGCCGTGCCGACCCAGAGGGCGGCGGGTGGTTTGTCGACGGTGATCACGTTGCCGGAGTCGAGCGAGCCGAAGAGCCAGGCCTCGACGTTCTGGGTGCCCGACTGCACGGCGGCGGCGTAGAAGGAGTTGCCGAAGCCCGAGGCGGTGAGGTCCCAGAAGTAGAGAACGGCGGTGAGGGCCAGTAGGCCGAACACGGCGGGGCGGACCCAGGGTGGTGAGTTTTCCTTGCGGTGTATGGGGTTCTTCTTCGCGGGGACGGCGAGCGTGGCGGTCATGGGGTCTCCTCGGACGGGCGCCGGCGGGGGTTGAACACCCAGCCGCGCAGCAGCAGGAAGCGCAGCACCGTGGCGGCGAGGTTCGCCAGCACGAGGACGGTGGTCTCCAGCACGAGCCCGGGGTGGGTCGTGTGGTTGAGCAGGGCCAGCGAGCCGCTGGTGAGCACGAGGCCGAGGCCGAATACGATCAGGCCCTCGAATTGGTGGCGACCGGCGCCGCCACGGCCGCGGACGCCGAACGTGACGCGTCGGTTGACCGCGGTGTTGGCGACGGCCGTGACGAACAGGGCCAGGAAGTTCGCGGGCTGCGAGCCAATTCCGTTGCGCAACAAGAGGAACAGCAGCAGGTACGCGGCGGTGCTGGCGACCCCGACCGCGGCGAAGCGCACGAGCTGCTTCACGAGGCTGGGCGAGACGCCGGACGCGGTCACGCCGATGGGCTCGCGGCCGAGCTGCTCGCGCAGGCGGCGCACGGGGATCTCGCCGGTGAACGTGGCGCGCGTGATGCGCACGATGCCCTTGAGATCTGCGGTGGCCGTCTTGACGATGTGGACCGACGAATCGGGGTCGTCGACCCAGTCGACCGGGACCTCGTGGATCCTCAGGCCCGAGCGCTGCGCGAGGACGAGGAGCTCGGTGTCGAAGAACCAGCCCGTGTCCTGCACGTGGGGGAGCAGCCGGCGCGCGACGTCGGCACGGATGGCCTTGAAGCCGCACTGCGCGTCGGAGAACCGGGCAGCGAGCGCGCTCTTGAGGATGAGGTTGTAGCAGCGCGAAATGAACTCACGTTTGGGGCCTCGGACGACGCGCGCACCCCGTGCGAGCCGGCTGCCGATGGCGAGGTCCGAGTGTCCCGAGAGCAGCGGGGCCACGAGCGGCTGCAGGGCGGCGAGGTCGGTGGAGAGGTCGACGTCCATGTAGGCCAGCACCTGGGCGTCCGAAGTGGACCACACGGCGTTCAGCGCGCGGCCGCGGCCCTTCTCGTCGAGGTGGCGCACCTCGACCTGGGCGAACTCTCTCGCGAGGGTTTCTGCCACGTGGAGCGTCTTGTCGGTGCTCGCGTTGTCCGCGATGGTGATGCGGTAGGCGTAGCCGGCGTGCTCCTCGAGGTGCGCGTGAAGCCGGCGGATGCAGGGCTCCAGGTCGGTTTCCTCGTTGTACACCGGGATCACGACGTCGAGCACCGGCTGCGGCCCGCCGAGGCCGACCGGCGTCGACCCGGGCCGGGGCTGGGGCACTTGTGCCGGTGCTCCCGCGGCCTTCGCTCCGTTTTCGGCTCCGTTTCGGGAGGGTGCGGTGGCGTTCATGGGAGCCATCGTTCGGCGCCCGGCTTTGGCCGGGTTGTGGCATTGCTGTGGGGCGCCTGTGGGTCGGTGCTCTATCGGGTGATCTTGAACGGGGTTGGGTTGCTGGAGCTGGGTTGCTACGGATGGACAGTGCGGGTGCTGGCGGGGTGGGGGTTGCAGGCAGGGGGTTGGAAATGCCGCGCCAGTCGCGTGGTCGTGCGGGTGGGGCGTCGGAGATGCGTGGAATGTCGGGCGGCCGCCGTAGGATGGGCGGATGCTGTTCGAGGCACGGCTGCGGGAAGGCATCCACGCGGGGCGCGTGACCGTGATGGTGCGCAGGTGGGCGCGCAACAAGGCGATCGCCGGGCATCGGTACCGGACGGGTGTCGACCTGATCGAGGTGGAGCAGGTCGACGAGGTGACCGTCGCGGATCTGACGGACGAGGACGCGGTGGCGGCCGGGTACGCGGATCTGGCGGAGTTGGTTTCGAACCTGCGTGGCGACGAGTCGGTGCCGTTGTACCGGGTGTCGTTCCACGTGGTGCGGGGCGGGGATCCGCGGGACGCGCTGGCGGCCGACGCGGCATTGTCGGGCTCGGACGTCGAGGCGATTTCCGCGCGGTTGCGGAGGTTCGATGCCAGTGGTCCGGACGGCCCGTGGACGAGGGCCGCGCTGGAGGCGATCGCGGCGAACCCGGGGCTGCGGGCGGGGACGCTGGCCGAGCAGCTGGGGTGGGAGGAGCTGCTGGTGTTCAAGCGGTCCGTGCGCAAGCTGAAGGATCTGGGGCTCACGCTCTCGCTCGAGGTGGGGTACCGGATTTCGCCGCGGGGCGAGGCTTATCTCAGGTTGTCAGGTCGTACACGGTGACACCGTCCACTGTGGTCGCCTGGTAGTTGTCGGCGACCCAGGTGGCGATCTGCTGGGCGTAGTCGCTGCCGGTGCTGCCTTGCATCGTGAGGCCGTCGCCGAGGAAGTAGTGGATTTGTCCATTATGGACGTACTGCTGGAACTGGGCGAGGGTCGGGTACGGGTCGGTGCCGTTGAAGCCGCCGACGGCGAGGACCGGGAGGTTGCTCGCGAGCTGGTAGCCGGCGGCGTTGTTGGAGCCGACAGTGGCGGCTGTCCAGGTGTGGCCGGGGGCCTGGAGGAGTGCGGTGAGGTTCGGGCCGGGGGTTGCGGTGCCGAGGAGGCCGCCGGCCATACCGCGGCCGCCTCCGCCTGGGCCGCCGAAGCCTCCGAAGCCGCGGCTTACTGACGGTCCGGCTGACGGAATGGCGCCGCTGTGGGGAGTAGCCGCCGTGGCGATCGTGTACGCACCGGTGGCGGCCAGGAGCGTCACCAGGCCCAGGACCGCGAGCCCCCGTGCGGCGATGCGGCCGAGCTGGTTGATGAAGAACACCGCCACGGCCGCGAGCAGCCCGGCGACCAGGATCGCGGGCGCGAGCCACGGTTGCCAGGACGGTTCGCGGATGAGCAGGACGTAGGAGGTCACGGCCGTGAGCGCGAGGCCACCGCTGAGGACGCCGGCGGCGGCGGGATCGTCGCGCAGGCGCCACAGCTGGACCGCGGCCGTGCCGACGAGCGCGGCGACGGCCGGGGCCAGAGCGACCGTGTAGTACGGGTGGATGATGCCGCCCATGTAACTGAAGACGATCGCCGTCACCAGCAGCCAGCCGCCCCAGATCACGAGCGCCGAGCGGCTTTGGTCGGTGCGCGGTGCTCGGCACGTGAACCACAGGCCCGCCCCCAGCGCGAGCAACGCGGCGGGCAGCAGCCACGCGATGCCGCCGGCCATTTCGCTGCCGAACAGGCGGAACAGACCCGTGGTGCCCCAGCCGCCGCCGCGTCCGCCGCCGACGCTGCCGGTCTCGTCGCCGGTGATGCGGCCGAAGCCGTTGTAGCCGAAGGTGAGGCCGAGGAGGCTGTTGTCCTGGGAGCCGCCGATGTAGGGGCGGTCCGCGGCCGGCCACAGTGCGACGACCGCGAGGTACCAGCCGGCCGACACGATGACGGCTCCCAGTGCGCCGGCGAGGTGGAGCAAGCGTTTGCCCAGCGGCGTCGGCGCGGCGATCAGGTAGGCGAGGCCCAGCGCGGGCAGCACCAGGAACGCCTGGAGCATCTTCGCGAGAAACCCGAACCCGACGGCCACTCCCGCGAGCGCGAGCCACTTCGGGCCGGCCTTCTCGATCGCCCGCACGGTGCAATAGGCGGCGGCGATGAGCAGCAGGACCAAAAGCGCGTCGGGATTGTTGAACCGGAAGATCAACGCGGCCGCCGGGGTGAGGCTCAGGATCGTCCCCGCCAGCAGTCCGGCGGCTGCTCCGGAAGTGTGGCGGACGGTCGCGTAGAGCAGGTACGTCGACCCGACCCCCATCAGCGCCTGCGGGACGAGCACGCTCCACGCGTTCACGCCGAACAGCCGCGTCGACAACCCCATCACCCACAGGGCGGCGGGGGTTTTGTCGACGGTGATGCCGTTGGCCGCGTCGCTGGACCCGAAGAACCACGCCTTCCAGCTCTGCGCGCCAGCCTGGGCGGCCGCGGAGTAGAACGCGTTGGCCCACCCGGAGGCGCTCAGGTCCACCAGGTACAGCGCCGCCGTGCCCGCGAGCAGGACGGCCAACGCCGGCCGCACCCAACGGGGCCGGGCGACGTCCGCCCGCTTCGGTGTGGCGGCGGGAATCGCGACTGCGGTCATGACAGCCACCCTGGCGCCCCACCCTGGGCCTGCCTTGTGGACACCCTGTGTGCGCCCTGTGCGACGGGATGTCACAGCGTGAGCGGACATCACGGGTGGTAGGGGAGGAATCAGGCCTGTGCGGCTGGCTGACTGATGCGCTGGGTCGGGACGGAGACCGGGAGGAGGACTCTGCGCGGCGGGGGATGCTGTGGGCTTCGACGGATCCGTGGTGCGCCGCCGCGTTGGCCAGACCGTGGCCGGCAGCCCTCGGGCTAGGACGTTTGCTGCGCGGCCGGACAGTGCCGGGCGGTGATGTCCGTCGCGTGGTCAGGCGTGGACCTGCGTGAGGGAATCGCGCGCGTTTCGGGACAGCGGGCGGGATCTCGGTGCGCCGGGGATGGCCTCGACGCTCCCGCGGTGCGCCACGAGTGCGGCGCCCGTGATGGTCGTGGCGAGGTGGACCGCTTGCGGGAGCGGACGGGTCGGGGCGTCGGCGGTGGATGGCCGCCGTGGCGTCAGGCTTCGATCTGTGCCACGGGTGAGTCGGTGCGCTGGGCCGGGACGGTGACCGGTAGCCGGACCGCGAACTCGGTGCGCCCGGGGATGCTGTGCACCTCGATGGTGCCGTGGTGGGCCACCAGCACCGCGGCCGCGATGGCCATGCCCAGGCCCGTCGAGCCGGCGGCGCGGGAGCGGGAGGAGTCGCCGCGGGCGAAGCGTTCGAAGACGGCCGGGAGGAGGTCCGGGGGGATGCCCGGGCCGTTGTCGGTGACGGTGATCACGGCGGTGCCGTCGGCGGAGCGGGCGAGGGACGTCACGACGGTGGTGCCGGGTGGGGTGTGGACGCGGGCGTTGGCCAGCAGGTTGGCGAGGACCTGGTGGAGGCGTTGGACGTCGCCCAGGACCAACACGGGGGAGTCGGGCAGGCGCAGCTCCCAGCGGTGCGAGGGGCCGGCCACGTGGGCGTCGCCGACCGCGTCGGCGACGAGGCGGGCCAGGTCGACTTCGGCGACGTCGAGAGGGCGGCCCGCGTCGAGGCGGGCGAGGAGCAGGAGGTCTTCGACCAGCGTCGTCATGCGGTCGGCCTCGGATTCGATGCGGGTCATGGACCGGGCGACGTCCGGGGGTACGTGCATGCGGCCGCGACCGGCGAGCTCGGCGTAGCCGCGGATGGCGGCCAGGGGCGTACGCAGCTCGTGGCTCGCGTCGGCGACGAAGCGGCGTACGCGCATTTCGCTGGCGTGCCTCGCTTCCAGCGCGGCGGAGATGTGGCCGAGCATGAGATTGAGCGCGGAGCCGACCTGGCCGACTTCCGTGCGGGGGTCGGTGTCGCCGTCGGGAACGCGGACGGAGAGGTCCACGTAGCCGCGGTCCAGGGGCAGCTCGGAGACGCGGGCGGCGGTCGCGGCGACGCGGTCGAGCGGGCGGAGCGTGCGCCGGACCGCGAAGGCGCCGATGAAGGCCGCGCCCGTGACGCCGGCGGCCGCGACGCCGAAGAGGATCAGGCCGACGGTGAGCAGCGTCTGCTGCACGGGCTCGAGCGGCACGCCGGTGACGACCACGCCGTCGGGGATGGGCGTCGCGGTGAGGCGGTAGTCGCCGAGGTCGCCGACGGTGCGGGTGTAGGCGCGGCCGTCGGCGGGCAGGCTCTGCAGGGCGGCGAGCTGGTCGTCGGTGAGCGTGACGCGCTGGCCGTGCTGGGACAGCGAGCCGCCGTCGATGAGCCGGCCGCCGGAGAAGTGGGCGTTGACGGTGCCGGCGCCCTGCCCGGGCGCGTCGAGCGGGTTGTGGCCGCCCAGCGGCCCGCCGTGCGTCGCGAAGTCCTGGGCGCGGCCGGCGGCGGCGTAGAGCTGCCCGTCGGTCTGGTCGATGAGGAACGCCCGCAACGCGAACTCACTCACCACCCCGATCACCAGGCACACCAGCGACAACAGCGCCACGATCGCCACGGTCAGCTTCGCGCGCAACGACAGCCGCCCGAAGCGGGTCCTCGCGCGCTGAGTCATGACACGAGCGTGGGGGCGCCGGGTGTGGGCCGCATGTGTGCTGCCTGTGAGCCCGCTGTGATGTCGGGTGTCCGAAAAGTCGGGGTCACAGGTCGGGCTGACCACGGCCACAGTCCCGGCACAGGGTTCGCCTCGACGGTGGTGGTCAATTCCCCCAGTCGAAGGAGCATGTGATGACCTCGGAACAGTCCACTCAGGACGTTGCGCAGCCCGCTTGGGGTGGCACTCCCGGCAGCTCGAGCCCCGGCCCGAATCCTCGGCGCAAGTGGGTTGCGGGCGGGGTTGCCGCGGTGGTCGCCGTCGGTGGCGGCGCCGCGATCTGGATCGCGAGCAGCTCGGCCGACTCCGGCACGGCCACCGCCGCCGGCCCGGGCGCGGGCGCCGGCGCCCGCCAGGGCGGTCCGGGTGGCCCCCGCGGCGCCGCCTCGCTCGGCCAGGCCCTGCACGGCGAATTCACCACCACCGACGACAGCGGCGCCTACGTGACGAAATTCCTCCAGACGGGCAAAGTCACCGCCCTGTCCGCCACCTCCCTCACCGCCCAGAGCGACGACGGCTTCACGAAGATCTACACGATCGACTCGACCACCGCGACGGGCATCACCAACGGCGAAAAGGTCACCATCGTCGCCACCACTTCCGGAGACGCGGCCACCGCCACCTCGGTCACGGAAGCGATGGAGGGCCCACCGTCACAGTAGTTCCGCGGGCCGCGGGTGGTTGGCTTGCTCCGCGTATGACCGCGCAAACGAGGCGGTGTGTGCGAGCGGTGGGAACGGCTGGGCGAACGCCGGTCGGCAATCGTCGATGGCCTGCCGTCACGGCAGTTCCTGCGCCGCGGCCAAGGCTCGCGCGGCACGACACTGCCGCTGAGGGCTGTGTGTGCGGGCGGCGCGAACGCCAATCGGCAGCGGTCGCCGTCACGGCAAGTTCCTGCGCCGCGGTCAAGGCTCGCGCGACACAACACTGCTGAAGAGGGCGGTGTGCGAGCGGCGGGAACGGCTGAGCGGACGCCGGTCGCCAGCGATTGGCAGCCCGTCGTCGCAGTGGTTTCGGGCTAAGGCAAGCGTTTGCGCGAAGCAAGACCGCCGAAAGAAAAGTGCGCGTGAGCGGTGCGAGCAGCTGGCGAGGGCCGGCTCGGAGCATCCGACGGCCCGCCGTCACAGCAGTTCTCGGGCGGCGGCAAGAGCTTGCGCCGCGTACGACCGTCCGAACAGGACGGTGTGCACGAGCAGTGGAAACAGCTGATGCATCGGCACCCGCGAGCGCCAGCCGGCGGCGAGTGGCGTGGCCTCGTCGTACGCCGCGATCACCTCGGCCAAATGCGGGCAGCCGAACAGGTGGAGCATCGCGAGATCCGTCTCGCGGTGCCCACCGTGGGCGGCCGGGTCGATGAGGCACACGCTGCCCGACGTCCACAAAACGTTGCCGTTCCACAGGTCCCCGTGCAGTCGTGCAGGCGGCTCGGCAGGGCCGGCAACGGAGGGGAACCGCGAACAGGCCCGTCCGAAAACACGGGCCTCGGCGGCATCAAGGGCCCCGGAGTCCACCGCCTGCCGAACGTACGGCAAGACCCGCTGCTCCGCGTACCACCGCGGCCACTCGGCGCCGGTCACGTTCGACATCGGGGCCAGGCCGATCCAAGCCTCCACCGGTCCACCCGGAGGTGGCGACCCGAACGCCGGCGCCCCGGCCGAATGCAACCGGGCCAAACCCAGGCCGAATGAACGCGCCGCGGCAACCGTCGCAGGAGAAGGCGCAATCCGGTCGAGGACCAGCCACTCCTCGTCAAAGCCACGCACACCGACGACCGAGACCGCATCAGCCGAAGCCAGCCATCGCAAACCCGCGGCCTCGGCGACAGCCGAACCGGGCGCGTGCTTCACCACCACCCACCCGTCGGCCAGCTCGGCTTCCGCCAAAGAACCCGACAAGCGCGTACGCAGCACCTCAAGGCCAGTCAGCCGGGCAACAACGTCAGCAGCGCTCACCGGTCGTAGTCAACCGCCAGCTCAGGCGTCGTCGGGCGGGCCCGGCACGTCAGGATTCGGTTGTCCGCCACATCCGCCTCCGTGAGCGCGTACTGCACATCCATGTCCACGCGCCCCCGCACCAGCTTCGCCACGCAGCTGCCGCACGCGCCGCCCGTGCAGGAGTACGGCACGTCGAGCCGGGCGCGCAGCGAAGCGTCCAGCACGGTTTCGCCCGGCTGCGTCACGATGTCCGTCACGTGCCGCCCGACGGTGACCGACAGTGCCGCCGACGCACCTTCCGGGCTGCGCGCCGGGGCGCCGGCGAAGAGTTCGAACTGCACGTCCTCTTCGGGGACGTAGGCCTCGCGCAGGGTGCGGCGCGCCATGTCGAGCAGGCCGCGCGGGCCGCAGAGGAACCACTGGTCGACCTTGGCCGGGTGAAGGCGGTTCTGCAGTAGCGCGCGCAGCCGGGTCGCGTCGAGGCGGCCGCTGCGGTAGCGCTCGTGGGAGATCGCGAGGGCCTCGCCGACGGTGTCGAAGTGCCGCACCGGGCGGTGGGCGTGCAGGTCCGGATCGCGTTCGTCGGTGCGGAAGTGGACCACGTGCAGCCGGCCCGCCCACTCGCGGGCCAGCGAGCTGATCTCGTCGGCGAACATCGTCGTCGCGCCGGAAGTGTTGACGTACAACAGGGTCGCGCGGCTGTGGGCCTCCGCGCGCAGGGCGCTGGACAGGATCGACAGCACCGGCGTGATCCCGCTGCCGGCCGCCAGCACGACGTAGTGCGCCGAACGGTCCGGGCACGGCGAAAGCGTGAACCCGCCTGAAGGTGGCAGCAGTTCGAGCACGGCACCCGGCTTCAGCTGCGAAGTCACGAACGGCGAGAAAGTGCCGCCCGCACGGCGTTTCACCGCGATCCGCAACGACGTCGAACCGGCGGGGGAGCAGAGGGAGTACGTGCGCCGGACCACGGTGCCGTCCACCGTCGTGCGCACGACCACGTGCTGGCCGGGCACGTGCCGGAACGTCTCGCGCAGCTCTTCGGGGACGTCGAAGGTGATCGCCACCGCGTCCTGGGCGATCGGTTCCACGGAAACAACCCGCAGCGCGTGGAACCGCCGAGGCCCGCGCCGCAAGGGTTCCGGCGCGGGTTCGTTCTCGAAGCACTCGGTGAGCCGCCGCCACGCGCGGTACTCGGCGGCCGTCAGCTCGCGGCCCCACGCCGTGGTGATGGGGACTTCGCGCGCCAGGTACGCGTCGCGGTTGTCGTTCCACGCGCGCACGTACCGGTAGAACGGGATCGCCGGGTGAAGATGGTGCACCAGGTGATAGTTCTGGTACAGCATGATCGGCGTCATCAGCCACTCCAGCCCCACGCGCACCCGCGTGGCGCCGAAGCGGTTCTCCGCCAGACCGTGGTGGGGCAGCCAGTCGAACCACCACGCCAGCAGCGCGAGCCCCAGCCGCTGCGGGATGAGGTAGACCACCAGCAGCTCCCAGCCGTGGCCGCACGCCACCACGGTCACCACCATCGCCGCGAACGCCACCAGTGCCACCAGCGTCTCCGCGCGCTCGAGGCGCGGGCGGCCGTGCACGCGACGGGAGTAGAAGCGCACGTACCAGAAGTCGATCGTCAGCCAGCGGAACGGCAGCTGCCACCACGGACCCTGCGAAGTCCACGCGTCCGGGTCCGTGCTCGCGTCGGCGTTGGTGTTGCGGTGGTGCTCGAGGTGGATGAAGCGCAGGAACGGGAACGAGCCGTAGGCCGCCACGAACAGCATCGCCAGCCGGCCGAGCACCTCGTTGAGCCACGTGAGCTTCCCGGCGGCGTGATGGGCCGACTCGTGCGCGACGGTGAACATCGTGAACGTGACGAGCGCGTGCAGCGGGATCGTCACCCACAGCGGCGCGATGCCGCACAACGCGAGCCAGGTGGCCGTGCCCCACACCGCCAGACCGCCCGCGAACAGGGTGAGCGTGGGCAGGGATGCGGGCGCGAGCGGAATCCGGGGACTGGGCACGGCGGTGCGCTCGGGCGCCCCAGGCTGTTCCCCGGCGCCGAGCCGGCTGTCGACGACGGGCATCGAGCGGTCTCCTCGGTCGATCGCTCCTGGCCAAGCGGTGACAACTTAGACAATCGCACGGGGTTTGTAAATCGGTTTGACACGGATTCAGGGGTGCGTCCTGGTCAGTGGCTGCGCAGGCCGTCGTCGCTACGCTCACTTCCCGTGAAATCCGGTGTCGCCGAGGAGTCCCCGGGGCGCGTGCGCTCGCGGGAGCGGCTGCTCGCGGCAGCGGCCGAGCTGACGAGCGTCGGCGGCTGGGCGAGCCTCACGATGGGCCGGCTCGCGGCCGACCTCGGTGTGAGCCGCCAGACCGTCTACAACGAGGTGGGCTCCAAGGCCGGGCTGGCCGAGGCCCTCGTGCTGCGCGAGACCGACAAGCTCGCCGGCACCGTCGGGCAGATCGTCGCGCGCCACCCGGGCGAAGCGGCCGAGGGCGTCACCGCCGCGTTCTGCCACATCGTGGCGGCCGCGCGCGTGAACCCGCTGCTCAAGACTGTGCTGGGCGGGCAGGACGGCGACGAGCTGCTGTCGCTCATCACCACGCGTTCGCAGGCCGTGCTGGAGCGCGCCGTGACCGCGGTGACGCCCGTGTTGCGGGCGCAGTACCCGGAGCGCGGGTTGTCGGAAGAGGAGTGGTCCGTCTTCGCCGAGACGTTCGTCCGGCTCCTGCTCAGCCACGTAGTGCAGCCCGGCGGGCCGGTCGAGCGGACGGCCACGAGCGTGCGCTGGGTGCTCGGGCGGATGCTCGACCGCTGATCGGGAGGGGTGTCAGGGTGCCCCCGACCAGGTCCGGTGAGGCCAAGGGCCTAGACTCGGCTGTCCCGGTCGGCAGGTGACCGGGGCCGTCCCGAGGGACAGTCCAACCCCCATTGTTTACCGCTCGAGGAGAAGACCTTGAAGAGCACCGTCGAGCAGCTCAGCCCGACGCGAGTCAAGATCAATGTCGAGGTGCCGTTCGACGAGCTCAAGCCGAACTTCGACCGCGCCTACCGCAAGATCGCCGAACAGGTGCGCATCCCGGGCTTCCGGCCCGGCAAGGCGCCCGCTCGCGTCCTGGAAAGCCGGATCGGCCGTGCGCCGGTGCTCGACGAGGTCGTCAACGAAGCCATCCCGGCCAAGTACATCGAGGCCGTTCGCGCCGGTGAGGTCCGCACGCTGGGCCAGCCGGAGTTCGAGGTGACGAAGCTCGAGGACCGCGACGTCCTGGAGTTCAGCGCCGAGGTCGACGTGCGGCCGGAGATCGCGCTGCCCGACCTCGAGGGCCTCGAGGTGAGCGTTGACGACGTCGAGACCACCGACGCGGAGGTCGACGAGCAGCTCGACGAGCTGCGCGCCCGCTTCGGCACCCTGACCGGTGTCGAGCGCCCCGCCGAGAACGGCGACTTCGTGTCCATCGATCTGTCGGCCACGGTCGACGGAACCGCGGTGGAGGAGGCCTCCACCACCGGCCTGTCCTACGAGATCGGCTCCGGCCAGCTCGTGGACGGCATCGACGAGGCCATCGTCGGTGCGAGCGAGGGTGAGACGAAGACCTTCACCACCAAGCTCGTGGCCGGCGAGTTCGCCGGGCAGGACGCCGAGGTCACCGTCACCATGCAGTCGGTCAAGCAGCGCGAGCTGCCGGAGGCCGACGACGAGTTCGCGCAGCTCGCGAGCGAGTTCGACACGATCGACGAGCTGAAGAGCGACCTTCGCGAGCGTCTCGGCCGCGTCAAGAAGATGCAGCAGGGCGTGCAGGCGCGCGACAAGGTCCTCGACATCCTCCTGGAGCGCACCGAGGTGCCGATCCCGGAGAAGGTGCTCGAGGCCGAGATCGAGAACCGCAAGCACGACGCGGTGCACCCGTTCGACCACGACGAGGCGAAGTTCGCCCAGGCGCTCGAGGCCGAAGGCCGTACTCTGGACGAGTTCAACGCCGAAGTCCAGGAGGAGTCGGAGAAGGCGGTGCGCACCCAGCTGCTGCTGGACACCATCGCCGACAACGAGAAGACCTCCGTCAACGACGGCGAGCTCACCGAGCGCATCATGTACCAGGCCCAGCGCTTCGGTGTCAGCCCGGACGAGTACGTGCAGCGGGCCCAGCAGTCGGGCCAGCTGACCGCGATCTACGCCGACGTGCGCCGCGGCAAGGCGCTGGCGTCGGTGGTCCGGGGCACGACTGTGAAGGACGCCTCGGGCGCCGAGGTCGACCTCACCGAGCTGTTCGGTGCCGACGAGGCTGATGCCCCGGCCGGCGACGAGACGCAGGTCACCGAGGAAGCGGCCGCGACCCCTGCGGAGTGACGCTGTAAGCGAACTTGGGCGGTGTCGGGCATTCCGCACCGCCCGAGTTCGTTAGGGTCGGTTGCAAGATCTCAAGCATCTGAACACGACAGCGGTGGCCGACACGACGAAGGGTCACCGCCGGCGAAAAGGCAGGCAGACGTGAAGCAGCACATGCCCGAGGGGCGGACCGGCACCTCCGGACTCACCCTCACCGACTCGGTGTTCGAGCGGTTGCTCCAGGAGCGCATCGTCGTCCTCGGCTCCGAGGTCAACGACGAGATCGCCAACCGGATCACCGCGCAGCTGTTGCTGCTCGACGCGGACGACGGTGAGTCCGACATCCGGTTCTACATCAACTCGCCGGGTGGCTCGGTCACCGCCGGGTTCGCCATCTACGACACCATGCAGCTGATCCGCCCGGACGTCGCCACGTACGCCATGGGCATGGCGGCCTCGATGGGGCAGTTCCTGCTCTCGTCGGGCACGCCGGGCAAGCGGTACGCGCTCCCGCACGCCAGGATCCTGATGCACCAGCCGTCGGCGGGTGTCGGCGGTACCGCGTCCGACATCGCGATCCAGGCGGATCTGTACAACAAGTGGAAGCAGGAGCTCGCCCGCATCACGGCCGAGCAGACCGGGCAGACCACCGAACAGATCGTCAAGGACGGCGACCGCGACCGCTGGTTCACGGCGCAGGAGGCGAAGGAATACGGCTTCGTCGACCACGTGCTGTCGGCCGGCATCACCTCGAACAACTGAGCGCGAAGCACACAGGAGACCTCTCATGAGCAATTACCGGCTCCCGGGTGACTTCCGGGCTCCGCAGACTCCTCAGTCGCGGTACATCCTGCCGTCGTACGTCGAGCGGACGAGCTACGGCGTCAAGGAGTCCAACCCGTACAACAAGCTGTACGAGGAGCGGACGATCTTCCTCGGCGTGCAGGTGGACGACGCGTCGGCCAACGACGTGATGGCCCAGCTGCTGCACCTCGAGCACGAGGACCCGGACCGCGACATCAGCATCTACATCAACTCCCCGGGTGGGTCGTTCACGTCGCTGATGGCGATCTACGACACCATGCAGTACATCCGCCCGGACATCTCCACGGTGTGCCTCGGCCAGGCCGCTTCGGCCGCCGCGGTGCTGCTGGCGGCCGGCACGCCGGGCAAGCGCATGGCGCTGCCCAACGCGCGCGTGCTGATCCACCAGCCGGCCACCGAGGGCACCTACGGGCAGGTCTCGGACCTGGAGATCCAGGCCAACGAGATCCAGCGCGTGCGCCGCCAGATGGAGGTCATCCTGGCGAAGCACACGAACAAGGAGCCCGACCAGATCAGGGCCGACATCGAGCGGGACAAGATCCTGACCGCCGACGAGGCCAAGGCCTACGGCCTGATCGACGAGGTCCTTCCGTACCGGAAGGCCTCCGCCAACTGATCACGGAACCGGTGCGCGTCGAATCGGCGACACGCACCGGTTCTCTGGTCTAGTGTCGACCTCTGACGTGCCTTCTCCTCACCCGGGTGTTCCCGCTCGCGGCTTCGGACGGGTACCGTCAGTGGCAGTGCGTGAAGCTTCGGCCGGTCGGTGTGAAAGCAGTCGGCGCGGGACCGGAGCGGCAAGACAGTGTCAGGTGCGTACCGCGCACCGGAGGGGACGAGGTCAACGGCCATGGCACGGATCGGTGACGGCGGCGACCTGCTGAAGTGTTCTTTCTGCGGGAAGAGCCAAAAGCAGGTGAAGAAGCTCATTGCCGGCCCCGGGGTCTACATCTGCGATGAGTGCATTGACCTCTGCAACGAGATCATCGAAGAGGAACTGGCCGAAGCCGGCGAGGTGAAGCTCGACGAGCTGCCCAAGCCCGCGGACATCCGCGAGTTCCTCGAGCAGTACATCATCGGCCAGGACGACGCGAAGAAGACGCTCGCGGTCGCGGTGTACAACCACTACAAGCGCATCCAGGCCGACGACAAGGCCGGGCCGAAGGACTCCAAGGACGAGCCCGTCGAGCTGGCGAAGTCCAACATCCTGATGCTCGGGCCGACCGGTACCGGCAAGACCTACCTGGCGCAGACGCTCGCGAAGCTGCTGAACGTGCCGTTCGCCATCGCGGACGCCACGGCGCTGACCGAGGCCGGCTACGTGGGCGAGGACGTCGAGAACATCCTCCTCAAGCTGATCCAGGCCGCCGACTACGACGTGAAGCGCGCCGAGACGGGCATCATCTACATCGACGAGGTCGACAAGATCGCCCGCAAGTCGGAGAACCCGTCGATCACGCGCGACGTGTCGGGCGAGGGCGTGCAGCAGGCGCTGCTGAAGATCCTCGAGGGCACCACGGCGTCGGTGCCGCCCCAGGGCGGGCGCAAGCACCCGCACCAGGAGTTCATCCAGATCGACACCACCAACGTGCTGTTCATCGTGGCCGGTGCGTTCGCGGGGCTCGAGAAGATCATCAACGAGCGCGTCGGCAAGCGCGGCCTCGGCTTCGGCGCGGAGATCCGCACCAAGGCCGAGATCGAGGGCAGCGACGTCTTCTCCGAGACGATGCCCGAGGACCTGATCAAGTTCGGCCTGATCCCGGAGTTCATCGGCCGCCTCCCGGTGGTCGCCACGGTGAACCACCTGGACAAGGATTCGCTGGTCTCGATCCTCACGCAGCCGCGCAACGCCCTGGTGAAGCAGTACAAGAAGCTCTTCGAGATGGACAACGTCGAGCTCGAGTTCACCGACGCGGCGCTCGAGGCCATCGCCGACCAGGCCATGCTGCGCGGCACGGGCGCCCGCGGCCTGCGCGCGATCATGGAGGAAGTCCTCCAGCCGGTCATGTACGACATCCCGAGCCGCGACGACGTGGCGAAGGTCGTGATCACCGAGCAGACCGTGCGGGAGAACGTGAACCCCACGATCGTCGCGCGGCAGCCGTCCCGGCGGGCCCGCAGCGAGCGTGGTGAGAAGTCGGCCTGAGCCGTTAGCTGATCGGCTTGAGCCGTTTGCGGGAGTCCGCTGCCAGGCTGTTCGCGGCACGCGCGATAATGGACAGGATGACAACCGTGCCGCTGACCGCAGCCCCAGGGGACAACACCACCGCCTCGGTGTCGGACGAGGATGAGGCCACTTCGCCTCCGCCTGCGTCGACTGATGCGCCGTCGGTGGGCATCGTCGAACTGAGCGAGCGAGTCGTCGCGTCCATCCTGACGCGCTTCCCGTGGCTGTACCGCGCGGGCAACATCATGCTGGCCGTCTTCGCGGTCGTCTGCCTGGTGGCGGTGGGGACGCGGTTGTCGGCGTTGCCGCTGATCCCGTTGCCGTTGTTCGCCTTGGCTTGGTACTTCCTGCGCTTCCTGCGCGTGGCGGAGACCCGTCGGCTGCAACTGCGGTGGGCGCTGCTGACGGCGTTGGCGACGATGGTGGGGTTCTGGTTGATCTCGGTGGTGGCTCGGTGGGTGTCTTCCTGAGGCTCGTGTTGCGCGGCTGAGTGCGGGCGGGCTGGTGACCGGGTTGATCGTGCTGGTGCTGGTGGCGCGGAACTGACTTCAAGGGGGCGTCCGTCGCGCTTGGAGCGTGCCCGCTGCCTCACACCGCGCGCGGCACGTGCTTCCCGACGAAGCTCACCAGGCTCGGCACGACGGAGTGGAAGAACGTGTCGCTGTGGATGCCCTTCGCCGTGTAGCCGACGGCCGGGTGGGTGGCCGCGATGTAGCGGCGGACGCCGGTGATGAAGGAGTCCTCCGTGCCGCACCAGAGGGCCGTGGGGATGCCGCGCAGGGCGGTGAGGTGGCGCAGCGGGTCGAGCGAGGTCCAGTCGGTCTGGCCGGTGAAGATGTGGCGCTTGGCCATCTCGGGCCAGTTCGTGATGAGCGCCGGCGAGATGGCCGCGATGGCCTCCGGCGGTTGACGACGTTCGGCGCGGCGGCGGCCGTAGACCATCGCGCCGAAGCCGCCCATCGAGACGCCGGCGCAGGCGAAGGGCAGGCCGTGCGCGCCGCCGAGGCCGCGGGCCGCGAGCCAGCGCGGGACTTCTTCCAGCAGCATCGCCATGGGGTCGTCGCCGGGGCGGACCTCGTGCCAGTAGTTGTCCCCGCCGTCGACGGCGACGTAGCCGTGCGCGGGCACGGCCTTGCGCGCGACGTCCGTGGCGAGCTGTTTGAGCAGGCCGCTGGGGGCGGCGCTGCGGGCGTTGCCGTGCAGGCCGTGCAGCATGAGGGACATCGGCAGGTCGAGCGGCGGCTTCTTGCTCGGCAGGAAGAGAACGAGGTCGACGTCGCGGCCCCTCGCGGCGGAGTGCACCCGCTCGACGCGCAGCGAACCGACCTGGGTGACCGGTGAGTCGGTGGTGACGCCGAGGACCTGCAACGCCTGACCGAGAGGCGTGAGCCCCGCTGCCGTCGCCGCGGCGAGCCCCGCGACGCCCAGGCCCGCGGCCCCGGCGGCGATCGCGGTGCGACGGCTGACGCGGCCGTTCACGCGGCCTCTGTCCCGGCGACGGCGACGGACGCGCGGCGGGCACTCAGGCTGCCCACGGCGGCCTCGGCCCCGGAAACGGCGCCGCGCATGGCCCGGCGGTCGACCCGTCCGTCCACCTCGGCCTCCGTCCCAGACCACCGCAGGAAACTCCCACCCACCTGGACGCAGCTCACCATCCGCGCGTTGCCTGGCGCCACCGATCATCGTGCAGAGTCCGCGCCCTCGGCGCCAGTCCTGAAAACCCGGCCCTTGCGACCGTTCCATAACTCTGTTATCAATGAATAACACTGTTATGGAAGGATCTCGCATGACCAACAAGTTCCTCGAAGGCAACTTCGCCCCCGTCACCCACGAGCACACCGCCACGCGGCTCGAGGTGACCGGGGAGCTGCCCGACTACCTCGACGGCCGCTACCTGCGCAACGGGCCCAACCCGCTCGCGCGGCAGGACCCCGAGAGCTACCACTGGTTCCTCGGCGACGGCATGGTCCACGGCGTCCGCCTGCGGGGCGGGCGGGCCGAGTGGTACCGGAACCGCTGGATCCGCACGCCGCACGTCGCGGGGTTGCTCGGGGAGGGGCCGGAGGCGCCGAACATGGGCATCGGGGCCAACACGAACGTCATCGGGCACGCCGGGCGCACGCTGGCGCTCATCGAGGGCGGCCTGCCGGCGTATGAGCTCACCGAGGAGCTCGACACCGTCGGCGCGTGCGACTTCGACGGGACGCTGCCGGGCGACTACACGGCCCACCCCAAGCGCGATCCGGGCACGGGCGAGCTGCACGCCGTCACGTACACGTTCGGCCTCGGCAATCGCGTGCGGTACTCGGTCGTCGGCACCGACGGGCGGGCGCGGCGCGTCGTGGACATCGAGGTGACGGGCCGGCCGATGATGCACGATTTCTCGCTCACCGAAAAACACGTCGTCTTCTACGACCTTCCCGTGACCTTCGACGCGAACCAGACGCCGGCCCACGTCGACGTGCCCGACCCGGTCACCGCGCGCTCCGGCCGGGGCGTGAGCTCACTGCCGTACCGCTGGAATCCCGAGTACCCGGCACGCGTCGGCGTGATGCCGCGCGACGGGGACAACGCCGACGTGCGCTGGTTCGACGTCGAGCCGTGCTACGTATTCCACCCGCTCAACGCCTACGACGACGGCGACCGCGTCGTGCTCCACGTCGTACGTCACCCCAAGGTGTTCGACCACGGCGTGCACGGCCCGACCGAAGGCGAGCCGACGTTGGACCGCTGGACCGTCGACCTCACGGCGGGCAAGGTCCTCGAAGAACGGATCGACGAGCACGGGCAGGAGTTCCCGCGCGTCGACGAGCGTCACGTCGGGCGCGCGCACCGCTACGGCTACGCGGTGGCCGTGGACGGGCTCTCGAACCTCACCGGCGCGGTCTACAAGCACGACCTGCGCAACGGAACCGCCCAGCGGCACGGGTTCGGCCCCGGCCGCGTGCCCGGCGAGTTCGTGTTCGTTCCGTCCCGTGTGGACGCTGCCGAGGACGAAGGCGTGCTCATGGGTTTCGTCTTCGACGCGGCCACCCAGCGCAGCGACCTGGCGCTGCTCGACGCGGGAACGCTCGAGCCTGTCGCGGCCGTGCACTTGCCCGACCGCGTGCCCCACGGCTTCCACGGCAACTGGGTGCCGATCGGCTAGACCGAACGGCCTACGTCAGCACCCGCTGATCGCCCGTGTAGAGGTTCATGCTGTCGCCACGCAGGAAACCGATGAGCGTCATCCCATTCTCCTCGGCCAGCTCAGCGGCCAAAGAGGACGGAGCGGACACGGCGGCGAGCAGACCGATCCCGGCCATCGCCGCTTTCTGCACCAGCTCGAACGAGGCACGGCCGGAGACCAGCAGCCCACAGTCGGGCGCGGGGATCCGGCCGGCCTGCAAGGCCCACCCGAGCACCTTGTCCACGGCGTTGTGCCGCCCGACGTCCTCGCGCACGACCTCGAGCTCACCGTCCTGAGTGAACAGTGCGGCCGCGTGCAGCCCGCCGGTGGACTTGAACACCTTCTGCTGTTCCCGCAACGTGTCCGGGAGCTTCACCAGCACGTCGGTCTTCACCTCGAACGGCGAGTCCGCGGGGGAGAAGCGGCTCTTCAGCTTCACGGCGTCGAGCGCGGCCTTGCCGCAGACGCCGCACGAGGATGTGGTGTAGAAGTTGCGCTCCACACCGACGTCCGGAGGTGCCACTCCGGGCGCGAGTGTCACGTCGAGCACGTTGTAGGTGTTGCGGCCCTGGTCGTCGACGCCGTCGCAGTAGCGCGCGGCCGCGATGTCCTCACGGGAGCCGAGCACGCCCTCCGACAACAGGAAGCCGTGGGCCAGCTCGACATCGTGACCCGGAGTGCGCATCGTCACAGCGAGTGCTTTGCCGCCGACGCGGATCTCCAACGGCTCTTCGGCCGCCAGTGAGTCGGGGCGACGACGTTCGCCGGTCGAGGAAATCCTCCGCACCGGCCGTCGCACGGTCACCCTGCCCATCTGTCCACCTTTCAACGGCCTGTGAAGACGTGCGCAGACGATCTACGACACCCAGCCGATGCAACGTCGGGGAATAAGTAATACATTCCCACCATCACCTCACAGTTCGGAGGAGTCTGACGATGGCCCTCGGCTTCCTGGCCCGCTCTCGTATCGTCGCACCGCCTGGCTGGACCCGTTGGCTGGTCCCTCCCGCGGCGTTGTCGATCCATCTCTCGATCGGTCAAGCCTACGCGTGGAGCGTGTTCAAAACTCCGCTCGAGAAGACCATGCACCTCTCGGGCACGGAGTCCGGGCTGCCGTTCCAGTTGGGCATCGTGATGCTCGGCCTCTCGGCCGCGTTCGGCGGCACGCTCGTGGAGAAGAACGGCCCGCGCTGGGCCATGTTCGTGGCGACGATCTGCTTCGGCACCGGCTTCCTCGTGGCGGCGCTCGGCGTGGCCACCGGGCAGTTCTGGCTCGTGGTCGTGGGCTACGGCGGGATCGGCGGCATCGGCCTCGGGATCGGCTACATCTCACCCGTGTCGACGCTGATCAAGTGGTTCCCCGACCGGCCCGGCATGGCCACGGGCATCGCGATCATGGGCTTCGGCGGCGGCGCGCTCATCGCATCGCCGTGGTCCTCGGCGATGCTCGGCTCGGCACCGACCACGAGCGACATCGCGGTCGCGTTCCTGATCCACGGTGTCGTGTACGCGGTGTTCATGACGATGGGCGTGCTGCTCGTGCGAGTGCCGGCCGACGGGTGGAAGCCCGCGGGCTGGGAGCCCAAGGCTCAGGAGACCAAGAAGCTCATCTCCACGCACAACGTCTCGGCCGCCAACGCGCTCAAGACGCCGCAGTTCTGGTGCCTGTGGATCGTGCTGTGCCTCAACGTGACCGCGGGCATCGGCATCCTGGAGAAGGCCGCGCCGATGATCTCGGACTTCTTCAAGGGCACCTCGGCGCCGGTCAGCACGGCGGCCGCCGCCGGTTTCGTCGCGATGCTCTCGCTCACCAACATGCTGGGCCGGTTCGTCTGGTCGTCGGTCTCGGATGCGGTGGGGCGCAAGAACATCTACCGCTTCTACCTCGGCGTCGGCGCGGTGCTGTACCTGGTCATCGCGCTGACCACGAACTCGTCGAAGCTGCTGTTCGTGCTGTGCGCGATGCTGATCCTCTCCTTCTACGGCGGCGGTTTCTCGACGCTGCCGGCGTACCTGAAGGACCTGTTCGGCAACTACCAGGTCGGCGCGATCCACGGCCGGCTGCTCACCGCGTGGTCGGTCGCCGGCGTTCTCGGGCCGCTGATCGTCGACGGCATCGCCGACAGCGAGAAGTCCGCGGGCAAGAGTGGTCCGGACCTCTACGCGACGTCGTTCTACATCATGATCGCGCTGCTCGTGGTCGGCTTCATCGCCAACGAGTTCGTGCGGCCGGTCAAGGCGAAGTTCCACGAGCCCGTGGCGAGCACCCAGGTGGGGAGTGAGGCGTGATGAGCACACCGGACGTGGAAGGCCGCTCGGGCGGGCGCACCTTGCTGCTCGTGGTCGCCTGGCTGTGGGTGCTGGTGCCGTTCGTGTACGGCGTTTACGAGCTGATCCTGAAGGTCATCGATCTGTTCAGCAGCTGATGGCCCGCTGATCGGGATTACCCGGGTCTGCCGAGGAGCGCGACCACCGGTGCACGACGTGCCGGCGGTCGCGCTCTTTTCGTTCCGCCGGCGGCTGCTCGACGGACAGCCGTGATGAGCAACGTCTACTCAGGATCGCCCGGGAACCGTCCGCACATACTGAGGCCCGTGCGACGACCGCAGGTTGTGCCGTGGTTGCCCTGCCACGCTGAAGTTGGCGCCGTGACGCGGGCATGTCCATGGTGTCCCTCGGTGGCCGCGATCATCGTAACGGCTTCGTCCGGAAAGGCGCTGGACAAATGGTCAAGAGTCGTTGACCATTGGCTCTCGTGACTGGGGACGACTACGTTCCGCCCTCCGACAGCGTCGAGGTGCGGACTACCGAACAACTGCGCGCTGTGAACAACCTGGTGCGCCACCGCGTGCTCGCGGTGCTGCGCGACGGCCCCGCGACGATCACGCAGATCGCCGCGCGCTTGGATCTGGCGAAAGGGAGCTCGAGCTACCACGTGCGCGTGCTGGAGCGCGCCGGGCTCATCCACGTGGTCCGCACTCGCAAGGTGCGCGGCGTGGTGGAGCGGTACTACGGGATGGTCGCGCGGACGATCGAGCTGCCGGATCCCGCGCCGGGGCAGCGAGACGTGCTGATGCAGCACGCGATCGACGACCTGGCGACCGCGCCTGACGGGTCGCCGCGGCTGGTGCGGCTGAAGCACCTGCGGCTGAGCGAGGCCCGGTTCGCAGAGTTCGAGCAGCGGCTGGGCGAGCTCCTCGACGAGATGCACGCGGCACGCGAACCCGCCGAGCCCGCGGCGACAATCGCGGTGGCGTTCTTCCGGCCTGGTGAGGGGGCGGCGCGATGACTGCGGTGATGAGTGTCTTTCGCCGTTCGGGTGCGGCGCCCAAGATGCCGCCCGCCTTCGCGCGGCTGTGGACGGCGGCGACGGTATCCGGGTTGGGGGATGGGGCGTACGCGGCGGCGTTGCCGTTGTTCGCCGTGGCGCTGAGCAAAGATCCCGTCGTGATCAGCCTGGTGTCGGTGGCGATGCTGCTGCCGCACCTGGTGGTGGGGCTGGTGGCGGGCGCGCTGGTGGACCGGTGGGACCGGCGGCGCACGATGTGGCTCGCCGATCTGTGGCAGGCGGGGTTGCTGGTGCTCGCGGTCGTGGCGGGGGCGGTCGGGGCGCTGGGGATCCCGGCGTTGCTGATACTGGCGTTCCTGCTCGGCGCGGGGCAGCTGTTCTTCGACGTGGCCTCGCAGGCCTACCTGCCGGATCTGCTCGGGCGCGACCAGACGTTGCTGCGCCGCGCCAATGGACGCCTGCGCGGCGCGTCGACGGCGGCCGGGCAGTTCGCGGGGCCGCCGGTGGGCAGCTTCCTGTTCTCGCTCGCGCGGACGGTGCCGTTCGTGGTCGACGCCGTGTCGTTCGTAGCGAGTGCGCTGCTGATCCGGACGTTGCCGTCGACGCCGGTGCCCGAGCGCGTCGAGGGCCGCAGTGTGTGGGCGGAGGCGCAGGAGGGGTTCCGGTACGTCGTCCGGGACCGGCTGCTGCTCGGCCTGGCGTTGCGGCCGGCGGTCGGCAACCTGGCGTTCGGCGCGGTGGGTGCGGTGCTGGTGTTGTTCGCGCAGGACACCCTGGGCCTGTCCGCCCTCGGCTACGGCTTCCTGCTCGCCGCCGACGCCGTCGGCGGGGTGCTGGGTGCGATGGTCGTCGCGGGACCGCTCGAGAAGCTGCTGGGCACGGGCACGGCGCTCACTCTGACGGCCGTCGTGGAGGGCGGGTCGATCCTCGTCTTCGGGCTCGCGGACAGCCCGTGGCTCGCCGGCGCCATGTTCGCCCTCTGCGGCTGCGGCATGGCGACCACCATGGTGCTCGGCTGGTCGCTGCGCCAGGTGATCGTCCCGGGCCGGCTCATGGGCCGGGTCGCCGCGGCCTCCCGCCTGGTCGCGACGTCGGCCGGCCCCCTCGGCGCGCTGCTGGGCGGCTGGCTCGCCTCGGCGGCGGGCCTGCGCACCCCGTACTTCGCCGCCGCGGCGGTCCTGCTGACGATGACCGTGGTGACGATGAGCATGACCAGCAACGCCAAGGTGAAAGCCGCGTTGGCGTCTACAGTAGACGGTTAGAGCTCCGCCAGCAGCCGGCGCCGCGCGGAGTCCACGTGGTCGGTGGCGACGCGGTCCAGTTCGGCCGCGTCGCCGTCGCGGATGAGGGCCGCCAGTTCGCGGTGTTCGGCGACGACGTGGGAGCGGTACTGCGAGCTGCCCAGGGACACCCGCTGCAGCTGGAACAAGAACACCTGCGAACGCACCGCCTCCCACGCCTCCGTCAGGCGACGGTTGCCCGCGGCGGCGTAGACGCGGTCGTGGAAAGCGATGTCCAGCGCCAGCAACTGGGGGCCGTCCGCGCCGGAGGCGACCGCGGAAGACAGCGCCGCGACGAGGTCGTCCAGCGCGGCCAGAGCGTCCACAGAGGACCGCGCCCGAGCCGTGACCGCGGCCAGGCGGTCGAGGGCCGCGCGCACGGAATACACCTCTTCGACGTCCACCGCGGTTACCTCGACGACCGTGGTCGGGCGGTGCCAGCCGCCGCGGACGAGGCCTTCGCGGGTGAGCAGGGCGAGGCCCTCGCGCACCGAGCCGCGGCTGACCTCCAGCGACGCGGCGAGCTCGACCTCACGCAGGGGCGCGCCGGGTGGGAAGTGGCCGGCGAAGATCGCGTCGCGCACGCGGTCGGCGGCTTCCTCGGCGAGGCCGCGGCGCGCCGCTTTCCGCAACGGTGTGGCGTCCATCGGTCAATGTTGACATTCGGACATGGGCACTTCAAGGTGAGGGAGCCACCGTGAGCCGAAGGAGAGCCCATGCGCCCCGCGTTCCACCTCGCCATCCCGGTCGACGACCTCGCCCGTGCCCGCGCGTTCTACGGCGGGGTGCTGGGGCTGGCGGAGGGCCGGTCGGCGGACGCGTGGGTGGACTGGGACTTCCGCGGCCACCAGGTGGTCACGCACGTGGTGCCCGGCGCGAAAGCCGAGGCCGGTCGCAACCCCGTGGACGGCCACGACGTGCCCGTGCCCCACTTCGGCCTGGTCCTCGACGTCGACTCCTTCCACGAGCTCGCCGGTCGCCTGCGCGGCGCCGGCACGGAGTTCGTGATCGAGCCGTACCAGCGCTTCGCGGGCGAGCCGGGGGAGCAGTGGACGATGTTCCTGCACGACCCGGCCGGCAACGCCCTGGAGTTCAAGGCGTTCCGCGACGAAGCGCAGCTGTTCGCGAAGTGAACGTCCTCGTCACCGGCGGCTCCCGCGGCATCGGCCGCGCGATCGCCCACGCCTTCGCCGCCCGGGGTGACCGGGTGGCCGTCCACTATGGATCGAACGCCGCGGCCGCCGAGGAGACACTGGCCGCGCTCCCGGGCGGCGGCCACGTGCTGATCGGCGGCGACCTCGGCGATCCCGAAGCGGCGCAACGGATCGCGGACACGGCCGAGGAGCAGCTCGGCGGCGTCGACGTGCTCGTGAACAACGCGGCCGTCGGCACCACACCCGAGACGTCGACGCCCGTCGCGACCGTCGGCTACGCGCACTGGCAGGAAGTCTGGCGCCGCACGCTGGATGTCAACCTGATGGGTGCCGCCAACATCTCGTTCCACGTCGCGCGCCACCTCATCGCGCGGAAAGCGCCGGGACGGATCGTGAACGTCGGCTCGCGCGGCGCGTTCCGCGGTGAACCCGAGCACCCCGCGTACGGCGCGAGCAAGGCCGCGCTGCACGCGCTCGGCCAGTCGCTCGCGATCGAGCTGGCGCCGCACGGGATCTCGGTCACGTCGGTGGCGCCCGGGTTCACCGCGACCGAACGCGTCGCGCACCGGATCACCGACGCCGTGCGGGAGCAGAGCCCGTTCGGCCGGGTGGCGGAGCCGGAGGAGATCGCCAACGCGGTCGTCTACCTGGCCTCGGCCGAGGCGACTTGGGCCTCGGGCGCGATCCTCGACCTGAACGGCGCGTCGTACCTGCGCTGAAATGTGAACGCTGAAATGTGAACTGGGTCACGCGTGCAGCAGAACCGGTGCGCGAGGCGTCGGTAGGGCGTGCGGATCGCAGGAAAGATCGTCGTGTCGGTGCTGGCGTTCGTGGTGTTCACCGGCACGGCTTACGGCTACTCCACGTTGAGCTCACTCGACGACGTCAAGCGCAGCAGCGTGATCGACGCCGGCGACGAGCCGGCACCCGGTGAACAGCCGGCCGACGGCTCGCTCGACATCCTGCTGGTCGGCCGCGACTCGCGCACTGACGACCAGGGCAACCCGCTCTCGCCCGACGTGCTGCGTGAACTGCGCGCGGGCGCCAACGGCGACGACCTTACCGACACCCTCATCGTGTTGCGCATCCCCAACGGCACGCAGACGGTGAAGGCCTTCTCGATTCCGCGCGACTCGTACGTGACACTGCCCGGCGGCGACAAGGGCAAGATCAACGCCGCGTACGGACACGGAAAGGCCCTGGAGGTCTCGAAACTGCACGCCGCGGGCGAGACCGACAAGACCAAGATCGAGCAGGAGTCGCTCACCGCCGCGCGCCGCGCCACGCGGCAAGCGGTGGAGGACCTCACAGGCGTGAAGATCGACCACTTCGCCGAGGTCAACCTGCTGAGCTTCTACGACATCAGCAACGCCGTCGGCGGCGTCGAGGTCTGCCTCAACAATGCGACGTCAGACCGCAACTCGGGTGCGAACTTCCCGGCGGGGCCGCAGAAGATCTCGGGCGCGGACGCGCTGGCCTTCGTCCGCCAGCGCGACGGCGTCAAGGGCACCGACTTCGGCCGCATGCGCCGGCAGCAGGTGTTCCTCGCTTCGCTGGCGCACCAGGTGCTTTCGGCCGGCACGCTCGCCAATCCGGGCAGGCTCGGCGCGCTCATCGACGCGGTGAAGAAGTCCGTGGTCCTCGACGATTCCTGGAACCTGCTCGACTTCATCGGGCAGCTGCGCGGCATTTCCGGCGGTGGCATCCAGTTCACGACGATCCCCGTGGTGAACCCCGACTACCGCTACAGCAAAACGAATCCCCGGGCGACGGCGGTGCAGGTGGATCCCGCACAGGTCAAGGCGTTCGCGGCGGGCCTGATCGGCGCACCGCCTGCTTCTCCGGCGAAGCAGGCCGGCTTCGTGGTGGACGTCTCCAACGCGGGCGGCACGAGCGGCCTCGCACAGCGCGTCTCGGATGTGGTGAAGGGCAACGGTTTCACTCCGGGCACCACCGGCAACGCCACCGCGCGCCGCACCTCATTGGTCCGGTACGGCGCCGCGCTGGCCCCCCAGGGCCAGGCGGTGGCGAAGCTCCTGGGGGGCCTCGCCACCGCCGAGTCGCCCGACGTCCCGGCCGGCCACATCGAGGTCACCCTCGGCCAGGTCTACTCCGGCCCGGGCGCGTCCCCCGGCGGCAACCCCACCGGCGGCGGCGCCGGCGCGGGGGGCTCGGGTGACACTCCGATCACGGGCGCGGGGAACAACTGCGTGGACTGACCGGCACCGGACCTGGTCGGCGTGTCGGGGCGGTGGTGCCGCGGAACGGGCTGGTTGACTGGACCGATGCGATCCTGGGCCCGCTGGCTGCTCGCCGCCGCCGTTCTGGTGGTGCTCGCCATCACGCTCCGGCCTGGGCACCTCAGCCCGCCCGAGAACCTCAATCTGGTCCCGTTCGCGGGGATCGTCGACGAGGCCCGCAACGCCAACGGCCGCCTCGGGCTGATCAACAACGCCGGCAATATCGCGTTGTTCGTGCCACTGGGGTTCCTGGCGACCGTGGTCACGCGCCGGAAAGCCGCCGTGATCGCGGCGCTGGCGGGATTCTCGGCAGCGATCGAGATCGTGCAGTACTTCGTGGGCCGCAGCGCCGACGTCGACGACCTGCTGCTGAACACCCTCGGCGCGGCACTCGGCGTGCTGCTCGCCGCCACAGCCCGGTCACGCCGGAAAACCCCCGCGTGACCGGACCGCGGAAGGGTCACGAGTGGTGGTGCGGCTCCAGCCGGACGACGACCGCCTTCGACACCGGCGTGTTCGACTTCTCCGCGACGGAGTCCAGCGGCACCAGCGCGTTGGCCTCCGGGAAGTAGGCCGCCGCGCAGCCGCGAGCGGTCGGGTAGGACACGGCGCGGAAGCGCGGTGCGCGGCGGTCGCCGTCGCGCCACTCCGAGACCAGGTCCACGATCTCGCCGTCGGCGATGCCCAGCTCGGCCAGGTCGTCCGGGTGGACGAAGACCACGCGCCGGCCGTCCTCGATGCCGCGGTAGCGGTCGGACAGGCCGTAGATCGTGGTGTTGTACTGGTCGTGGCTGCGCATCGTCTGCAGCAGCAGCCGGCCCGCCGGCACCTCCGGGTACTCCAGCTCCGACACGGTGAACGTGCCCTTGCCGGTGGCCGTGCCCGTGAACTCGCGGGAGTCACGCGGCGCGTGGGGAAGCACGAACCCGTCGGGCTCGCGTACGCGGCGGTTGTAGTCCTCGCAGCCCGGCACCACACCCGCGATGCGGTCGCGGATCAGGTCGTAGTTCTTCTCGAACGTGCGCCACGGCACGGCGTGGTCGGCGCCCAGCAGCCGCTCGCCCAGCCGGCAGACGATCGCGACCTCGGAGATCAGGTGCTCCGACGCCGGCTTGACCCGGCCGCGCGAGGCGTGCACCTGCGACATCGAGTCCTCGACGGTCACGAACTGCGGTCCCGACTCCTGCACGTCACGCTCGGTGCGCCCGAGTGTCGGCAGGATCAGCGCGGTGGTGCCGTGGACGACGTGCGAACGGTTGAGCTTCGTCGACACGTGCACGGTGAGGGAACACGAGCTCAGCGCCTTCGCCGTGAGGTCGGAGTCGGGCGTCGCGGAGGCGAAGTTGCCGCCCATCGCGAAGAAGACCTTGCCGCGGCCGTCGCGCATCGCGCGGATGGCGTCGACGGTGTCCCAGCCGTGCTCGCGCGGCACGGTGATGCCGAACTCGCGGTCGAGCGCGTCCATGAACGTCTCGGGCATCTTCTCCCAGACGCCCATGGTGCGGTCGCCTTGCACGTTGGAGTGGCCGCGCACCGGGCACAGGCCCGCGCCCGGCTTGCCGATCATGCCGCGCGCCAGCGCGAGGTTCGTGATCTCGGAGATCGTGGGCACCGCGTGCTTGTGCTGCGTGAGCCCCATGGCCCAGCAGTAGATCGTGCGCTCGGACGTGGCGATCATCCGCGCGACGTGCTCGATCTGCGCACGCTGCAGGCCCGTGGCCTTCTCCGTCTCGGCCCAGTCGAGCTCGAGCAGGTTCTTCGCCCAGTCCTCGAACCCGTAGGTCGCGGAATTCACGAACTCCTGGTCGATGATCGTGCCGGGCGCCTCGTCCTCCCACTGCAGCAGCAGGTGGCCCACGGCCTGGAACAGCGCGAGGTCGCCGCCGAGGCGGATCTGCGCGAACTCGTCGGCCAGCGGGGTGCCCTCGCCGACGACACCGCGCACGTTCTGCGGGTTCTTGAACCGCATCAGCCCGGCCTCGGGCAGCGGGTTCACGGCCACGACCTTGGCGCCGTTGCCCTTCGCCGTCTCCAGCGCCGAGAGCATGCGCGGGTGGTTGGTGCCCGGGTTCTGGCCGACGACCACGATCAGATCGGCGTGGTGGATGTCCGCGAGCGACACCGAACCCTTGCCGATGCCGATGCCGGTGGACAGCGCCGAGCCCGACGACTCGTGGCACATGTTCGAGCAGTCCGGCAGGTTGTTCGTGCCGTAGGAGCGCACGAGCAGCTGGTAGAGGAACGCGGCCTCGTTGCTGGTGCGGCCCGAGGTGTAGAACACGGCCTCGTGCGGGCTGGCCAGCCCGTTCAGCTCGCCGGCGACGAGGTCGAACGCAGCGTCCCACGAGATGGGCTCGTAGTGGGTGGCGCCCTCGCGCAGCACGAACGGCTCGGTGACGCGGCCCTGCTGGCCCAGCCAGTAGTCCGTCTTGTCCTGCAGGTCGGAGACCGCGTGGGTGGCGAAGAACTCGCGGTCCACGCGGCGGCGCGTCGCTTCTTCCGCGACGGCCTTCGCGCCGTTCTCGCAGAACTCCGCGAGTTTGCGCTTCTCGCCGTCGGCCTGGAGCGGCTCGGGCCAAGCGCAGCCCGGGCAGTCGAAGCCCGCGCGCTGGTTGAGCAGGCGCAGGGTGAGCGCGGTGCGCGTGGGGCCCATCTGCTCGATGCCGCGCCGGAGCGAGACAGCGACGCCGGGGATGCCGGCCGCGTAGGTCTTCGGCTTGCCCACCTTCAGGTCGGCTTCGTCCACGTCGTGTTTCGGCGCATCACGGTGCATGTGTCCATCGTGCGCTTCGATCATGGATTCCCCGACACGGGGTCTGGTTTTTCACACTTGAAAGATGCTGTTTGACCTGGATACCCACCCGTTCGGCTGAGAGGTTCGACCTTCGGAGTGACGACGGTCACTGATCGTGCCGTCGATCATCTGCGTCGGCGATGTCAGGCGCGCTGCGCCCGTTCGCGGCGTTCGGCCAGCTTCAGCCCGCGGTCGGCGACCGTCACGACCAGAAGCAGCGCGCTGATCACCACGAGCACGGCGCCGAGGTGGTGCAGTCCGGCCGAGTCGGCGCGCACGCCGTAGCACTGGGCGATCACGGTGGAGGCCACGATCGCGCCGAGGTACTGGGCCGTGCGGAACAGCCCGCTCGCGGTGCCCATGGTCTCGGCGGGCGACTCCCGGTAGAGCGTGGTCTGGTTCGCGACGCTGGTCAGGCCCTGGGCCAGGCCGAACACCGCGATCAGCCCGAGCAGCGCGCCCAGCCACGTCGTGTCGCCGACGAACAGCAGCGCGACCGAACCGGCCAGCAGCGCGACGGCGACCACCACCAGTCGTTTGCGGATCCCGGTCGCGCGGCCCGAGAACGCCGCCGCGCACACGGCCACGACCGACATCGGCAGCAGCAGCGCCCCCGCGATCGCGTCGCTGAAGCCGCGGCCTTCCTCGAGCCACTGCACGTAGCCGAACATGATCGCGTAGATCACCATGAAGCTCAGCGCCTGACGCAGGTAGGTGCGCAGGATCGGGGTGTTGGCCGCGAGCATCCGCAGGTCGATGAACGGCACCCGCGTGTGCAGCTCCGCCCACACGAACGCCGCGCCGACGGCGACGGCCGCCGCGAGCAGCCACAGGTCGCCGATGCCCGGCGCCATCAGGTAGCACAGCAGCACCAGCAGGGAGAGCGAGAACAACGCGATGCCGAGCACGTCGATGGGCTTCGGTTTCGTGGCTTCGTCGCGCACCGGCGCGTCCTTGGGGACCCAGAAGATCGCCAGCAGCAGCGAGGCGCCCGCGAGCGGGATGTTCACGGCGAAGATGGCCGGCCAGCCGAAGAGCGTGATCAGCACGCCGCCGAGCGTCGGGCCGATGACCATGATCGTCTGCGAGGAGAGCGAGAGCAGTGACAGCACGCGCGCGGGCACGCCCTGGCCCAGCGTGTCGGCGCGCTTGCGCAGCACGGCCATCGCGGCGGGGAAGCCGGCACAGGTGCCGATGCCGAGCACCGCGCGCACGCCGGTGAGCCACTCGACGGAGAACGGGATCATGCCGGCGATCCCGGCGACGATCACCACGGACGCGCCGCCGAGCAGCACGCGGCGGGCGCCGTAGCGGTCCACGAGCAGGCCGACCACGGGCTGGCCGACGGCGGTGGCGAGGTAGAGGGCGGAGATCAGCCAGGCCGTCTTGCCGGGCCCGGCGCCGAAGCTCTGCCCGATCGGCACCAGCGCGACGGCGATGAGGGTGGAGTTGATGGGGTTCAGCACCGCGCTCGCCACCAGCGGGGTGACGAGTTTGGCACCGAAGTTCGCCGGTGCCTTTCGGGGTGTTGCGGTGGTCGTCACGGATCCTTCGTCCTGGAGATGTCGGGGAATATCGGGTGTCCTCCACGGCGTCCGCGCTGACGTCGGTGTTCGGGTCCCGGCGCTGATGCCGGGCACGCTGGATGATCAGTGCTCGGCGACGCGTTGCAGCAGGGGCAGGGCCTGGCGCACCGTCTCCAACTCTTCGGCGGTCAGCTCGGCCGCGAGCGCGTGGGCGAGCCACTCGTCGCGGTGCTGGCGGATCCCCTGCACGGTCTTCGCGCCGAGCTCGGACACCGACAGCACGGTCCGGCGGCCGTCGGCGGGGTCGCGCGAGCGGGCGAGGTAGCCGAGCGAGTCGAGCGCCGAGAGCGTGGTGGCCATCGACTGCTGCCGCACGTGCTCGGCGGCGGCGAGCTCACCCTGCGTCGCGGGGCCCTCGCGGTAGAGGCGGTTGAGCGCCGCCGACTGCGACGGCGTGAGGCTGTCGGCGTTGTCGACCTGCCGCAGCCGGCGGTGCAGCTGCGCGACGACGCCGCGCAGCCAGCCTGCGGATTCGGCGACGGGAGCGGGTACGGTGGCCATATCCACAGTTTAGGCTGTGTAGTCTGGCCTGTGCATCCCGCGAAGGGGCGACCTTGGCCACACCCCGTGACTTCGGTCTCCGCGGTCCTCGGCCGGGTGCGGACCGGGCAAGTGCGAGGACTCGGGACGAAGCGAACGAAAGCGACCGGAAGCGGTAACGCCTTTTTCAGAAGCGCCATCAGCTGGATCTGATCAGTGTTTTTCACGCCGTTTCAGATGCAATCGTCGCTTGTTGACAACCCTTTGATCCACGCAGGACGATGAGGATCGCGGTGCTGTACTACGGCACCATTTTTTTGAGTCGGCTGATATGCGCGCCATTTCCGGAAGAATGGCGTGGTGGGGAGGCGCCGATGCCTGCTTGGACGCGGATCCGCCGCAGCCGGGCGGACGCGAGGGCTGCCGCGGAGACCGGACGCGGGCCTGGGTATGCGCTGGTCGCGGGCTGGTCGGGGATCCTCTTCGCGGCGTTGTTCACCGTCGCGCTGGTCCTGGTGCACCGGGCGCCGGGACTGACCGTGGCGGACAGCCAGTACGCGAATTTCTACGCCGACGGTGGTTCCGGTGCATTGGTGACCGCCGGCCTGTACATCGTGCCGTTCGCGGGGATCGTCTTCCTGTGGCACATGATGGCCACGCGTGAATTCATCGCCACCCTGCCCGGCACGCAGAACCGGGAAATGCCGCGGGCGCTTCAGTTGGCGTCCGGGGTGGCGTTCATCATCCTGCTGTTCTCGGGGATGGCGCTGACCGGGGCGATCGCGCTGCTGAAGCAGTTCTCAGTGGCGCCGCTACCGCCCGTGTACGTGGCGCGCGCGCTGAGCGCGGCAGGCTACGGGCTGGTGTTCGTCTTCGGTGCCCGCGTCGCCGGCATGTACATGATCACCACGACGACGCTGCTCAACGCCGCAGGTGTGCTGGCGCGCCCGCTGGCGTGGTTCGGCTACCTCTGCGCCGCGACTGTGCTGCTGAGCTGGACCTTCCACCCGATCTTCGCGCTCATCTTCCCCGGCTGGGTCTTCGTCGTCAGCGTCGTGGCGGTGGTCCGGGCCCACCAGGCCAAGGCGCGGACCACGCAGCCGAGCCGGGCCGGCGCCGTGACCTCGCCGGCCGAAGGGCACCTCTCCAAGGAGTGAACGCCATGACCACCAAGACCCCCATCGACGAAATCCCGGGCCCGCGCGCGCTGCCCTTCGTCGGCAACGCCTTCGACATCGACGCCCACAGCCCGTTCGAAAGCCTGATGGGGATGGCCAGGGAGTACGGCCCGATCTTCCGGCTGACCACACCCGGCGGCACGCGGCTGATCTTGTCCGGCGCCGCACTGGTCGAGGAGATCTGCGACGACTCGCGCTTCGACAAGGTGGTCAGCGGTGGTCTCGCGAACGTGCGGCAAACGGCGACCTCCACCGGATTGTTCACGGCCGAGACGGACGATCCGCTGTGGCACCGGGCGCACAACATCCTGATGAAGCCCTTCAGCCTGCAGTCCATGCGCGACTACGTGCCGATGATGCTGGACATCGCAGGCCAGCTGGTCGACAAGTGGGAGCGGCTGAACCCGGACGAGGACGTCGACGTGCCGGCCGACACGACCCGGCTGACGCTCGACACCATCGCGCTGTGCGGGTTCGGCTACCGCTTCAACTCCTTCTACCGCGAAACCCAGCACCCGTTCGTCGCGGCGATGATCCGCACGCTCACCGAGTCGCAGGCGCGGGCCCGCAGGCTGCCCATCCAGACCCGGCTGCGGATCCACGCGCAGCGGCAGCTGGACGAGGACCAGGCCTTCATGAACGACCTGGTCGACAAGCTCATCGCCGAGCGCCGCGCGGAGGGCGAGGCCGGCAAGAAGGACGATCTGCTCGGCCAGATGATCAACGGCGTCGACAAGAAGAGCGGCGAGCGGCTGCCCGACGAGAACATCCGGGCCCAGTGCATCACCTTCCTGATCGCCGGCCACGAGACCACGAGCGGCCTGCTGTCCTTCGCGATCTACTACCTGCTCAAGAACCCCGACGTGCTGGCCCGCGCCCGCGCCGAGGTCGACGAGGTGTTCGGCACCAGCGCCGAACCGACCTACGAGCAGATCCACAAACTGACCTACGTCCGGCAGGTGCTGAGCGAAGCGCTGCGGCTGTGGCCGACCGCGCCCGGGTTCACGCGCACGCCGTTCGAGGAGACCGTGATCGGCGACCGGTACTTGATCGAGCACGGCGTCCCGTTGACCGTGCTCACCCCGATGCTGCACCGCGACCGCAGCGTGTGGGGCGACAACGCCGAGGAGTTCGACCCCGAGCACATGGCTCCCGAACGGCTCGCGGCACTGTCGCCCGACGTCTACAAGCCCTTCGGCACGGGGCAGCGGGCCTGCATCGGCCGGCAGTTCGCCATGCAGGAGGCCGTGCTCGTGCTCGGCATGCTCGTGCAGCGCTTCGACTTCATCGACCACCTGAACTACCAGCTCAAGACCAAGACGACGCTGACCATCAAGCCCGACGAGATGCACATCCAGGTGCGCCCGCGCCCCGGGTTCGTGCTGACCCGGCCCGGCGGTGCCCCCGCGGCACCGGCGAAGTCCGTCTCGGCTGCGCCGGCCCCGCGCGTCGCGCTCGCGCCGGACGCGCACAAGACCCCGCTGCTGGTCGCCTACGGCTCGAACCTCGGTACCGCGGAAGGCATCGCGACGCGGCTCGCCGGCGAGGGGACCGAGCGCGGCTACGCCGTGACCCTCAGTGCGCTCGACGACGTCGCGGACGCGCTGCCTGCCCAGGGCACGGCCGTGATCGTCACGTCGTCCTACAACGGCACGCCGCCGGACAACGCCGGCAAGTTCTGCGACTGGCTGCGCGGGCCCGGCACCGCGAAGGACGCCGCTGCGGGGCTGTCCTACACCGTGTTCGGCTGCGGCAACACCGAATGGGCGGCCACCTACCAAGCGGTGCCGAAGCTGATCGACACCGAGCTGGCCGCGCACGGCGCCACCCGGCTGCACGCCCGGGGCGAGGGCGATGCGAACGGCGACTTCGACGCCCAGTACCGCACCTGGCACCACGGGCTCTGGGCCGACGTGGCCGCGAGCGCCGGCCTGCCCGAGAGCGCGGCCGAGCCGGCCACGACGGGCCCCCGGCTATCGATCACGCTGGTCAACCGCCAGCTGAACAACCCGGTGATCATGTCCTACCAGGCCCAGCCGGCCCTGGTGCGGGTCAACCGCGAGCTCCACGCGCCCGACGGCGGGCGGTCCACCAAGCACATCGAGGTCGCACTGCCCGAGGGCGCCGACTTCCATGCCGGGGACCACCTCGGAGTGCTGCCGCGCAACCACATCGACCCGATCCGCCGGGTGATGCAGCGCTTCCAGCTCGACGGCGGCATGTACGCGACGATCATCCCCAACAGCGGAGACCACACCCACCTGCCCGTCGACGAGTCCGCACCGCTGCTCGGCATCCTCGCGAGCTGCGTCGAGCTGCAGGACGTGGCCACGCGGGCCGGCATCGAGGTGCTCGCCGGCTACACCGAGGACCCCGCCCAGCGCGCCGAGCTCGAGTCGCTGGCCGGGGACGACGAGGCGTCCCAGGCCCGCTACCAGGAGCGGGTCTTCACGCCCCGGCGGTCGCTGCTGGACCTGCTGGAGGAGTTCCCCGCCTGCGCCGTGCCGTTCGGCGTCTACCTCGACCTGCTGCCTCCACTGCGGCCGCGCTACTACTCGATCTCGTCCTCGCCGCTGACCGACGCGAAGGTGGCCAGCATCACCACGGGTGTGCTGCGCGCCCCCGTGCGCGGTGGTGGCGACACCACGTTCTCGGGTGTCTGCTCCAACTACCTGGCGGGCAGCCCCGACGGCAGCACGGTGTTCGTCTTCGTGCGGCGCCCGACGATCGAGTTCCGGCCACCGGACAATCCGCACACCCCGATGATCATGGTCGGGGCCGGGACGGGGCTCGCACCGTTCCGCGGGTTCCTGCAGGAGCGGGCGGCGATGCGCGCCCAGGGCGTGCCGATCGCCGAGTCGTTGCTGTTCTTCGGCTGCCGCAACGCGGACCAGGACTTCCTGTACGCCGACGAGCTGCGCGAATACGACCGCCAAGGCGTCGCCAAGCTGCACGTCGTGTTCTCACGCGCCCCGGTCGACGGGCGCAAGTACGTCCAGCACGAGATCGCGGCAGCGGGCGACGAGGTGTGGCGGCTGCTGCAGGACGGCGCGGCGGTGTTCGTGTGCGGCAACGCGAACACGATGGCGCCGGGCGTCCGAGCGGCCTTCACCAAGTTGTTCGCCGAGAAGACGGGCACCGGCGAGGCCGACGCACAGGCCTGGCTCGCCGGGCTTCGCGCCTCGAACCGGTACGTCGAGGACATCTGGGGCGGCGGCTGAGCGCAGGCCGCACTGGCGGCCGTTCGCCGCTGGTGCGGCCCTCGCTCGGGGGCGCGGCCTCGGGGCCCGCCTGGTCAGGCCGGTGGTGTGCCCGTGAACGCGGAGGTACCGAGGCTCACCGCGAACCAGAACTCGTTGACGCCGTGGCCCTGGAGCTGGTGGACGATCACGGCGGCCGCCAGGAGCAGGACGAGGCCGCCGACCGCGAGGACACCTGGCCAGCGGCTGGGAGTGCGCGCGCCGTAGCCGTAGCCCGCGGTGACGCCGGAGCGGCGTTCGCGCTTGCGGCGCTTCTTCATCTCCTTCTTGGCACCCAGCCAAGCGTCGAGCTCGGCGTGCTTGCGCCAGTTCGGATCGACGAGGTCCGGGTGCGTCTCCATCCGGTCGTCCGGATCTTCCGGTCGCGTCATCCGTGCACCGCCTTTCCCCCTGAGCAACCCCGCCGGAGCGGGTTCGTAGACTTGTCCATTGTGACCGAGAACGCTCCGCAGCAGAAAACCGACCTTCCGGGTGCCTGGGACCCGGCCGCCGAAGAAGCACCCATGTACGACCGCTGGGTAGCGGCCGGGTACTTCACGGCCGACGCTTCGTCGGAGAAGCCGCCGTTCTCGATCGTACTGCCGCCGCCGAACGTCACCGGCAGCCTGCACATGGGCCACGCGCTCAACCACACCCTGATGGACGCGATGAGCCGCCGCCGTCGCATGCAGGGCTACGAGGTGCTGTGGCTGCCGGGCATGGACCACGCGGGGATCGCGACGCAGAACGTGGTCGAGCGCCAGCTCGCGGGCGAGGGCCTTTCGCGCCACGACCTGGGCCGCGAGAAGTTCGTCGAGCGCGTCTGGGAGTGGAAGGCCGAGTACGGCGGCAAGATCCTCGGCCAGATGAAGCGCCTCGGCGACGGTGTCGACTGGTCGCGCGAGCGCTTCACCATGGACGAGAACCTGTCGCAGGCCGTGCAGACGGTGTTCAAGAACTTCTTCGACGCCGGGCTCATCTACCGCGCCGAGCGCATCATCAACTGGTGCCCGCGGTGCCAGACGGCGCTGTCGGACATCGAGGTGGACCACAGCGACGACGACGGCGAGCTCGTGTCGATCCGCTACGGCGAAGGCGACAACGCCATCGTGGTGGCCACGACCCGCGCCGAGACGATGCTGGGCGACACCGCCGTGGCCGTGCACCCGGACGACGAGCGCTACGCGCACCTGGTGGGAACCGAGGTCGAGCTGCCGCTGACCGGCCGCAAGATCCCGATCATCGCCGACAAGCACGTGGACCCGGAGTTCGGGACCGGTGCCGTGAAGGTGACCCCGGCGCACGACCCGAACGACTTCGAGATCGGCCGCCGGCACGACCTGCCGATGCTCACGATCATGAACGAGCGCGCCGAGATCACCGCGCGGGGCCCGTTCGAGGGGCTCGACCGGTTCGAGGCGCGGCCCGCGATCGTGGCGGCGCTGCGGGAGCAGGGCCGGATCGTGGCGGAGAAGCGGCCGTACGTGCACGCCGTCGGCCACTGCTCGCGCTGCGACACCGTGGTGGAGCCGCGGCTTTCGCTGCAGTGGTGGGTGAAGGTCGAGGAGCTGGCGCGTGCGGCGGGTGACGCGGTGCGCGACGGCCGCACGAAGATCCACCCGGCGGAGCTGGAGAAGCGCTACTTCGACTGGGTCGACAACATGCACGACTGGACGATCTCGCGCCAGCTGTGGTGGGGCCACCGGATCCCGGTCTGGTACGGCCCCGACGACCAGGTCGTGTGCGTGGGCCCGGACGAGCAGCCGCCCTCGGGCGAGGGCTGGACGCAGGACCCGGACGTGCTGGACACGTGGTTCTCGTCGGGCCTGTGGCCGATGTCGACCATGGGCTGGCCGGCGCAGACTGATGATTTGGCGAAGTTCTATCCGACCAGCGTGCTGTCGACCGGCTACGACATCCTGTTCTTCTGGGTCGTGCGGATGATGATGTTCGGCGTGCAGGAGATGGACGGCGTGCAGCCGTTCGACCACGTGTACCTGCACGGCCTGATCCGCGACGCGCAGGGCAAGAAGATGTCGAAATCGCGTGGGAACGTGATCGACCCGCTCGAGTGGATGGACGCCTACGGGGCCGACGCCACCCGCTTCACCCTCGCGCGCGGCGCGAACCCGGGCGCGGACATGGCGCTGGCCGACGAGTGGGCCGCGGGCTCGCGCAACTTCTGCACGAAGCTGTGGAACGCCAGCAAGTTCGCGATGATGAACGGGGCTTCGGTCTCGGCTCCGTTGCCCGCCGCGGCGGAGCTGACCGAGGCCGACCGCTGGATCCTCGGCCGCCTCGGCGCGCTGGTGTCCGAAGTGGACGGCCTGTTCGAGGACTTCCAGTTCGCCAAGGTCGCGGGCGCGCTGTACCAGTTCACGTGGAACGAGCTGTGCGACTGGTACCTGGAGCTCGCGAAGGTCCAGCTGTACCAAGGCGATGACGCGCGCGTTTCGGCAACGCGCTCGGTGCTCGGGCACGTGCTGGACACGGTGCTGCGTCTGCTGCACCCGTTCATCCCCTTCATCACCGAGAAGCTGTGGATCGCGCTGACCGGCGGTGAGTCGCTGGTGATCGCCTCCTGGCCCACCGCGCCGGAGGGCTACGCCGACGCGGTGGCGGACGCCCGGATCGCCGACGTGCAGAAGCTCGTCACCGAGATCCGCCGCTTCCGCGCCGACCAGGGCCTCAAGCCGGGCCAGAAGGTCGCCACCCGGCTGTCCGGCGCGGGCTTCGACGCGGTCTCCGGCCACGACGACGCGATCCGCTCGCTGGTGCGCCTGACGCCGGTTTCCGCGGAGTTCTCGGCGAGCGCGTCCCTGGAGGTCGCCCTCGCAGGGGGCGTGGCCGTGGTGGAGCTCGACCTGTCCGGCACCATCGACGTCGCCGCGGAGCGCAAGCGTCTGCAGAAGGACCTGGGCGTGGCGCAGAAGGAGCTCGCGCAGACCGAGGGCAAGCTGGGCAACGAGTCGTTCATCGCCAAGGCGCCCGAGCAGGTCATCGAGAAGATCAAGACTCGCCGGGCCACGGCCGCGGCGGACATCGAGCGCATCGAGTCGCGGTTGGCGGCGTTGCCGGCTTCGTGAGGTTTGGCTTGACGGTGGCGTCCGGTGCTTCTCGCACCGGGCGCCACTTTGCGTTTCAGCCGAGTTCGCGGCCCGCCTCGATGAGCGCCAGCACTTCCGGCCGCAGCCGGCGGTCGGCTGAGGTGGCGAGGTAGGTGGGCATCACCGGGGTCGGGTTGCGCAGAGAGCGGAAGGCGACGCCCGGTACGGGCAGCAGGTTGGCGTGGGCGCGGTAGAAGACCGTCCACTGGGGACGGCCAAGGCCGAGCGTGCCGAGGGTGTCCTGGGCGTTCGTGAACTCCTTGCCCAGCACCGGTTCGAAGCCGGCCTCGCGGCAGGACGCGAGCACCAGGTCGTGGAGCGGCCGGTTGCGTTCGGGGGAGCTCAGGCGCAGGGGCAACGGTGCGAGGTCGGCGAAGTCGACGGTGTCGCGTGAAGCCAGCGGGTGCGTGGCGGGAAGCGCGACGAGCACCTCGTCCGTCCACAAGGGAGTCAGGTCGAGGCGGTCGGCGGGCCAGTCGCCGCGGAGGAAGGCGGCGTCGAGGGCGCCCTCGCGGACTTGCCGGAGGCGGGCGGGGGTGGGGGCGTGCACGAGCTCCAGCCGGGCGTCCGGGGCGAGGCGCGTGAACGCGGAGAGGAAGCCGTCGAGACGGTCGCCGAGGCCGTCGCTGGTGCCCAGCCGCACGAGGCGGGCGCGTTCGGCGCGGAAATCGGCCACGGCGTCCGCCGCGCGCTCGGCGGCGGCGAGCACGGCCCGCGCGTGCGGCAGGAACCGCTCGCCTGCCTCGGTCAACGAGACGGTGCGAGTGGTCCGCTCGAACAGCTCCGTGCCGAGTGAGCGCTCCAGCCTTCGCACCTGCTGGCTCACCGCCGGCTGCACGATGTGGAGGCGCTCGGCCGCGCGCCCGAAGTGCAGCTCCTCGGCCACGACCACGAAGTACCTCAGCTGACGCAGCTCCATCCCCGGCCCCATTCATCAGCGTTCGTGATGAGTCTACGAGCGGACTGGTCGTTGGTCGCCGCGCGCCGTCGCGGTTGGCTCGAAGGCGAACGGAAGAGAGGAAGATCCGATGGCATTCGTCGAGGTCCGGGGCACGCGGCTCTACTACGAGGACGAGGGCGACGGCCCGGCCGTACTCCTGCTGCACGGCTGGGGCACGAGCGGCCGCGTCTGGCAGTCGCAGCTGCCCGACCTGATCCGCGACCACCGCGTGGTCACGCTCGACTGGCGCGGGTGCGGGCGCTCCGACCGGCCTGCGGCCGGCAACACGATCGCCGGCAACGTGGCCGACCTCGTCGAGGTGATCACCGGGCTCGGGCTGGAAAAACCCGCTGTGGTGGGTTCGTCGATGGGCGCGGTGTTCGGCACCGAGCTCGCGCTGGCGCGGCCGGACCTCGTCGGTGGTGTCGTCGCGGTGGACGGCCCGGGGTACTGGCCGTCGGAGGGTATGCGCGACACGGTCCACGAGGTCACCGCGGCGCTGCTGGCCGACCGGCCCGGCCTCGTCGCGAGCTGGGTGCCGAACTGGTGCGCGCCCGGAGCGAGCGCGGCGCTGGTGGACTGGACGATCCGCCAGATCGTCGACTCCGCCGGCTACATCGACCCGCTCATCGGCGAGTCGGCGACGTGGGACCCGCGCCCGCGGCTGCCGGAGCTGAGCGTGCCGATCGCGTATGTCCACGGCGAGCTCGACCTCCAGATCCCGCTGGCAGTGGCGCGCACCTGCGCCGCGCTCACACCCGCCGCGACCGTGCACGTGGTCGCCGGCTGCGGGCACCTGCCGCACCAGGAGGACCCCGTCGCGTTCACCGCGGTGCTGCGCGACGTGCTCGCGGGCCTGCGCGTGGCGGTGTGACCGTGGTTCCCGTGACCCTCACCGGCGGAACCGCCGAGGTCCACTACGCCGTGACCGGCTCCGGTCCCGGGCTGCTGCTGCTGCACGGCACGGCGGCGTCGCACGAACAGTGGGCGCCGGTGGTCGAGCTCGCGCGCGAGTCGTTCACGGTCGTCGCGCCCGATTTCTCCGGCTCCGGCGGCACCGTCGACCACGGTGGCCCAATCGCGATCGCCGATCTCGCGGCCGAAGCGCTGGCCGCGGCGGACGTCGCCGGCCTCACCACGTTCCACGTCGCAGGCCATTCGCTCGGCGCGGTGGTGGCGGCGCACCTGGCGGGCACGCACCCGGCGCGCGTGCGTTCCGCCGTGCTTCACGCCGCGTGGCCGAAGACCGACACGCGGCAGGACGCCGAGTTCCGCTACTGGCTCGAGCTGCTCGACCACGGCGCCGAGGTGTTCGCGCGGATTCTGCCACTGATGGCGTTCGGGCCCGGCTACTGGGCCACGACCACGGCCGACGCCAACGACGAACTGGTGGCGCAGCTGGTGATCCAGCCCGGGACGGCGCGGCAGATCGAGGCAGACCGCGGCGTCGACCTCCAGCCGGTGCTGGGCTCGATCACGGCGCCGACGTTGGTGCTCTCCAGCGCGTACGACCGGTTGATCGAGGCGGCGCAGCAGCAGGAGCTGCTGGCCGCGATCCCGCACGCGAACCACGTCGAGCTGCCGGCCGGGCATGGTGCGCCGGGTGAGCTGCCGGGGGAGTTCGCGAAGGTGCTCCTGGACTTCGTGCGTCACGCCGAGGAGGTCCAGGCCGAGGCGGGCCGGGCCGGCACTTGACTGGGGGTGGGTGCCGGCCCGGTCCTGGCTGCGCCGGTCGTCGTCAGCGCGGGTCTCGCCTGCCGATTTTCATCTCAGTTGGTGTCGTTCGGCAAGCGAATAACCTGAGTTGACACTCCGGTGTGACGGCTGCGAGACTCTGCGATGCCGAGGGAGGGGCGTCCGCGAGCGACGGGGGCCGGCGGGTGACCGCCGCCCCCGCTCGTTCTCGGTCAGGGAGTCAGCCGACGAGCTGCCGGTGGATGATCCCGGCGAGGCCCGCCATGCCTTCGGGCAGCGGGTGGTAGGCGGCGGCGGTGAACAGCAGGGTGTCCTGGCCGTTGATCCAGGCCGCGCCATCGGGCGCGCAGGCGTCGTGGCCGGCCGACGGCGTGAACGTGTCCACATAGGACGCGTTGCCGTCGGCTTCGACGGCGTTCTCGATCGCAGTGTCGAGGGCTTCCTCCACACTGGACAGCCAGGCGTAGTCACCGTCGGCGAAGGGCAGCACGCTCGGGCAGTAGCCCGACGCGGGTGCGATGCGCGGGTACCCGATCGCGAGCACCTTCGCGTGCGGCGACCGCGCGTGGATGCCGGCCAGCACCGCCTGGATGCTCTGCTGCGTGTTCTTCAACGCAGCCTTGATGGAATGCACGCCGCCGGCCGTGAAGTGGCGCTCGCACGGGTTGCCGCTCGGGTCGGTCGAACGCAGCGCCGGGCACGTGCCGATCAGCGTGCCGAAGACGCCGGAGTCGTTGCCGCCGATGCCGAGCGTCACGAGGTCGGTGTCCAGGCGCAGCGCGGAAAACTGCGGCGCGTTCACGCCCAGCGGCACGCTTTGGGTGGCCGTCATGTTCGACGTGTCCGCGCCCGAACAGCTGACGTCGGTGTAGGTGCCCACACGCAGCGCGGACGCCAGGATCGCCGGGTAGTTCGACGAACTTCTCGCGCACCCCAGCGGATCCAGCCGCTGTGTGGGGATCAGCGGCCCGGCGGTATACGAGTCGCCCAGCGCGACGTAATGCCGGAAATGCTCCTGCCGAGGCGCGGCGTCAGCGCTGGCGGTGACTGTCGTGACGGCTGTTGCGGCCGCCAGCGCGGCGAACACGAGCCGGGTGGTACGCATGCGAAGGCCCCGTTTCTCCGAACCGAATTCACGGACTCTCCTCACGTTTAGCCAGCTCTTCGCGGGTTGCCTGCCGCCGTTCGGGTGGACGCCCCGCGGATTCACCCGCCAGTGGTGTGACGCGGCGGGAATCGGTTCAGGCCAACGGTTTCCGGTAGGTCAGGAGGTGCCGCCAGAACGGGAGCCGCCGGATCGTGCTGCCGGGGAGGCGTTGCCGGGCTTGGTGCCTGAGCTGGTTCATGGTCGGGAACGTCATTTCCACGGGTGCGTTCGGCGTCGGGTCCGGGCCGCCGTTCAGCCATTCTCCGACCGCGACGACCAGCCGCGCGGCCACGTTGACCGGCGCGAAGGCGAGCTCGACGGCGTAGTCGGCGGGGGTGCTCGGGCGGGCGAGTCCGAGGACCGCGAGGACTCCGCCGGGCTGCAGGGCGTCGCGGAGCTTCGTGACGGTGTCGAACGGCATGTGGTGGAGGGAGGCGATGCAGGAGATGAAGCCGTAGGCGTCCTGTTCGAGGTCGTCGTTCGCGATGTCGCCTTTCCTCGCGTTGACCCGTCCGGGCCCTGGCGACCCCAGCGCGGCGGCGATCCGCACCATCTCCTCGGACACGTCCACGGCGTCCACGTCGAGCCCTCGCGCCGCCAGCCGCCGCGCGAACCGCCCCTGTCCGCACCCGACGTCCAACGCCCTTTTCGCCTCTGGCGGCACGAGGCTCAGCAGCAGGGGGTGGTAGCGGTGGTTGTGGTTGAACGGCATGTTCCGACCTAACCAGCAACGCCGCCCGCCGGGGTGCTGAACGCCGGTACGCGCGCTCCCTCAACCGCAAACGGATCGCCGCCGGCACGCTGATCCGCGACGACGCCGATCGGGTGCTCGTTGTCGAGCCGTCCTACAAGGACCACTGGGAGATCCCGGGCGGCGCGTGCGAGGCCGGCGAGACGCCGTGGCGCACCGGTCCGCCTGCTCCCGATCGACGAAGCCGCCGCGCGGGTGAATCCGGGGCTGGGGCGTCGGCTGCGGGTGGCGCTGGCCGCCGCGCGGGCCGGTGCGTCGGTCGTGTTCTGCGAGGGCGGGCGGCCCGTCGCGAGCTGACCCCGCCGACGGCCGAAACCCGCAGGTCACCACTACCGACACGGGCCCGACGCCCGGCAACTCACCGCACGTAGACTCGTCTGGTCAGGTGAAGCCCGTCGTCGAGGGAGCGTTTGCGTGCCGCGTGGTGAGGCGGACGGCCAGGGGCCGTTCGAGGAGATCGACGAGGCCGGCCAGGGTCGGCCCGATCTCGCGGACCCGGACAGTTTCGCCGGGGTCGACGAGCTGGGGGCCCGGGCGCACGACGAGTCCGACGACACCGACCCCGACCTGGACGCGCCGGACGCCGCGTACACCGTCGGCGGTGGTTCGCGCGGCGGGATCGGCGGCATCGGGCAGCTGGGCGACAACCTGGCGACCGGGCCGGTGCCGGACCTCCTCGGTGCCGAAGACGCGGAGCTGCACGAGCTCGACGACCAGGGTATCGACGAACCGGCCCAGAACCCCAACGGTCCCCAGGCCCGCCGTGAGCTCATGGCCGTCGAGGCGGAGTTGAACCAGCGCTGGCCCGAGACGAAGATCGAGCCGAGCCTCGCGCGGATCCAGGCGCTGGTCACGTTGCTGGGCGAGCCGAACCGCGGCTACCCCGTGCTGCACGTCGCCGGGACCAACGGCAAGGGCTCGGTCAGCCGCATGATCGACGCGCTGCTCACCCGCATGGGCCTGCGCGTCGGGCGGTACACGAGCCCGCACCTGCAGCTCGTCACGGAGCGCATAGCGCTCGACGGGCACCCGATCTCGGCCGCGCACTACGTGGACCTGTTCCGCGACGTCGCGCCGTACGTGAACATGGTCGACGCCGCGAGCGAGGACGGCGTGGCGATGAGCAAGTTCGAGGTGCTCACCGGCATGGCGTTCGCCGCGTTCTCCGACGCGCCCGTGGAGGCCGCCGTGATCGAGGCGGGCATGGGCGGCGCGTGGGACGCCACGAACGTCGCCGACGCCGACGTCGCCGTGATCACCCCCATCGGCCTCGACCACACCGAGTACCTCGGCCCGACGGCCGTCGACGCGGCGCGAGAGAAGGCCGGGATCATCAAGCCCGGCTCCGTCGCCGTGATCGCCGAGCAGGACCCCGACGTGCTCAACTTGCTGCTCAAGCGCGCGGTCGACGTCGACGCCGCGGTGGCGCGCGCGGGCAGCGAGTTCGGCGTGCTCGAGCGCGAGGTCGCCGTGGGCGGGCAGATGCTGAAACTGCAGGGCCTCGGCGGCGTGTACGACGAGATCTTCCTGCCCCTGCACGGCGCCCACCAGGCGGCCAACGCCGCGCTCGCGCTCGCGTCCGTCGAGGCGTTCTTCGGTGCGGGCAAGGAGCGTCAGCTCGTGCTCGAAGCCGTGCGCGAGGCCTTCGCCGAGGTCGAGAACCCGGGCCGGCTGGAGCGCGTGCGCGCCGCCCCGACCGTGCTGCTCGACGCGGCGCACAACCCCATGGGCGCCCAGGCGCTGGCCACCACCGTCACCGACGAGTTCGCGTTCCGCCGCCTGGTCGCGGTCGTCGCGGTGATGGCGGACAAGGACGCGCGCGGCATCCTCGACGCGCTCGAGCCCGTGGTGTCGGACATCGTGGTCACGCGCAACTCGGCCCCGCGGTCGATGGAGCTGGAAGACCTCAACGAGCTCGCCATCTCCATCTTCGGCGAGGACCGCGTGCTCGCCGAGCCCGACCTGGAGACGGCCGTCGAGACGGCCATCGGTCTCGTCGAGCAGTCCGACGACCCGGAGGAACCCCTCGCCGGCGGCGGTGTGCTCGTCACCGGCTCCGTCGTCACCGCGGGCGAGGCCCGCACCCTGTTCGGGAAGGAACCGGTATGAGCGAGACGCCCCCGCCTCCTCCCAAGGACCCGATGAAGGGCTTCCGCGGCGTCCTCTCGGGCACGCTGATCATGGAAGCCATCACGGTCGCCCTCGCCCTGCCCGTCGTCAACAAACTCGGCGGCGGCATCACCTCGGCGACGGGCTGGACGGTCATCGGTATCGCCGTGGCGCTGCTCGTGTTGTGCGGCCTGCTCAAGCACGTCTGGGCGGTGCCCGTGGTGCTGGTGTTGCAGGTCGCGCTGATCGCGATGGCGTTCGTGTTGCCGGCGATCGCGATCATCGGGGTGCTGTTCTTGGCCGCGTTCGTGTGGTTCTTGTACCTGCGCCGCGAGGTGGCCCGCCGGATGGCGGCGGGGACGTTGCCGAGTCAGCAGCAGTCTTCGCCGAAGCGTTGACGCTCGGCTAAAGCCCGCGTTTCGAGTCCAGCCACTCTGCGTCATTCCACATGACCCACTACGGCAAGAACCTGGACGCCCTCAACGACTGCCTGAGTGACGTCGCCGCCGGGGACTACGGCCCCGCCCTCGGGGCGACCGGCTTTGTGCTCGGCCTGCGGCACTACGACAAGTTCGGCGCCGCGCAGGATGGCACAGCGCATGCCGTGCTGGACATCTTTCAGTCGGGAAATTCCAGCGCCGCAGCGATGTCCCGGTGGAGGTCCGCGTGTACCCGGACGCCGCTGATCGCTGACCGGTCCATCGCCGACGTCGCAGGTGCTCGGCGAGCATGGCTCGTGACAAGAGGGTCCGGTCGTAGGGTGGGGGCGTGGCCGAGTCCGACGATGTGATGCCCGAAATGCTGGTGGAGGCTCATCGCGAGCCCTTCGACTACCGGGGTGGCTTGGGCGTGGACTTCGAGCCGTACCCGCAGTTCCAGAGCGAAGCCGAAACAGCCGAGTGGTGGCAGGCGTGGACCGGGAACCCGGCTGTTGACGGCGCCGAGTTCCGGGTGTTCGGACAGGACGGCGCCGGTGGGCTGGCTGCGTTCTGGCTCGTGCGTGGTGGCAGGCCGGTTGTGCAGCAGCCGGTGGTGTTCCTCGGGTCCGAAGAGGAGACCGGAGTCGTCGCCGGTGATGTGGATGGATATCTGTGGCTGCTTGCAGGTGGCTTCGGGCCGTATGAAGCGATGTTGTACCCGCACCACGAGCATGAGCCGCAGGTTGATGCCCGCCTTACGCAGACCGCGGAGCGCTGGGCGCCGTCCGGGAGACAGACCGCGTCCGAGGTGATCACCAGTGCTCGAGAAGAGTTCCCGACCTTCGGCGAGATTGTGCGGTCGCAGTTGCGATGAAGTCGCGGGATGGACAGCGGGTGAGTTATCGGCAAGCTCTCCTCGCGAAGTAGCCCGGCCCTCGTCGGGACACGCCACAGCGCTGACCCAGTTCACCACCGCGTCGTCAGGAGTTGTCCGGAGAGCCGTCGGAACCGGATAGAACGTCCGGCATGACCGAATCGACCCACTCCCGCCGCACCCTGTTCAAGGCCGGTTTCGCCGCGTCGGCCGTTGTCGGCGGGGCGTTGCTCCTGCCCGAGAGCGTGTCCGCCGCGCCGCTGGTGCGCCGCGCGCGCCCGGTGCTCACGCACGGCGTCGCGTCCGGCGACGTCACCACTGGTTCCGGCATCATCTGGTCGCGGGCCGACCGGCCGGCGCGGCTGATCGCCGAGATCGCGCGCGACGAATCCTTCCGGCACGCTCGCAGAGTCACCGGGGACATCACCACGCCCGACACCGGCGGCACCGGCAAGGTGCGCGTCGCCGGGCTACAGCCCGGGACCGAGTACCACTACCGCGTCACGGCCGTGGACCTCGACGGCCGCACCTCCAGCGAGCCCGTCGCCGGCCGGTTCTCGACGGCGCCCGTCGGCCGCCACGACACGCGCATCCTGTGGAGCGGCGACGTCGCGGGCCAGAACTACGGCATCAACCCCGCGTTCGGCGGCATGACCATCTTCTCCGCCATGGCCGACCGCCGCCCCGACCTGTTCCTGCACAGCGGCGACACGGTCTACGCCGACGGGCCGCTCACCGAGACCGTCACACTGCCCGGCGACGGCGGCACCTGGCACAACATCGTCACGCCGGAGAAGGCAAAGGTCGCCGAGACCCTCGACGAGTACCGCGGCCAGCACTCCTACAACCGCCTCGACAAGAACTTCCTGCGCTTCGCCGCGCAGGTCCCCAGCTACGTCCAGTGGGACGACCACGAGGTGCTCAACAACTGGTATCCCGGCGAAGTCCTCAACGACCGCCCCGAATACACCGAGAAGCGCCTCGACGTCCTGGCCCCGCGCGCGTACCAGGCCTTTCACGAGTGGCACCCCATCGACAGCCGCCGGGCCGTCGACGGGCGGGTGTACCGCAGCTTCCGCTACGGCAGCCGCGTCGAGGTGTTCGTGCTCGACATGCGCACCTACCGCAACGCCAACACCGCGGACCAGACCAAGCCCGGCTACATCCTCGGCGACAAGCAGGCTCGCTGGCTCGCCGACGCGCTGGACCGCAGCACCGCGACGTGGAAGATCGTGCAGGCGGACATGCCGATCGGCCTCGTGGTCCCGGACGGCACGGCCATCGAGGCCGTCGCCAACAACCGGCCGGGCGCGCCCGGTGGTCGTGAGACGGAGCTGGCCTGGGTGCTGCGCGAGATCTCGCGTCGGCGCGTGCGCAACGTCGTGTGGCTGACCGCCGACGTCCACTACTCCGCCGCGCACCACTACTCGCCCGACCGTGCGGCCTTCAAGTACTTCGACCCGTTCTGGGAGTTCGTGTCCGGGCCGCTCAACGCCGGCGCGTTCGGGCCCAGCGCCCTCGACCCGACCTTCGGCCCGGAAGCGGTGTTCGTCCACGCGCCGACGACGCAGAACTCCTCGCCCGCGCAAGGGTTCCAGCACTTCGGCGAGCTGAACGTCGACGGCGGCAGCGGCGACCTGCGCGTCGACCTGCGCGACGCGGAAGGCAAGTCCCTGTGGTCCAAGACCCTGCACCCGCAGGGCCGCTGACCCCGCCGAAACCGGCCGCACGCGCGGATCGGCTAGGCTCGCGCCCGATAACACGAATCCGCACAAGGAGAAACACCGTCGTGACTGAACGCACGCTGGTCCTCGTCAAGCCCGATGGCGTCGCGCGCGGCCTCGTCGGCGAGGTCGTCTCGCGCATCGAGCGCAAGGGCCTGAAGCTGGCCGCCCTCGAGCTGCGCACCGTCGAGCGCTCGCTGGCCGAGGAGCACTACGCCGAGCACAAGGAACGTTCGTTCTTCGGCGACCTGCTGGAGTTCATCACGTCGGGTCCGCTCGTCGCGATCGCCGTGGAGGGGCCGCGCGCCATCGCCGCGTTCCGCCAGCTGGCCGGCGGTACCGACCCGGTCGAGAAGGCCACGCCGGGCACCCTGCGCGGCGACTTCGCGCTGGAGACCCAGTTCAACCTGGTGCACGGCTCCGACTCCCCGGAGTCGGCCGAGCGTGAGCTGAAGTTGTGGTTCCCGGACCTGTGAGCCGGGCTTGAAAGCCGGGGTGGGGCCGAGTGGCTCCGCCCCGGCTTTTCCCGTTTCCGCCAACACTTTCGAGGTGTCATGACTCTGTCCGCCGAGGACTATCTGGCGAGCCTGCGCGCGCTCACGGCCGAGTTCGCCGAGGCCGCGACCTCCGGTGAAGTGAGCGCGCCGGTGCCGGACTGCGCCGGCTGGACACGCGCCGACCTCGTGACCCACCTCGGCGGCATCCACCGCTGGGCGGCGGAGATCGTGCGCACCGGCGAGCCGCAGAAACTGTCCGCCGCGGACGAACCCGGCGACCTCGCCGCGTGGTACGCCGAGAGCGCCGCGATGCTGCTCACCGCCCTCGAAGCGGCCGACCCCGCCGAGAAGTGCTGGCACTTCGGCGGCACCCCGAAGACCAAGACGTTCTGGTTCCGCCGCCAGCTGCACGAGACGGCCGTGCACCTGATCGACCTCCACGGCTGCGCGGGCACCACACCGGTCCTCGACCCCGTCGTGGCCGCCGATGGCGTCGACGAGGTGCTCACCGCACTCCTGTCGCGCGTCACCCGCTGGCACGCCGTGCCGCCGCTGCCCGAGCCGATCACGCTGAGGGCCACCGACACCGGGCACGAGTGGACGGTCGTGCCGGGGGAGCCGCCCGCGGTGGGCGAAGGCGAGGCCGCCGCCACCGTCGAGGCGAGCGCGCAGGAGCTGCTGACGCTGCTGTGGAAGCGCGGCGAGGTCACGCCGCGCGTCACGGGCGACGAGGAGCTGGCGCGCGCCTTCCTGAAAGCGCCGCTGACCCCCTGACCGGAACCGCCCGTTCTGAGCCATTCAGGCGGCGTTCACCCTGAATCCTTCCGCCGGCCGGGCTGCTCCACTTTGCTGGGCGAAGTCACTCACTCGATACTGGGGTACCTGGTGAAGAAGTCACGCTCCGTGCTGCTTTGCGCCCTTTGCGCACTGTTCGCCACCGCCGTCACCGCGCCTGCCTACGGCGATCCGCTCGCCGCGCCACTCGGCACGCGGCCGGTTGAAGGCGCGCCCGCGGCGTCCTCGGCCCGCGAAGCGCCGGTCACGGCCGCGGCGACGACCGACGACGGCCTCGAGACCAGCAGCGCCACCTCGGCCATCGCGCCCGGCCTGCAGCTCACGCAGTTCGACCGCTTCGACCCGGCCGGCTGGATCCGCGGTGACACACTGAGCGTCGACCTCACCAGCAAGGTCCTCACGCCCACGTACCTGAGCCCTGGCACGGTTTCCGCGCGCGCGCCGCTGTCACAGCAGGTGGCGCGCACCGGCGCGGTGGCCGGCGTCAACGGCGACTTCTTCGACATCAACGCCACCGGCGCGCCCGAGGGCGTCGGCGTTTCCGACGGGCAGCTGCAGACCGCGCCGGCCGCAGGGCACAACACCACCGCCGCGATCACCGACGAGGGCCGCGCGAAGCTGGCCGACGTCTTCCTCGAAGCGTCGGTGCAGCTGCCGGACGGGCGCAGCGTGCCCGCCACGAACTTCAACAGCCCCGTGCTGGGCAAGGACGCGCTCGGCGTCTACACGCCGCTGTGGGGTGCTTCGGCGCGCGCGACTTCGGTGGCCGGCGCCGCGCGGGTGGCCGAAGTCGAGGTGCGCGACGGCGTGGTCACGCAGGTGCGTACACAGCCGGCCGACGGGCCGATTCCCGCGGGCAGCACGCTGCTGCTGGGCCGGGAAACAGGCGCGGACACGCTTTCCGCGCTGAAGGCCGGCGACCGCGTCGGCGTCTCGTACGCGCCGCGCTCGGACGCCGGGAAGATCGCCGTGGCCGTCGGCGGCAACGAAGCGTTGCTGAAGGACGGCCAGCTGCAGCCGGTCGACGACACCACGCTCGCCCCGCGCACCGGCGTCGGCTTTTCCGCCGACGGCAAGCACCTGTGGCTCATGACGGTCGACGGCCGGCAGGCCGACAGCCGCGGCATGACCGAGGCCGAGCTGGGCCGGCGCCTCAAGGCCCTGGGTGCCGACGACGCCATCAACCTCGACGGCGGCGGCTCCTCCACGCTGCTCGCGCGCGGTGAGGGTGAGGCCGCGCCGAGCGTGCGCAACGCCCCGTCGGACGGCGCGGAACGGCTGGTGCCCAACGGGATCGGCATCAAGACCGGGCCCGGCAGCGGCCGGCTGACCGGCTTCGCGCCGGCTCCCGCGCAGAACACGAAGAACGCCACCCGAGTCCTTTCCGGACTGTCGCGCGTGCTCGTCGCCGACGGCCACGACGAGACCGGCGCGGCCGTCGCGGCGCACCCGCGGTGGAACACGTCGGACGCGGGCCGCGCCACCGTGACGGACAACGTGCTCACCGCCCACGCCGACCGGCAGCATCCGGAAGCGCGCGAAGACATCTCCGTGGTCGCCCGCGACGGCAAGGTTTCCGGCAAGACGACCGTGTCGGTGCTCGGCACACCGGTGCGGCTGGGCACGAGCACCGCACAGGTCGCGCTGTCCGGTGCGGGCGCGCACAGCTCGTTCCAGGTCTACGGCTACGACGCCGACGGCTACGGCACCTGGGTGGAACCGCGCGACGTGCAGCTCGACTACGACCCCGCCGTGGTGGACGTGAAGCCCGCCGCCGACGGGTTCGAGGTCACTGCGAAGGCCGCTTCGGGCGCCTCGGCGATCACGGTGCACGCGGGCGGGCTGACCGAGCACCTGGCCGCTTCGGTGGGCACCGAGCCGCAGGTGGCGTCTCCTTTGGACGGTCCCGCCGGCTGGAGTGCCAGCGTGTACCCGGCTGTGGTCGGAGCCGCGTTGTCGCCGGCCGAAGGACGTGACGGCGGGCAGGGCCTCGCGCTCGACTATCGCCTCACCGGCACCACGGCCACGCGCGCCGCGTACGTGACCGCCGCGACGCCGTTGCGCGTGCCGGCCGGGTCGCAGAAGATCGGCCTGTGGGTCGACGGCGACGGCAAGGGCGCCTGGCTGCGCGCGGAACTGCGCGACGCGGCCAACGTGGCGTCCATTGTGGACCTCTCGCTCAGCGTCGACTGGACGGGCTGGAAGTACGTCACCGCCGCCGTGCCGGCCGGGCTGCCGGACGGCCAGCGCCTCACGCGCTTCTACGCCGTGGAGAACGTGCCGGACCAGCAGTACGAGGGCCACCTCGTGTTCGACGACCTCACCTTCGAGGTCGCGCCGTCCACGTCCGTGCCCGCCGATCCGGCCGAGCACGACCCCGCCCTGGTCACCGACGGCACGCTCGGCACCGGCGGCCTGCGGATCGCGGTGCTCAGCGACGCGCAGTTCACCGCCGACGCGCCCGACGGCCCGCTGGTGATGCAGGCGCGCCGCGCGATGCGTGAGGCCGTGGCCGCGAAACCGGACCTCGTGCTGATCAACGGCGACCTCGTCGACCGCGGCACCGCACCCGACTTCGTGCTGGCGCGCAAGGTGATCACCGAGGAGCTCGACAGCAAGGTGCCGTGGTACTACGTGCCCGGCAACCACGAAGCCGAGGGCGGCAACGGGCTCGCCAACTTCGAGGCCGTGTTCGGCGTGACCCACCAGGTCGTGGACGTGCACGGCATCCGGCTCGTGCTCATGGACTCCTCGCGCGGCTCGCTGCGCGCCGGCGGGTTCGACCAGGTGCGGATGCTGCGCGACGCGCTCGACGGCGCCGCCTGCGACCGGTCGATCCGCGGCGTCGTCGTCGCGATGCACCACCCGGTGAAGGACCCGAGCCCCACGGGCAACTCGCAGCTGGGCGACCGCAAGGAAGCCGACCTGCTGCAGACGTGGCTCACGGGTTTCGAGCAGTCCTCGGGCAAGCAGGCGGCCGCGATCGCGTCGCACGCCGGCGTGTTCAGCCTGTCGCGCACGGACGGCGTGCCGTACCTGGTCAACGGCAACTCGGGCAAGACGCCCGCGGCCGCGCCGGGTGGCGGCGGGTTCGTCGGCTGGACGCTGGTGCGCGTCGACCCGTCGGCGAAGGACCAGCCGGTGCGCTTCGAGACTCGGCCGAACGTCGACGCGCTGACGCTGTCGGGTCCCGCTTCGCTGCGGAGGGGCGTGAAGGCGCAGCTGACCGCGACGCTCACGCAGGCCGGCCGGGCCGTGCCGGTCGCGTACCCGGTGAGCGCGGACTGGAGCGGCTTCTTCGCGCACGTCGGCGCGGGGCGTCCGGCCCCGTGGGACGTGGTGTCCTACGACACGGCGAGCGGCGTGCTGACCGCGTTGCACCCGGGTGTCGCGCGGATTTCCGTGACGGTGAACGGCGTTTCGCGGGATCTGACGGTCACCGTCCGCTGACCGATCGGTAAACCGGTCGAAAACTGTCGGTGCCCACGCCTAGTGTCGCATGCGTGGCAGAGGCAACGGCGGAACCGGCACTGGTGCAGGCGAAGGCACTGGTGAAGCGGTTCGGTGAGTTCGAAGCGGTGCGCGGCATCGACGTCGAGGTGCGGCCGGGGGAGGCGTTCGGCTTCCTCGGGCCCAACGGCGCCGGGAAGTCGTCGACGATGCGGATGATCGCGTGCGTGTCGCCGCGCACCGACGGTGACCTGCGCGTGCTGGGCATGGACCCGGACGTCGACGGGCCGCGCATCCGCGCGCGCCTGGGCGTGGTGCCGCAGGAGGACAACCTCGACGTCGAGCTCACCGTGCGGCAGAACCTGCAGCTCTACGGCCGGTATTTCGGCCTCTCACGGGCGCACGTGCGGGCCAAGGCCGAGGAGCTGATGGAGTTCGCGCAGCTGAGCGACCGGGCGGAGCAACCCGTCGACTCGCTCTCCGGCGGCATGAAGCGACGGCTGACGATCGCGCGCTCGCTCGTGAACGACCCGGAGCTGCTGCTGCTCGACGAACCGACCACTGGCCTCGACCCGCAGGCACGGCACCTGCTGTGGGATCGCCTGTTCCGGCTCAAGGCGCGCGGCACCACGCTCATCGTCACGACGCATTACATGGATGAAGCCGAACAGCTCTGCGACAGGCTCGTCGTCATGGACGGCGGCCGGATCGCCGCCGAGGGCTCGCCGGCGGAGCTGATCGCGCGCTACTCCACCCGAGAGGTCGTGGAGCTGCGCTTCGCGCCGGGCGAACAGCAGACCGCGGCTTCGGCGGTCGAGGATCTGGCCGAGCGCGTCGAGGTCCTGCCCGACCGCGTGCTGCTGTACACGATGACGGGCGAGGCCACGCTCGAGCGCGCCCACGAACGCGGCCTGCGCCCGGTGTCCAGCCTGGTACGGCGCAGTTCGCTGGAGGACGTCTTCCTGCGGTTGACCGGCCGGACGTTGGTGGATTGATGACGGTGTCTTCGACCGGCCGCGTCGTCGGTCCTTGGCGCGGCGCGTGGCTGCGCGTCGAGGGCCACTGGATGTGGTACCGGCGCCACTGGGTGAGCACGTTGTACTCCACGGGCCTGCAACCGGTGCTCTTCCTGGCCGCCATGGGCCTCGGCTTCGGCTCCCAGGTGCAGGCGGGCCCGGCGACGGGCGGCGTGTCGTACCTCGTGTACGTCGCCCCGGCGTTGCTCGTGGCGGGCGCGGCCCAGCTCGGCGTCGGCGACTCGACGTACCCGGTGCTGTCGGGCTTCAAGTGGCAGAAGGACTACTTGGCGGTCACGGCGACGCCCGTGTCCGCCGGCCAGCTCGTCGGCGCGCACTTCATCTGGGCCGCGCTGAAAATCACCCTCGCGGGCGCGATCTACGCGGTGATCGCCGTGTTCTTCGGCGCGTGGCAGAACTTCGGCGCGGTCCTGGTGGTCCTCGTCGGCACGCTCACCGGCCTCGCCTGCGCAGCCCCGATGACAGCGCTCGCCGCGAAGACGTTCGACGAGGGCCAGCGCTTCGGGCTGCTGTTCCGCTTCGTGGTGATGCCGATGACGTTGTTCTCGGGCACGTTCTTCCCGATCACCCAGATCCCGCTGTACCTGCGGTGGCTCGCGTGGCTGTCGCCGCTGTGGCACGGCACGCAGCTCGCACGGGCCGGCACGCTCGGCGGCGTCGGCGGGCTCGCGGTGCTCGGGCACGTGGCGTACCTGGTGGCTCTCGTCGTGGTGGGCTGGGCGCTGGCCCACCGCTGGTTCTACCGCCGGCTGGTGGCGTGATGACCGACCTCCGTGCACCCGAGATCCCGCGGCGCCGCGGGCTGCTCATCCGCGTGCTGCCGCCCGGCATGTACAGCGGGCGCGCCGGCGCGTTGATCGAGCGGGCGGTCACCGTCTACGGGCGGTCGTGGACGATCCTGCTGTCCGGCGCGCTGGAGCCGTTGTTCTACCTGCTCGCGTTCCAGGTCGGGTTCGGCAAACTGGTCCAGACCGTGCCGGGGCCCGACGGGCGGCCGATGAGCTACGTCGCGTTCGTGGCGCCTGCGCTGCTGGCGTCGTCGGCGATGAACGGGGCCGTGTTCGAGAGCACGTACAACCTGTTCTTCAAGCTGCGCTACGCGAAGACGTACGACGCCATGCTCGCCACGCCCATCGGCCCGCTCGACGTCGCGCTGGGGGAGATCGGCTGGGCCATGCTGCGCGGCGGGCTGTACTCGGTGGCGTTCATGGCCGTCACGGGCGCGATGGGACTGCTCACGTCGTGGTGGGCGCTGCTGCTCCTGCCGGTGGCGCTACTGGTGTCGTTCGCGTTCTCGGCCATCAGCATCACGCTCGTGAGCTACCTGAAGTCGACGTCGCAGTTCGACTACATCCAGCTCGTGCTGATGCCGATGTTCCTGTTCTCCACCACGTTCTTCCCGATCACGGTCTACCCCGAGGCACTGCAGTGGGTGGTCCGCTGTTTCCCGCTGTACCACGGCATCGAGCTCATGCGCGGCCTCGCCACGGGCTTCTTCTCGTGGAGCATGGCGGGCAACCTCGCCTACCTGCTGGTGCTCGCGGCGATCGGCGTGTGGGGGTCGACGCGGCGGATCGCGAAGCTCCTGCTGACCTGATCGGGGTGTCCAAAGTGCGACCTGTCGTATTTCGGCCACGGCGAAGATCGTGACGGCGCGCCCGGACTGCCCCAGGCTGACCGGATGCACGGAAGACCCCTGAAGCTGGCCGCGCTCACCGCCGGCTTGTCCCTCGCCCTGGCCGTCCCCGCCTTGGCCGAGCCCGCCCACACGCAGCCGTGGCAGCTCGTCGGCCCGAACAGCGCCGGCGGCCACCTCGCGTTCACGCCCGACGCCCCGGCGCGGCTGTACGTGCTGCCCGACAGCGGCCGCGCCGTCTACCGCACCGACGACCACGGCGACACCTGGACCACGCCAGGTCCGTTGGGCGCCAACGGCACCGCGATCGCGGCTGACCCGCGCGAAGGGTCCGTCGTCTACGTCGCGGCCACCGACCCGGCCACGGGCACCGGCGAGGTGCTGCGCAGCGATGACGCGGCGCGCACGTTCCGCTCCGTCGCCACGAGTCCGGGCCTGCTCGCGTCCGTGGTGGTCTCGCCTTCGGGCGAGGACGTGTTCGCGGCGGGCGACGACGGCGTGCTCACCAGCACCGACCACGGCCGCCACTGGGCGAAGCTCCCGGGCGCGCCGGCGGGCGTCACCGACCTCGCCCTCGACGGCGACCACCTGTTCCTGTCCACCAGCAGCGAAATCCACGTCGTCGACGACGCGCTGAGCCACCCGCGCGCACCGCGCAAGCTCTCGGTGCCCGGCTCGTCGTACCTCGCGAACCTGGCCGCGGCGGACGGCATTGTCGTCGGCTCGGGTGTGCTCGGCAGCGGCGTGCTCTCCACCGACGGCGGCCGGACCTTCCGCACGCTGACCGGTCCGTGGGGCGCCGACGACGCGACGGCGTTCACCGGGCTGACCTCCGCCGGGGAGCTCGAGGTCCAGTCCATCGCCTCGCCGCAGCCCGACGGCAGCGCCGGCGCCCGCGATGTCTGGGTCAGCCGCGACCGCGGCCGCACGTGGACCGACCACCCGGCCGCGACCGGTGCGATCGACCTCTACTCCGAGATCGGCAGCTTCCCCGACCGCCCGCACGAGCAGGTCGTGGCAGCGGCCGCGGGGATCTTCAGCACGCGGGACTCGGTGACGTTCCGGCGCATCGGCGTGCCCGACACCGAGGTCAACGCGCTCGCGAGCGTCGGCCCGGCACTCGTCGCGGCCACGCGCAGTGGCACCTACCGCTCGACGGCGCCGTTCGCGGCGCACCTCCCGCGCGGCTACCAGGACTGGGGCTGGACCGGCCAGGCCCCGGACACCTTGGGCAACTCCATCGGCGCGCTCGCGACGGTGTCGGCCAAGGCCGTGCTGCGCGTGCGCCAGGGCTACTGCGAGGTCGACTGCTTCACCGTCGAACACTCCGGCGACGGCGGCACCACCTGGCAGCAGTTCGCGACCGTGCCGGGCAACTCCCGCGCGCTCGCCGTCGACCCGCGCGACCCGAACACGGTCTACGCGGGCAGCTACCTCACGCCCGCCGTCTACACGAGCCACGACGGCGGCCGCACGCTGACGCAGCACGCGCTCGCCGGCCTCGACGGCGTGCAGTCGATCGCCGTCGACCCGCGCTCCCGCGGCGCCGTGTGGATCGGCGACGTCACCGGCCTCTACCGCAGCACCGACGGCGGCGCCACCGCGCAGAAGCTCTTCGACGGCGAGGTCGCCCACGTGACCGTCGACCCGCGCGACGCCCGCCACGTCGTGGTCACCGGGGTCGGCTTCGTCAAGGTCAGCACCGACGGCGGCGCCACCTTCCGCCCTGCGGTCGGCCTCGGCACGGCCGGCTACTCCGACGCCGCCTTCACCCGCGACGGCACTCTCTACGTGTCCTCCGCCGACAAGTACGAACCCGGCGCCGGCGTCCTCCTCAGCCACGACGGCGGTCGCCACTTCACCAAGCTGCCCACCCAACCGGCCGACCGCGACGTCCGCACCCTCCTGCCCTCCGCCGACGGCCACTGGCTGCTGGCCGGCACGGGCGCGGGCGTCTACCGCCTGCCCTTGCACTGATCCGCGGGGCCGGGTGTCCGCGGTGGACACCCGGCCCTGGTCCTCAGTGGACAGTCAGCCGTCCAGCCACCCGAGTTTCGCGACCTGCCACGCCAGCTGCATCCGGCTCTGCGCGTCCGCCCGCTGCATCAGGTCCTGCAACCGCCGCTGAACCGTCCGGTGGCTCACCCCGAGGTGCTTCGCTATCGACTTGTCGCTCACGCCGCCGACGAGGAGAGACAGCATCCGGCGCTCGTCGGGCGACAACTGCGCGTCGGCGGGGACGCCGTCGATGCGAAGGGGAGACGCGCGTTCCCAGTAGCTCTCGAACAGCGCCACCAGCGCGGTCACCAGGCTGCTGCCCAGCACGAGCGCGGCGGTCGGCTCGCCGGTGGCCTCGTCGTCGGCGAGCGGGCACAGCGCGAGCGCCCGGTCGGCCACGGCGAGGCGCACGGGCAGCTTCGCGATCGTGCGCGCCCGTTCGCCCAGGCGGATGCCCTCGGCCAGGCCCGCGATCGCGCCCGGTTCTTCGAGCAGCGCGGTCTCATACAGCACCCGGAAGCGCACGCCGCGGGCCAGGGCGCGGAACTCCTCGTCGTTGTCGGCTGCCGGCATGGCGATCGGTGCCTCGCGGCAGAACCACAGCACCTCCTCGCGCGCGTCGCGCTGGAGGCTCAGTGCCTGCTGCCGGATCGCCTCCGCGCCGGTGACGACCTCGACCAGCCGTGACGAATCGCGCCGCCGCGCGCTGTCGCGGTACTGCTCGGCCAGCTCCGTGACGGCGGCGCGGGCGTGGTCGAGCTCCGACTGGCCGTGGCGCAGCAACGGTCCGAGCGAGACGTCGGGCGGCGCCGGCACGTAGTGCTCGCCGGTGCGGCTCACGAGCCGTTTGGCCACGAGCGAGCCGAGTACCCGCTCGGCCTCGGCCACGGCGAGCCCCAGCCGCGTGGCCACCTCGCCGGCCGCGGCGCGGTAGCCGCCCACGAGCATGCGGAACACCCGCTCCTCGTCGGCGGTCAGGCCGAGCGCTTCGAGCACCGCACCTCCTCGCGCACGTCAGCGGAACCGCGTCCGGACATCCAACCCGGGGCACCGACGGCCTATCTCGCGGGGTTCGGCGGGCCCGTCTCCGGCGGGGTCACGGCGGCGAGCGCGTCGACGAGGCCGTGGCCGTAGAAGCCGTTGTAGCTGTCGTAGCCGGCGCAGTAGGCGTCCTGGGTGCCGTCGCCGGTGAGGTCGTAGTCGTCGGGGCACGGCATGGGCGTGGCCGCCGTCTCCAGGGAGCGGCGCAGGTCCGCGGCCGACATGCCGGGGTGCGCCGACTTGAGCAGCGCCAGCACGCCGGCGACGTGGGGGGCGGCCATCGACGTGCCGCACAGCGGCGCGTAGCCCCCGGGCACGGTCGACACCACGCAGCGCCCGGCCTCGCCGCCGGGCGCGGTGACATCCACCACACCGAGGCCGTACGAGCTGTAACCGGCCTTCACTCGGTCCGCCCCCACGGCCGACACCGCCACCACGTCACGCAGGCCCGCCGGCAGCGCTTCGCATTTCGCGGCCCCGGCCGTCGGCACGCCCGAGTGGGCCGACGGTGTCAGGTCCACGGCCTCATTGGTCGCCGCCGCGACGTTCAGCGTCCCGGCCGACGTGGCGTACTCCACCGCGCGCGCCAGCACCTCGTGGACGACGCCACGGTCGTTGCCGCGCACGCACGAGAGGGACCACGGGTTCACGAACCAGCTGCTGTTGGTCACGGGCAGGTGGTGCGCCGCCGACCACATCAGCCCGCACACCGCGGCCTCGGGATCGGCGTAGCCGCGGTCGTCGATCACCTTCACCGAGGCGATCCGCACACCGGGAGCGACGCCCGTCACGCCCTTGCCGTCGTCGGCCGCGGCGATGATGCCGGCCACGTGCGTGCCGTGCACCGAAGTCGTGGGTTGCCAGGCCGCCGGCCGCGGATCGGGGACGCCGGTGAGGCAGCCCGCGGAGTCGGCCGGGTCGATCGCGGCGGCGAGATCGGGGTGGCTCGGGTCGACGCCGGAGTCGAGCACGCCGACCACCACGTCGCGGCTGCCTTCGCTCACCTGGTGCGCGAAGGTCGCGCCGATCATCTTCATGTCCCACTGCTCACCCGACAGGTCGGCCGTGGACACCTGCGCGGGGTCGCTCAGGTGCAGCTCAGCCCGCGCGGGCTGCGGCGGCACCGTGTCGCCGCTCGCGCGCTGCGCCGCCAGCCGGGTGTCTTGCGCACTGAACGCCCGGTCGAGCCCGATATTCGACCCGAAGTCCGGATCATCCGAAGTGACGATGCCGACGGCGATCTGCGGGTAGTACCCGGACGGGTGACCGCAGGCGGCTTCCACCTGCTCGCGTGCGGAGTCTTCGGAGGTGCCCCGGTCGAAGGCGACGACGTAGCGCAAGGTTCGCCCGGACGGGTGGCAGCTCGGCTCGTCCGCGCTCGCCGGGCCGGCGGCGAGGCACCCGCAGAGCACCGCGACGAGGCACACGGCCGCGCGCAGCGGCCGCGCCAGCAGGGACACCGGACCTCCTACCGGATGCAGGAAACGCCGGGCACCCGCGCGCACGCGTGCCCGAGCCGCACGGTAACCAGGCTCGGGCGGCGGGACAAGCGGAACGGCCAAGTTCGCACCGCCACGGGCCGCGCAGGGCACCGACTACACCGGGTGCACCCCCGGGTGTGGGATACTCACGTCGACCGCCTCGACGACGGGCATCCTGCCTGCGTCGTGAGTGGTCCGGAGGAGTGCCGGACCGGCACCACTCGCGTCGCCCCCGGGAGGCCGGGCAGCTCGACGTGGTGGGGCTGGCCCGCGAGGGGTCGGAGCCAGGCCGGCGCGCCGCCGAGGAGACCTGACCGTGCCCGGTTCGCCGAACCCCGGTGGACCGCACGGTTTGCCACGCAAGGATTCCCGCCGCTGGTCACCACCACGGCGGGCACGGAACAGAAAGGGCCCCTGCGCGGCCGCGTCATGACCGGTGAGAACCGGCAGACGCGCCCGGGGGCGGAGGAGACACATGTCGAACGCGGACACACCCGCCGATCAGACCGGCGGGAATACCGCCGCACCCGTGACCAGTCAGCTGGGAGAGCTGCCGCCGCGCATTCGCGTGCACGCGCTCGCCAAGCTGCTGGGCTCCAGCAGCCGCGACCTGCTCGCCAAGCTGGCCGAGCTGGGCGAGAGCCCCCGCAGCGCGCAGTCGAGCGTGACGCGCGAGGTCGCGGTCAAGGTGGCCGAGGCGCTCGCCCCGGCCGAAGCGGCCGAGAGCACGCCCGAGGTCACCGCGGCGGCCGAGAGCACCGCGACCCCTGAGGTCACCGAGGTCCCCGAGGTCACTGAGCAGCCGGCTCAGCCCGAACCCGTCCAGGCCGAAAGCACCGAAAGCGCCGAGACCACCGAGCAGCCCGCCGAAGAGCAGGCCGCCCCCGAGCAGCGCGAGCCGCGCCGCCGCGTCCGCCGGGCCGCCGTGCCCGCCGTCGTCGTGAGCCACCCGCCCGCCGAGGTCGAGGCCGAGGAGCCGGAGCGGGCGCAGGCCAAGCGCCCGGTGCACGTGCCGGTGTTCGCCGCGCCGTCGCCGGTCTTCCTGCCGCCGGAGCCCGAGCCCGCCGGTGAGCGGCCCGCGCGCAACCGGCCCGCGCCGGTGTTCGGCGTCGGCCCGAAGCCGGTCGCCGAGGAAGCGCCGGCCGAGGACGAGCAGGCCGAGGACACCACGGGCGAGGACACCGACGATCGCTCCGACGACGACGAAGACGGCGCAGCCGGTCGTCGCCGGCGTCGTCGCGGCCGCCGTGGCCGCGGCCGGGGCAAGGGCGGCGACGAGGGCGGCACCGAAGACGACGAGCCCGCCGACGAGCCGGACCGCAAGCGCGGCTCGGCGAAGCAGGACGACAAGCAAGCCGAGAAACAGGCCGACAAGCCCGAGAAGCAGGCCGACAAGGCCGACTCCGAGCAGGGCGAGCAGACCGAGTCCGAGGACTCGTCCGGCGAAGCCGATGCCGACGGCGACTCCGACGGCGAGGGCGGCAGCCGCCGCCGGCGCCGTCGCCGCCGTCGCAAGGGCGGGGACGACGACGGGTCCGACGCGACCACCGACGACCCGCCCAACACCGTCACCCACGTGCGCCAGGCGAAGGCCGAGCAGCCCGAGCGCCCGGCGCGCGACGAGGTGCGCAGCGTGCGCGGCTCCACGCGCCTGGAGGCCAAGCGTCAGCGCCGCCGCGACGGTCGCGAGGCCGGCCGCCGCCGCGCCCCGATCCTGTCGGAGGCCGAGTTCCTCGCCCGCCGCGAGTCGGTGGAGCGCACGATGGTCGTCGCCGAGAAGGGCGACTCCACGCAGATCGCGGTGCTCGAGGACGGCGTGCTCGTGGAGCACTTCGTCACCTCGGCCGGCACCGGGTCGATCGTGGGCAACGTCTACCTCGGCCGCGTGCAGAACGTGCTGCCGAGCATGGAGGCCGCGTTCATCGACATCGGCCGCGGCCGCAACGCCGTGCTCTACGCCGGTGAGGTCGACTGGGACGCCGCAGGCCTGGAGGGCAAGGCCCGCAAGATCGAGCAGGCCCTGTCCACCGGCGACAGCGTGCTCGTGCAGGTCACGAAGGACCCGGTCGGGCACAAGGGCGCCCGGCTGACCACGCAGATCTCGCTGCCCGGCCGCTTCCTGGTCTACGTGCCGGCCGGCGGGGCCACGGGCATCTCGCGCAAGCTGCCGGAGAACGAGCGGCGCCGGCTCAAGGACATCCTCAAGCGGATCGTCCCGGAGGACGCGGGCGTGATCATCCGCACCGCGTCGGAAGGCATCGTCGAGGAGGAGCTCGACCGCGACGTCCGGCGCCTCAAGGTGCAGTGGGACGTCATCAAGGAGAAGGCCGACGCCGGTTCCGCCAAAAAGGGCGGCACGCCGACCATGCTCTACGAAGAGCCCGACCTGCTGGTGAAGGTCGTGCGCGACCTGTTCACCGAGGACTTCGCCAAGCTCGAAGTGCAGGGCGGCAAGTCGTTTGACACGATCCACTCGTACGTGGAGCACGTGGCCCCGGACCTGGCCGACCGCCTCAAGCGCTACACCGGCACCGGCGACGTGTTCGCCGACCACCGGATCGACGAGCAGATCACGAAGGCGCTCGACCGCAAGGTCTGGCTGCCCTCGGGTGGTTACCTCGTCATCGACCGCACCGAGGCGATGACGGTGATCGACGTCAACACCGGCAAGTTCACCGGCTCGGGCGGCAACCTCGAAGAGACGGTGACGCGCAACAACCTGGAGTCGGCGGAGGAGATCGTCCGCCAGCTGCGGCTGCGCGACATCGGCGGCATCATCGTGATCGACTTCATCGACATGGTGCTCGAGTCCAACCGCGAGCTGGTGCTGCGCCGCCTCACCGAGTGCCTCGGCCGCGACCGCACGCGTCACCAGGTCGCCGAGGTCACGTCGCTGGGTCTGGTGCAGATGACCCGCAAGAAGATCGGCACGGGCCTGCTCGAGGCGTTCTCCACGCCGTGTGAGCACTGCAAGGGCCGCGGGGTCATCGTGTCCACCGAGCCGCAGCGCACCGGTGGTGGCGGCAACGGCGGCGGCACCAACGGCCACAACCACGGCGGCGGCGGTGGGGACACCAAGAGCTCCCGTCGCTCGCGCGGCCGCGGCAAGGGCGACGAGCAGCAGGCCGAGCCCACCAAGGTCGTGGAGCCGGCCCCGGCGCCCACGCCCGAGCAGCGCGAGTCCGTGGTGTCGGCCGTGCAGGCGATGGTGAACGCGTCGAAGGCGGCGTCCCACAAGGGCGAGCACGAGGGCGAGCCGGAGCCGCACGTCGAGGACGAGCCGAAGCCACTGGCGGAGGCCGTGAAGACGGTGGAGACGGCGCAGGAGACGGCGGCCCCGGCCGCCGAGACCCCGGCGCCGGCCGTCGAGGAAGCGGCTCAGCCGGTTGAGACGGTTGAGAAGACCGAGGTTGCCGAGACCGCCGAGACCGCTGAGGCGGCCGCGTCGACTTCGGAGGCCGAATCCGAGGTCGACGTGCCGGCTCCGGCCACGCGACCCACCCGGCGCCGGTCGCGCCGGGCGGCGTCGCGCCCGGCGGGTCCGCCGGTGCACGCCTCGGAGCAGAGCTGAAAGACCACGTAGGGGACCCCGGTGTCCATCCACCGGGGAACCTCACGTAACCTGTAGTACGGCCTACCACCAGAGCAGGCCGCTGCGCGAGCACCTGGACCGCCTTCGGGCGGGCCGTCCGCGCCAGCCCCCCACCCGATTGCCTAGTAGTTACAGGGCCGAGTTAATGCAGGAGACTTCCGTGTCGGCGTACGCGATCGTCAAGACCGGCGGCAAGCAGTACAAGGTGGCCGTCGGCGACGTCGTCGAGGTCGAGAAGCTCGAGGGCGAGCCGGGCACCGAGCACACCTTCCCCGCTGTGCTGTTCGTGGACGGTGGCGAGGTCACCACGGACGCCGACGCGTTGGCGAAGGTCTCGGTTACCGGCAAGGTCGTGGAGCAGACCAAGGGTCCGAAGATCCGGATCCACAAGTTCAAGAACAAGACCGGCTACCACAAGCGCCAGGGTCACCGGCAGAAGCTGACCCGCGTTGAGGTCACCGGTATCTCCAAGTAGTTCTTCGGATCTTCGCAGACTTTCAGAAAGAGGCTTGAGCGATGGCTCACAAGAAGGGTGCGTCCAGCTCCCGCAACGGTCGTGACTCCAATGCCCAGCGACTGGGCGTGAAGCGCTACGGCGGCCAGGAGGTGAACGCCGGCGAGATCCTGATCCGCCAGCGTGGCACCAAGTTCCACCCCGGCGTGAACGTCGGCCGTGGCGGCGACGACACGCTGTTCGCGCTCGCCGCCGGTGCGGTCGAGTTCGGCACCAAGCGTGGCCGCAAGACGGTCAACATCGTGCCTTCGGTCGCCGCAGAAGCCTGATCTTCGGGTTTTCTGCAACACGACTTTCCGACGAGGGGTGGAGCCGGAATATCCGGCGCCACCCCTCGTTTGTGTTGTCCGAGAGTTTTTTCTTCGCGAGTGAAGTGAGGCAGTGCCATGGCGTCCCGGTTCGTGGACCGCGCGGTGATCCACCTGACCGCCGGTGACGGGGGCAACGGCTGTGCCTCCGTGCACCGCGAAAAGTTCAAGCCCCTGGGGGGTCCGGACGGCGGCAACGGCGGCAACGGCGGCGACGTCACGCTCGTCGTCGACCCCAACGTCCACACCCTGCTCGACTTCCACTTCCGCCCCCATGCCCGCGCCGGCAACGGCAAGATGGGCCAGGGCAACAACCGCAACGGCGCCGCCGGCGACCCGCTGGAGATGCGCGTGCCGTCCGGCACCGTCGTCTTCACGGAGGACGGCGAGCTCGTGGCCGACCTCGTGTCGCCCGGCACCACGTTCATCGCGGCCCAGGGCGGCCGCGGCGGGCTCGGCAACGCGTCGCTGGCGTCGAAGGCCCGCAAGGCCCCCGGGTTCGCGCTGCTGGGCGAGCCCGGCGAGTCGCGCAACCTGGTGCTGGAGCTGCGTTCGGTCGCCGACGTCGGCCTGCTCGGCTTCCCGAGCGCGGGCAAGTCGTCGCTGATCTCCGTGCTCTCGGCCGCGAAGCCGAAGATCGCCGACTACCCGTTCACCACGCTCGTGCCGAACCTCGGCGTGATCACCGCCGGCTCCACCGTGTTCACGATGGCCGACGTGCCGGGCCTGATCCCGGGCGCGTCGGAGGGCAAGGGCCTGGGTCTGGACTTCCTGCGCCACATCGAGCGCTGCGCCGTGCTGGTGCATGTGGTCGACTGCGCGACGCTGGAGCCGGGCCGGGACCCGGTGTCCGATGTGGACGCTCTCGAAGAGGAGCTCGCCAAGTACACCCCGGGCCTGGGCGGCAAGCTCGACGAGCGCCCGCGCGTGGTGGTGCTCAACAAGATCGACGTGCCGGAAGCCGCGGAGCTGGCGGAGTTCGTGCGGCCCGAGTTCGAGGCCCGCGGCCTGCAGGTGTTCGAGATCTCGACGGCCTCGCGCAAGGGCCTGCGGGAGCTCACCTTCGCGCTGGCGAAGGTCGTGGAGGAGTACCGCGAGGCGCAGCCGGTGCTGGAGCAGCAGCGCATCGTGCTGCACCCGCTGGCCATCGACGACAGCGGCTTCACCGTCTCGGCCGACCCGGAGGAAGAGGGCGCGTTCATCGTCCGCGGTGCCCGGCCCGAGCGCTGGATCCGGCAGACGAACTTCGCCAACGACGAGGCCGTCGGCTACCTCGCCGACCGGCTCAACCGTCTCGGCGTCGAGGACGCGCTCGCGAAGAAGGGTGCGAAGCCGGGCAGCCCGGTCACGATCGGCGACGTGCAGTTCGAGTGGGAGCCGTCGTCGCCCAGCGTCGCGGTGCACCTGTCCGGACGCGGCACTGACGTGCGGCTGGAGAAGAGCGACCGCATCGGCGCGGCGGAGCGCAAGGAAGCCCGCCGGATCCGTCGTGACGGGACCGGGGAGGACGAGTCGTTCTCCGACGAGGACTCCGACTCGGCCTCCGCCGACCATGCGGATGACTTCGACGACGATCTGGAGGAACTGGACCGGTGAGCGGCACGCGCGTCGAGATCGCCGAAGCCCGCAGGCTCGTCGTCAAGGTCGGTTCGTCCGGGCTGACGACCGCCGGCAGCGGCCTGGACGTCAAGCGGCTCGACGCGCTGGTCGACGCCATCGCGGCGCGCGTGGCCCGCGACTGCCAGATCGTGCTCGTGTCCTCGGGTGCCATCGGCGCCGGCCTCGCGCCGCTGTCGCTGGGCAAGCGCCCGCGTGACCTGGCCACGAAGCAGGCGGCGGCGAGCGTCGGTCAGCTCGCGCTGGCCCACGCGTACGCGGAATCGTTCGGCAGGTACTCGCTCACCGTCGGCCAGGTCCTGCTGACGTCCGACGACGTGGTGCGCCGCGCGCACTACCGCAACGCGCAGCGCACGTTCTCGCGGCTGCTCGCCCTCGGCGCCGTGCCCGTGGTCAACGAGAACGACACCGTGGCCACGCAGGAAATCCGCTTCGGCGACAACGACCGCCTCGCCGCCCTCGTCGCCCACCTCATCGGCGCCGACGCACTGATCTTGCTGTCCGATGTGGACGGTCTCTACGACGGCGATCCTCGCGACGGCGCCACGCGCAAGATCGCCGAGGTGCTGAGCGAGTCCGATGTGGAGGGCATCTCCGTCGGCATGTCCTCCTCGGGCCTCGGCACGGGCGGCATGGTCTCGAAGCTCGCCGCCGCCCGCACCGCCGCGGGCGCCGGCATCCCCGTGCTGCTCGCCGCCGCCGTCGACGCCGCGGGCGCCCTCGGCGCGGCCGACGTCGGCACGGTCTTCGCGCCCGCCGACACCCGCCTGTCCGCGCGCCGCTTCTGGCTCGGCTACGCCGCCGACTCGTCCGGCCGCCTCCGTCTTGACGACGGCGCGGTGGTCGCGATCCTGCGCCGCCGCTCGCTGCTGGCGGCCGGCATCACCGGCGTGCTCGGCAAGTTCGAGGCGGGCGACGTCGTGGACCTCGTTGATGCCAAGGACGTCCCGGTCGCGCGCGGCGTGGTGGCGTTCGACGCGGGCGAGCTGCCGGATCTGATCGGCCGGTCGAGCCACGAGGTCCCCGTGGAGCACCGCCGTGAGGTCGTCCACGCGGACGATCTCGTGCCGCTGCGCCGGTAGACCTCCACCTCGACCCGGGCGGCACAGCCGGGTCCGAAGTGGACAGTGGTCAGCCGTTCGTCTTGGCCAGCCCCGCGGGCGTGTCGCGATCTCCCGCCACGGCGGTGTGTGGCACGGCGGCTTCGAGCCGGGCGAGGTCGGCTTCGCTGAGCGAGACGTCCGTGGCGGCGGCGTTCTCCTCCAGGTACTTCCGCCGTTTCGTGCCCGGGATGGGCACGACGTCGTGGCCCATCACCCAGGCCAGCGCGATCTGGCCCGGGGTCACGCCCTTCTCCTCGGCGAGCGCACGAACCCGGTCCACCAGCACGAGGTTGGCCGCGATGTTCTCCGGCGAGAACCGAGGGAGCCCGCGCCGCGCGTCGCCGGGGGCGAGGTCGTCGACGCTGCGGATCGTGCCGGACAGGAAGCCGCGGCCGAGCGGGGAGAAGGCGACGAACCCGATGCCCAGCTCGTCGACGACGGCCTTCACGCCGTTGCTCAGGGCCTCCTGGCTGATCAGGGAGAACTCCGACTGCAGCGCGGTGATCGGGTGCACCGCGTGGGCGCGGCGGATCGTGGCCGGCGCCGCCTCGGACAACCCGAGGTAGCGCACCTTGCCCTCCTGCACGAGGGCGGCCATGCCGCCGACGGTGTCCTCGATCGGCGTCGCCGGGTCGACCCGGTGCAGGTACAGCAGGTCGATCCGGTCGGTCCCGAGGTGGCGAAGGGACCGTTCGACGGCCTTGCGGGCGTACTCCGGGCTTCCGTTCGGGCCGTGGAAGGTGCCGTCGTCGTCGATTTCGGTGGCGAACTTGGTCGCGAGCACGAGCTCGTCGCGCCGGTGCCCGAGCGCGCGGTGGATCAGCTTCTCGTTCTCGAACGGGCCGTAGGCCTCCGCGGTGTCGATCAGCGTGATCCCGAGGTCGGCCGCGTGGCGGAGAGTGGCGATCGACTCTTCGTCGTCACGGTCCCCGTAGAACGCGCTCATCCCCATCGCGCCGAACCCCTCGGCCGAGACTTCCAGGCCTTGGCCGCCGAGTTTCCTCATCCGCATGTTCTTCGCCCCTTTGCGCTGACTGTCCTCAATGTACTGATGGTTGCCTCGCTCGCCGCTCACCTGATCAGGCGGCGTGCAGCCGCTCGAGGATCACCGCCATCTCCTGCGGCAGGTCGCCGGGGCGCCGGGAGGTGACGATCCGCCCGTCCGCCACGACCGGCTCATCGACGTAGGTTCCGCCGGCGTCGGCGATGTCGCTCTCGACGTGGTAGAAGCCCGTCATGGCGCGGCCGGTCGCGAGGCCCGCCTTGGCGAGGACCCGCGGGCCGTGGCACACCGAACCGATCGGCTTGTCGCGCTCCGCGAACGTGCGCACGAACTCCACCGCGGCGTCGTTCGCCACGAGCTCCTCGGGCGCGAGGCCGCCAGGCATGTACAGCGCGTCGTACGCCTGCGGGTCGGCGTCGGCGAGGGGGAGGGTGTCCTGCAGGGTGGTGCCGCGGTAGCCACTGAGCAGGCCGCCGGCCGGCGTGATCACGTCGACGTCGTAGCCCTCCTCGACGAAGCGGTGGTACGGGTAGAAGAACTCGACGTCCTCGACCTTGTCTGCGGTCAGGATTGCGACGCGGCCGCGACCGGCCTGCGCCAGCGGAACGGGCTTGCGGTTGTCGACTCCGCGAACGGCCGTCTCACGCGTGGTCATGGTTGGTCTCCAAAACGAACGAACTGGATGGTTCGGTATCGACTATAGCACCGAAAGAACCAGATAGTTCGGAACGCTCTATGCTCGCGGGATGCCACGTGACGCGACGGAGACCAAGCGCCGGGTCCTGGAGGCCGCGTACCGGGAGTTCGCCGCGTACGGCCTGGCCGGCGCGCGGGTCGACCGGATCGCCGCGAACGCCGAGGCCAACAAGCGCGCCATCTACGACTACTTCGGGAGCAAAGAGGAACTGTTCGACACGGTCGTGGTCGAACGCCTGCTGACGGGCATGGAGACCGTCCCGGAGACCTGGGACGACCTGGCGCGCTTCGCCGGCGCCGTCTTCGACTACTACGCCTCGGACCCCGACCGCGCCCGGCTCACGCTCTGGCGGCAGCTCGAACGCCCGGAACCGACCGCGCGCGAGCTGGAGTCGTTCGGCGCCAAGCTCGCCGAGATGCGCGCCGCGCGCCCGACCGACGAGGCCATCGACACCGCGGACCTCTACGCCCTGATCTGGGCCCTCCACCACACGGCGATCCTCTACCCCGGCGCGCTGCGGCCGACCGCCGAATCCGACCAGGCGCGGCTGCGGGCCGCCGTTGTGGCCGCGGTGGGCCGCCTCAGCGCGCCGTGGCGTGGGGAGGCGGACTGACGGCTTGCTTCGGTCGGCCGACGGCCGGGGAGGTTTCCGGCGTGGCCCGGGCAGCGGTGGGCCGGCTGAGCGTTGGCGCTGGATGCCGGGCTGGCTGCGATTGCGGTCGGCGTGGGAGCCCGGCCCGCGCCGGGCAGCTGGGTGTCCCGCTCTCCGAGCCCGACGACGAAGTGGGGTGCGGCGACCCTCCGACTGCGGTGAAACCCTGGCCACGGCGGGACTTGAGCCGTGATCACGGCTCAAGTCCCGCCGTGCATCAGAGTGTGATCAGCCGCGCGCCACCGTCGCTCTCCAGGACGGTGCCGGTCGTGGTCGGGTTGGTGGCCGCGAACACCACGGCCTCGGCGACGTCGTCGGCGGACGCGACCTGTCGCGTCGGCAGGACCGAGGCGACCTGTGCGAAGTAGGCCGCGCGCTGCTCGGGCGGGAAGCCGCTCCACCAAGCCGTGTCCACCACCCCGGGTGACACGGCGTTGACCCGGATCGGTGCGAGTTCCGCCGCCAGCGGTTTGACCGCGGCCTCCAGGGCGCCGTTGATCGCCGCGAGTCCGGTCGTGCCCGGCATGCCGGTGCGCGCGGTGATGGCGGTGACCAGGGTGATCGACCCCGTCGGCGCGAGTCTCGGCAGCACCGCCTGGATGGTGGTGAGGTGCGCCCAGAACTTCGCATCGAAGGCGCGCCGCAGCATTGCCAGGTCCAGGTCCGCGATCGGCCCCATTCCCTCGCTGCCGCTGAGGCTCACCACGAGGGCGTCGATCCGCCCGATCGTCTCGGCGAGCGCGGCCATGGCGGCCGCGTCGCCGCCGTCGGCCTGGTGTCCGGTGAGGCCGGGGTCGCTGGCCGCCAGGTCGTCGAGCCGTTCTTTGCCGCGGCCGGTGAGGTGGACGTCGAACCCGCGTTCGCGCAGCTTGCGCGCGGTCGCCAGCCCGATGCCCGAAGTGCCCCCAGCGACGAGGGCCGTGCTGTTGCTCATGTGGTCTCCAATTTCGAACCGTGACGTCTCGTCTCGAATTACGCTACCATCGGTTCTCGTGACCGACCAGCCCCTCGGCAGCCGCCCCGGCCGCAAGCGCAGCGCCGCCAGCCGCGACGCGATCCTCGTGGCGACCTTGGAACTCATCGCGGAAGTCGGGTACGCCGGCCTGACCATCGAAGGCATCGCGGCGCGCTCCGGCTCGGGGAAGCAGACCGTCTACCGGTGGTGGCCGTCCAAAGCGGACGTGCTCATGGAGGCGCTCGCGAGCAAGGCCGACCTGATCGTGCCGGTGCCCGACCACGGCGACCTCGCGGCCGACCTGCGCGAGTTCCTGCGCGACACGTTCGCGCTCGGCGGCAAGCAGACCGTCGGCGACACGCTGCGCGCGCTGATGGCGCAGGCGCAGGTGGACCCCGCGTTCGGCGACCGCTTCCGTGAAGACTTCCTGCTGCGCCGGCGCGAGGTGCTGGGCCGGATCGTCGACCGCGCGGCCGAGCGCGGCGAGCTCCCCGCCGGCGTCTCCCGCGAAACCCTGATCGACGTCGTGTTCGGCACCCTCTGGTACCGCCTGCTCGCCACCCGCACGCCGGTCGGCCCGGAGCTCGCCGACGAGCTGGTGGCGCTGATCGTCAGGGCTTGAGCGCCCGCACGATGCGGGCCAGCTGCTCCGCGTAGGCGTCGGCGAACTCGGCCGAGCCCGGGTCCTGGCCGGTGAGCGCGCGGGCGACGCGTGGGAACGCGAGCGACGCGCTGGCCGCCGCCATCAGCACGAGCATCAGCGCCGCCGGGTCGATGTCGGCCGGGAAGTCGCCGGCTTCCTGACGTGCGCGGACGTAGTCGAGCTGGCGCTGGAGGAACTCGCGCTGGGCTTCGACACCGATGGCGTCCGGCTCGCCGTCGGTGAGGTTCTCCCAGAGGAACAGGCGGCCGAGGTCGGCGTCGGCGAGGCCCGAGCGCACGAACTCGGCGGCGACGTCCGCCAGCTCGCGATCCGGTGCGGCGATCGTGGTGAAGCTGTCGAAGACCGGGCGGTTCAGCTCGGTGTACAGGCCTTCCTTGCCGCCGAAGTAGTACGAGATCAGCTGCTTGTTCACGCCCGCACGTGTGGCGATCTCGCCGACGCGCGCCGCCGCGTAGCCCAAGCTGGCGAACTCCGCCTTGGCCGCCTCGAGGATGCGCGCCTTCGTGCGCTCGGGGTCGCGCTGACGTTCGCGTGGCGCACGGCGGGGACTGTTCTCGGGCACGGGATCATCCTAGTCGATGACTCAATCATCCTCACGGTTGACTTAATCATCCGTACGGATGATTATGGAATGGTCCGAGAGGGGAAGACCATGAACTTGCGAGTTGCCGTCGTCGGCGGCGGGACGGGTGGCCTGTGCCTGGCCCACGGCCTGGTCCGGGCCGGTGTCGAAGTGGCGGTGTACGAACGCAGCCGCACGCGGACCGAGCGGCTGCAGGGTTACCGCGTGCACATCGATCCACACGGTGCGGCCGCATTGCACGAGTGCCTGCCGCCCGACGCGTGGCAGCGTTTCGTGGCCGCGACGGGGGAGAGTGCGCACGAGTTCGCCTTCGTCACGGAGCAGTTGCGCGAGCTGGCCGTGATGCGCGAACCGGACGCGGCGGATCCGGCGAAGGCCCACCACTCCGTCAGCCGGATCTCGCTACACCAGGTGCTTTCGGCCGGCCTCGAGGGAATCCTGTGGTACGACAAGGAGTTCGTGCGCTACGAGGCCGGGCCCAAGGACGTGACCCTCCACTTCGCCGACGGCACCACGGCTTCGGCCGACCTCGTGATCGGCGCGGACGGCGCGAACTCCCGCGTGCGTGTCCAATTCTTGCCTCACGCGAATCGGGTGGATACGGGAATCGTCACGATCGTCGGCAAGGCGCCGCTCTCGGGCTGCGCCGGCCGGTTCACCGCCGGTCCGGTGTACGTCGCGGCCCCACCCGGCTGCGGCATGTTCACCGCGCCGCACCTGTCCCCGGAGGTCGCGGTCAACGACGAAACCGCCGACCTCGACCCGGTGCTGTTCGACAACACCGGCAGCTACGTGACGTGGGCCTACGGCGCACGGAACCTGCCGGCCGACCTGTCCGAACTGGACGGTGCCGCCCTGCGATCTCTGGTGCTCGACCTGATCCGCGACTGGCACCCCGACCTGGTGCGGCTGGTTTCGGACTCGCCCGAGGGCACCGTGAGCCGCCTGCCCATCCTCACGTCCGTCCCGGTCCGCCCCTGGCCCTCCGGCCCCGTCACTCTCCTCGGCGACGCCGCCCACAGCATGACGCCCTTCCGCGGCATCGGCGCCAACACCGCCCTCCGCGACGCCCAGCTGCTGTGCCGCAAGCTCACCTCCGGCCGCGCGGCCGGTGTGGCCGTCGCCGAGTACGAACGCGAAATGCGCAAGTACGCCGACAAAGCCGTCCGCACCTCGGCCCGCAGTGCCGACCAATTCGTCTCCGGCAGCCGCCTCGGCCGGGCACTGACGCGGACGATGTTCCGGACTCTCGGCGCTGCCCAGAAACTCCGCCGCTGACGGCTGGGGCGGCCGAATCGACCCCTGTGCAGCGGGGCTGTTCGAAGTCTGGGACTGCGGCGGCTTTCCTTGTCGGGTAGGCATTTCCGGCCGCCGCGCTGCAGTGGGCGGCGTCGGCCCGGCTCACTCACGGAAGTTGGGCCGGCCTTGGCTCAGGCTGTGGGGGCGTCAGCCCGCTCACCCAACGGAAGGTGGGACTGCCCGGCTCAGGTTGCGGGTCGGGGGAGTACCGCGATCGCCGTTTCCGCGATGTCTTGCAGGGTTTCCTGGCTCGCGCCCGCCTTGCCGACTGCCTCGATGCCGCGCAGGACGGCCAGCAGCAGGGCCGCCAGCTTGACCGGGTCGGCGTCCGCGGCGAGGTCGCCGTTGCGCTGGCAGGCGGCGATGTCGCCGGCCAGCAGCCCCTGCAAAGCCTCGACTGTTTCCCGTGCCCGCCTGGCGACGACGTCGTCGTGTTCCGCCAGTTCGGCGGCGCCCTTGGCGAGGAGGCAGCCGTGGTGGGTGACGTCGGCGGCGGTGGCCGCGGCGACGGCGTTGACGTGTGCGACCAGGCGGGCGTAAGCGTCCTCATCGGACCCGCGCAGGCCGCGCCCGGTGGCGTCGACGATCGCGGTGCAGTAGTCGTCGAACACGCGGCGGAACAGCTCCTGCTTGCCTCCGAAGGCGCCGTACAGGCTGCCCTTGCCGAGGCCCGTCACCTCGGCGATCTCGTCGATGCGCGTACCCGCATACCCGGCCTGCCAGAACTGGTCCCGGGCCGCGTCCAGCACCTTGCGCTCGTCGAACTTCCGCGGTCTCGCCACGCCGCGAGCCTAACCGTTGTTGACTGTCTCGTCCATAACGGGCTAGCGTTCTGGACGAAGCAGTCAAGAACTGGAGGAGTTGCATGACAGGGGTGCTGGCAGACAAGGTCGCGGTCGTCACCGGCGGCAACAGCGGGATCGGCCTGGCCGTGGCCCGGCGGTTCGCCGCGGAGGGCGCGCGGGTGTTCATCACCGGTCGCGACGAGGAGAAGCTCGAGGCAGCGGTCGCTGAGGCCGGCCCGGCGGTCACCGGGGTCCGGGTCGACGTGGCGGTCGCCGCGGACCTCGACCGGCTCTACGAAGTGGTGGGCGAGCAGGCGGGCCGCGTCGACGTGCTCGTCGCCAACGCCGGCGGCGGCCTGCCGGGAACGCTCGGGGACATCACCGAGGAATCCATCGACTACACCTTCGGTACCAACGTGAAGGGCGTGATCTTCACGGTCCAGAAGGCCCTTCCTCTGCTCTCGGCCGGCGCGTCCATCGTCGTGACGGGGTCCACCAGCGCCATCCGGCCGAGTGCGCCCCTGGAGGTCTACGGTGCGTCGAAGGCCGCCGTGCGCAACCTGGTGCGCAGCTGGGCCCAGCACGCGGCCGCGCGGAAGTTCCGCATCAACGTGCTCAGCCCCGGCCCGACCGAGACGCCCGGTTTGGTGGGCGCGCTCGGGCCGATGCTGCCCCAGCTCGTCGAGCAGGTTCCCCTCGGTCGGCTCGGCGAGCCGGACGAAATCGCCTCGGTGGCCACGTTCCTGGCCTCCGACGCGTCGTCCTTCGTCAACGGCGCCGAGTGGTTCGTCGACGGGGGACAGGCGCAGATCTGAGCCCCGGCGGGACAACGGGGTCCCGCCGGAGCGCCCGCGATCAGAGCCGGCGCGGGGCCTCGATGCCGAGCAGTTGCAGGCCGAGCACGAGCGTGCGCGACGTGAGCGTGGCCAGCTGCACTCGCGAGGCCCGCAGTTGCGGCGTCTCGGCGGCCAGAACCGGGCACTGCTCGTAGAAGCGGGAGAACGTCACGGCCGTCTCGTAGAGGTACGTACACAGCTTGTGCGGCGCGTACGCGCTGGTCGCCGAGCGGAGGGCCTCGCCGAATCGCAGCAGGGTGAGGGCGAGGGCGCGTTCGGCCGGCTCGGCCAGGGTGACCGGCGCGCCAGTGCTCTGGTCGCCCGCCTTCGCGAGGATCGACTCGATCCGCGCGTGCGCGTACTGCAGGTAGACCGACGTGTTGCCGTCCTTGGCCAGCATGCGGTCCCAGTCGAACACGTAGTCGCGCTCACGGTCGCCGGAGAGGTCGGCGTACTTCACCGCGCCGATGCCGACGGCGCGCGCCACCTCGCGCTGTTCGGCCTCGCTGAGCTCACTGCGTTCGGCGACGACGTCGGCGGCTTGCGCGACGGCCTCGCCCAGCAGGTCGGCGAGCTTGATCGTCTCGCCGGCGCGCGTGCGCATCACTTTGCCGTCTGCGCCGAGCACGGAGCCGAAGCCGATGTGCTCGGCGTGCACTCCGTCGAGCCAGCCCGCGGCGCGGCAGACGGCGAAGAGCATCGCGAAGTGCTGGGCCTGCGGTGTGCCGACGACGTAGAGCAGGTCGGTGGCGCCGCGTTCGCTGGTCCAGTACTTCGCGGTGGCGAGGTCGGTGGCCGCGTAGCCGTAGCCGCCGTCGCGCTTGCGCACGATCAGCGGCAGCCGGTCGCCTTCGCGGTTGTGGAAGCCTTCGGGGAACACGCAGACCGCGCCGTCGCTGAGCTCGGTGAGCCCGTCGGCCTCCAGCTCGTCGACGACCTTGGCGAGGTAGGGGTTGTAGAAGCTCTCGCCGTAGATGTCTTCGTCAGTGAGGGTGATGCCGAGCAGGTGGTAGACCTCGTTGAAGTGGCGCGTGGATTCGTCGACGAGCCCCTGCCACGTGGCGAGCGTCTCGGTGTCGCCGCTCTGCAGCTTCACGACGCGCTCGCGCGAGCGGGTGGCGAACGCTTCATCGGAGTCGAACTTGCGGCGCGCGGCTTGGTAGAATTCATTGAGGTCGCCGATGCCGCTGGGCCCGGCGGGCGGTTCGTCGAGCAGGTGCTCGATGAGCATGCCGAACGGGGTGCCCCAGTCGCCGAGGTGGTTGTGGGGCAGCACTTCGTGGCCGGCGAAGCGCAGTAGCCGCACGATCGCGTCGCCGATCACCGACGAGCGCAAGTGGCCGACGTGCATTTCCTTGGCGACGTTGGGGCTGCTGTAGTCCAGCGCGATGCGCCGCGGTTCCGTGGCGGGCTCGACGCCGAGCCTCGGGTCGCTGACGAGTGCGTTGACGCTGCTTTCGAGCCATTCGCGGCGGAGCACGAAGTTGAGGAAGCCAGGTCCGGCGATCTCCGGCGGTGCGGCGAGGTCGGTGATCTCGAGGTGCTCGACGATGGCCGCGGCGACTTCGCGCGGTGGGCGGCCGAGGCGTTTGCCCAGGCTCATCGCGAGGTTGCACTGGTAGTCCACGCCGTCGCGGGTCGAGACGGTGATGAGCGCGTCGGCCGGGGCGATGTCGACGTCGAGCGCGCGGTGGAGGGCGTCCACCACGCGTCGGGCGAGTTCCTCACTAACCTCGGGCTTGCGCACGGTGTCCCTCCTTCTTCGCGTAGTCGATTCGCCGCAGCGTAGCGACTCGGCCGAAGCGGGCTCGAGGGGATTACCGCAGTTCGCTGCCCTTCGTCTCGGGCAGGCGCAGCACCACGAGGAACGCGATGGCCGCGGCGACCGCGACGTACCAGAAGAACGCCGTGGCCGCGCCGGCCGCGGACAGCGCGCTGAGCACCAGGGGTGCGGTCCCGCCGAACAGCGCGACGGTGAGGTTGTACCAAGCCCCGATGCCCAGTCCGCGCAGCTCGGTCGGGAAGAGCTCGCTCATGATCGCGGGCGCGAGCGACGTCATCGCCGTGTAGAGGCCCAGCCCCACGCAGAACACCACGAGCAGACCGCCGAGCCCGGGCCGCACGAGGAACGACAGTGGCACGATCACCAGCGCCGTTGCGCCCGACCACACGAGCAGCTGCGGCCGGCGCCCGACGCGGTCGGCGAGCGCGCCCATCGGGTACTGCAGCGCCACGAACAGCGCGGTGGCGATCGAGAGCGCGAGGAACACGTCGACGTCGCTCGCCCCGCGCGTCTTCACGGCGAAGGAGGTGAGGGCGCTGAAGAAGGTGTAGTAGCAAAGTGTGGACAGCATCGTGAAGCCCACGAGCTGCCCGACGGCCTTGGGGTGATGCGTCAGCGTGGTCAGCAACGGTCGCTCGACGCGTCGCGCCTGCTCCTTCTTCTGTTCGAACAGCTCGGTTTCCGCGAGGCTGCGCCGCAACCACAATCCGACGAGCCCCAGCACCCCGCCCAGCAGGAACGGGATACGCCAGCCGAACGAAGCGAGCTGCGCCTTGTCCATCGTCCGCGCCAGCACGAACCCCAGCACAGTCGCGATCAGCACCGCCGACCCGGTGGAGATGTAGAAGAACGACGAGTACCGCCCGCGCCTCTTCGCCGGCGCGATCTCCCCGAGGTACGCCGAGGCGTTCGACACCTCGCCACCCAGCGAAATCCCCTGCGCCACCCTTGCGAGCAGCAACAGCACCGGCGCGAGCCAGCCCACCTGCGCGAACGTCGGCAGCACCGCGATCGCCACCGACCCGCCCGCCATGAGCGCGATGGTCAGGATCATGGCCGGCTTGCGCCCGTGCACGTCCGCGAACCGCCCGAGCAGCACCCCGCCCAGCGGCCGGAAGAAGAACGCGAGCGCGTAGGTCGCGAACGTGTTGATCAACGCCAGCGCTTCGTTGCCGGAGGGGAAGAACGCGCCCGCGAAGTAGATGCTGAACGTCGCGTAGATCGTCCAGTCGAACCACTCCAGCGCATTCCCGGCACTGGCGGCGAACAACTTCCGCACCGGCAACCGGTGCCTCGTCGCGACCTCCGCCGTCGATCCGGCCATGGCGACCTCCACGTCCCGCTCGGGTGGAAGGGCACTGTGCCAGAAATGCCGGGAGATCGGTAGTTCTTCACCGACCGGAAGTGGTTCTGGTTGGACGTCTTCGCTGGTCTGGACCCGTGGTCGCGGCCTTCCCCCCGAGTCAGGAGGTGCTGGCCAAACCGAACGGCAACACCGCCTTCGCTCCCGCCTTGCGGAGGAGGCGGGAAGCCAAGGTCATCGTCCAGCCGGTGTCGATGACGTCGTCCACGAGGAGGATGGGGCCGGGGGTGTCGACGACGCGGGCGGCGACGTCGTCGGGCAAGGCGAGGCGCTGCCAGAGGTCGGCGAGGCGCTGGGCGCTGTTGGCCTGCCGCGGGGGTGGGCCGGCGGAGTCAAGCGTGCCGAGGTGCTCCAGGCGGCCGATGGTCGCGAGCCGCTCCGCCAGGTTCGCCACCAGGACCGGCCGGGTCGCCGACGGCACGGCCACGACGGCCGTCGGGCGCTCCGCCCACGGCCACGCCGCCAGGACCTTCACACAGGCCTGGAACACCGACTCCGGAACCACGTCGTCCGCCGCGCCCGGCCCGACGAGCTCGCGCAGCCGCGAGCCCCAGCCGACGTCGGTGAGGCGGCCCAGCACCTGACCCGGCTCGGCCTGCTCGGTGGCGGCGATGCGGCCCGACAGCGGCACGTCGAGGCCCTTCATTCCGCTGGGCCACTGCTTGCGCGGCGCCACCTCGACGCCCGGCCGGTCCAGCCGTTCGCGCGTGGCGCCCACGACCTCCTCCGACACCGCGGTGTCCCAGTGCTGCCCGGTGCAGTTGTCGCAGCGGCCGCACGGCGCCGCGTCCGGGTCGTCGAGCTGGCGGCGCAGGTACTCCATGCGGCAGCCGGTCGTGGCGATGTAGCCGAGCATCGCCGACTGCTCGGCCTCGCGCGCTTTCGCGACCCGGGCGTAGCGGTCGCGGTCGTACTGCCATTCCTGGCCCGTGCTCTCCCATCCGCCGCGCACGCGCCGCACCGCGCCGTCGACGTCGAGCACTTTCAGCACCATCTCCAGCCGCGAGCGCGACAGCTCCACGGTCGGCTCCAGCGCGGCAGTCGACAGTGGACGGTCGGCGTACGCGAGCGAGTTCAGCACCTGCGACACCCGCAGCTCGTCGGGGAACGCCAGCGAGCCGAAGTACGCCCAGATCGCCTTGTCCTCGCGGCCCGGCAGCAGCACGACCTCCGCGCGCTCCACACCGCGGCCCGCGCGCCCGACCTGCTGGTAGTAGGCGATCGGCGACGACGGCGCGCCCAGGTGCACCACGAACCCGAGGTCCGGCTTGTCGAAGCCCATCCCGAGCGCCGACGTGGCCACGAGCGCCTTGACCCGGTTGGCCAGCAGGTCGTCTTCCGCGGCCTGTCGGTCGGCCGGGTCGGTCTTGCCCGTGTACGCCGCCACCGGGTAGCCGCGCTCACCGAGCAGCGCCGCGACGTCGTGGGCCGCCGCGACCGTGAGCGTGTAGATGATGCCGGACCCGGGCAGCTCGGCCAGGTGCTCGGCGAGCCACGCCAGACGCGCCTGATCCGTCGGCAGTTCGGCCACGGCCAGCCGCAAGCTCTCGCGGTCGAGCGGACCGCGCAGCACGAGCGTGTCGCCGCCGGTGCCGATGCCCAGCTGGTCGGCGACGTCGGTGGCCACGCGGTCGTTGGCCGTCGCCGTCGTGGCCAGCACCGGCACGCCGTCGGGCAGGTCGCCCAGCAGCGTGCGCAGCCGGCGGTAGTCGGGCCGGAAGTCGTGGCCCCAGTCCGAGATGCAGTGCGCCTCGTCCACCACGAGCAGCCCGGCGCTCGCGGTGAGCTTCGGCAGCACGGCGTCGCGGAAATCGGGGTTGTTGAGCCGTTCGGGGCTCACCAGGAGCACGTCGACGTCGCCGGCAACGACCGACGCCTGCACCTGGTCCCACTCCTGCGCGTTGGCCGAGTTGATCGTGGCCGCGTGGATCCCGGCGCGCGCGGCCGCCGAGATCTGGTTGCGCATGAGCGCGAGCAGGGGCGAGACGATGACGGTCGGACCGGCGCCCTGCTCACGAAGCAGGGCCGTGGCCAGGAAGTACACGGCCGACTTGCCCCACCCGGTGCGCTGCACGACGAGCGCGCGCCGGTGGTGGGCGACGAGGGCCTCGATCGCCGTCCACTGGTCTTCGCGCAGGGTCGCGGTTTCGCCGGCGAGCGACCGCAGCAGGGTCTCGGCACGCTCGCGAAGGGCTTCGGTGGTGTCCACGTCCCCGGTCTACCCCATGCGGCCGACAGAACGGGAGCCGGACGAGGCACGAACGGACCGTTCGCGATCGAATACCCACAGTTGTGTGATTCAAGTCACAAACAAGACTCGTGTAAGGCGCCAGGCGTTCCGAGCTCTCCTCGGCGACCGGTGCCTCTCGGGGGAGGTGACCGGTCGCCCGGCGATGCCCCCTTGACCGCCGGAGCGTGGCGCACGGGCCCCGGCCTTCTCCTGGGGAGCGGGAAGGCCGGGTCCGCGCGTTGCCGATCCGACCAAACGCAGGCGGGCACCCATCCGGACGCTTCCACGCCCGGCAACTGTTCCCGCCATGGCTGTGGTGGGTTGGGTAACGAGCAGCACAGCACGCACATCGCAGCCCGAATGGGCAGGTCTCGCGCGCCCGCGCGTATTAGGCTCACCGGCTATGTCACCACGCCGGATCGGGGTCATGGGCGGCACGTTCGACCCCGTGCACCACGGTCACCTCGTCGCGGCCAGCGAGGTCCAGTCGCGCTTCGCGCTGGACGAGGTCATCTTCGTCCCGACCGGGCAGCCGTGGCAGAAGTCCGAGCGCGTCGTGACCCGCGCCGAGGACCGCTACCTGATGACGGTGATCGCCACCGCGTCCAACCCGGTGTTCTCCGTGAGCCGCGTCGACATCGACCGCGGCGGCCAGACCTACACCGTCGACACGTTGCGGGACCTGCACGAGGAGTACCCGGACGACCAGCTGTTCTTCATCACCGGCGCCGACGCGCTGGAGCAGATCCTCACCTGGCACAAGGCCGACGAGCTGTTCAACTTCGCGCACTTCATCGGCGTCACGCGCCCCGGCTATCGCCTCAACTCCCACCACCTGCCGAGCGGCAAGGTCAGCCTCGTCGAGGTCACGGCGATGGCGATCTCGTCCACCGCCTGCCGCGAGCGGGTGGAGCGCGGCGAGCCCGTCTGGTACCTCGTGCCCGACGGCGTAGTCCGCTACATCGCCAAGAAGGACCTGTACCGCAAAGACCGAGGTGAGTGACCGGGTACCCTCGTCCGGGCGTACCCCGAACCCTGAAGGAGCACTGTGGCAGCGACGTCCGAGGCACGAGAGCTGGCCGTCGCGGCCGCGCACGCGGCAGCCGACAAGCTGGCCAGCGACGTGGTCGTGCTGGACGTGTCCGACCAGCTCGTGATCACCGACGCTTTCGTGATCGCGTCCGCGGCCAATGAGCGGCAGGTCGGTGCGATCGTCGACAACGTCGAGGAGAAGCTGCGCATCGGCGGGCACAAGCCGGTCCGCCGCGAAGGTGCCCGCGAAGGCCGCTGGGTGCTGCTGGACTACGTCGACGTCGTCGTCCACGTGCAGCACCAGGAAGAGCGCTCGTTCTACGGCCTGGAGCGGCTGTGGAAGGACTGCCCGCGCATCGAGGTCGAAGGGCTCGAGCCCGCCGCCGCGGCCGATCGCGACGCCGCCGCGGACAGCGCGGACGGCCTGGACGCGTGAGCCTGAAGCGGCTGCTGCTCTGGCGGCACGGCGAAACGGACTACAACGCCGCCGGCCGCATGCAGGGACACCTCGACTCCGCGCTGACCCCGGTCGGCTGGAACCAGGCGCGCTTCGCCGTTCCGGCCCTCGCGCGGTTCTCGCCCGATCTGGTGATCGCGTCGGACCTGCACCGCGCGACCGACACGGCCACCGTCCTCAGCGAAGCCATCGGCGTGCCGCTGCGCATCGACAAGCGGCTGCGCGAGACGCACCTGGGTGAGTGGCAGGGCATGACCGGCCCCGAGGTCGACGCCGCCTACCCCGGTGAGCGCGACAAGTGGCGCACCGACGCCGCGTGGGCGCCGCCGGGCGGAGAGTCCCGAGTGGACGTCGCGGGGCGCGCGGGCGAGGTCGTGAACGACCTGCTGCAGCCGAATTCCGACGCCGGCGAGTCGGTGCTGCTCGCGTCGCACGGCGGTCTGATCGTGGCGCTTACGGCGAAGCTGCTCGGCCTGCCGATCGAGATCTGGCCGTCGCTCGGCGGGATCATGAACTGCCACTGGGTGGAGCTCGGCCGCCGCGACGGCGCCTGGCGGCTGTATGCGTACAACGCGGGGATCACCGGCTGATCGATGGGCCCGCACCTGCTCGTCTTCGGTGATTCGCTGAGCTTCCACGGACCGGTTGGTCCCTGTGCCGCAGACGAACCACGCCTGTGGCCCAACGTCGCGGCCACCGCGCTCGACGGGCGCGCCGACGTGGTCGCCGGCATCGGCTGGACCGCGCGCGACGTGTGGTGGTCCCTGACCGGTGACCCCCGGGTGTGGGCCGATCTGCACCGCGCGGACGCCGTCGTGCTGGCGATCGGCAGCATGGACACGCTCCCGTCGCCGCTGCCGACGTACCTCCGCACCGGCTTGCGTTACCTCCGTCCCGACGGTGTGCGCCGCGTCGTGCGCGGCGCGTATCTGGCCGCGCAACCGCGGTTGTCCGTCGTGTTGCGGGGCCGGCCCACGGTGCTGCCCGCGAAGCTGACCGTGCACTACCTCGACCTGGCCGTGGAGGCTTTGCGCGTGTTGCGGCCCGAGCTGCCGATCTTCGGGATGCTGCCGTCGGTGCACCGCGCCGACGCGTACGGCCGCGTCCACACCGCCCGCCCCGCCGCGGCCGCCGCGATGGCCGCGTGGGGCGCGCGCCTGGACGTGCCGCTGCTCGATCTCCCCGCCGTCGTGGGTGATCACGTGCTCGACGGCGAGGGCAACCCCGACGGCATGCACTGGGGCTGGGCGGGCCACGAAGCAGTCGGCACGGCCATGGCGAAGCTGATGACACCGGCTTTGCGCCCCGGCCACGTAGGCTGACGGCGTGTCGGTAGCCGTGGTCACGGACTCCACCGCTCATCTGCCGGAGGGCTTCGCCGACCGGCACTCGGTGCGCGTGGTGCCTCTGCACGTCCTCGTCGACGGTGCCGTCTCCTACGACGGCACCGAGATGGGCCCCGCCGCGCTCGCGGAAGCGCTGGGGGAGCGCAAAATCGTCACCACGTCACGGCCCACGCCCGCCGAGTTCGCGACCGTCTTCCGGGCCGCGCTCGACGACGGCGCCGAGTCCGTGGTGTCGGTGCATCTGTCCAAAGAGCTCTCCGGCACGTGGGAAGCCGCCGTGCTCGCCGCCCAGGAAGTCGGTCCGGACCTCGTGCGCGTGGTCGACTCGCGCACCACGGCCATGGGGCTCGGGTTCGCCGCGCTGCACGCCGCGGTGGCCGCCACTGCGGGCAAGTCGGCGGTCGACGTCGAGGCGGCCGCGGTCGACGCCGCCGGGCGCTCTTCCACGCTCTTCGTGGTCGAGACGCTCGAGCACCTGCGCCGTGGTGGCCGCATCGGGCCGGCCGCCGCGCTGCTGGGCACGGCGCTCGCGGTGAAGCCGGTGTTGCACATGTCCGAAGGGCGCATCCTTCCGCTGGAAAAGGTCCGGACCATGAACCGGGCCATGGGGCGGCTGGTCGAGCTCGCGGTGAAGGCGGCCGGTGAAGGCCCGGTCGAGCTCGCCGTGCACCACCTCGCCTCGCCGGAACGAGCTGTCGAGCTGGCCAATCGCCTGGAGGAAGCCGTGCCCGGCTGCGCCGGCGGCTGCGTGGTGTCGGAGCTGGGCGCCGTGATCGGCGCGCACACCGGACCGGGCGTGCTCGGGGTGGTCGTGCAGCGGGAGCGGTGATCCTCCTTGGCCGGTAAGGGTTTTCAGCCCTTGCCGGTGGTGAAGCCCGCGAGGAACAGCTCCAGCCACCTCGCCCGCACCGCCGGCTGGACGTCCGTCGGCGCCGTGAGGATGAGCAGGTAGAAGTCGTCGGCGGTCACGTCCTCACGCAGCCTGCCGTCGCGCTGGGCGACCTTGATCATCCGCGTCGTGGCCGCGCGGCTGCGGCTCTCCTGTTCGGGTGTGAGGTACTCCGCCCCGACGTTCTGCGCCGCGGCCTTCACCGCCCGGTCGTCGGCCGCCGCCTCGACGATGTGGCTCACCAGCGCCGAGATCTCGCCCATCGCGTCGGCCCCGCCGGCCACCCGCTCGGCCGCCGCCTCGATCGCCTCGGTGATCAGTTCGCTGTGCTCGCCGATCACCGCCGTGACGAGGTCGGTTTTCGTCGGGAAGTGCCGGTACAACGTGCCCACGGCGACCCCCGCGGCCTCGGCGATCGTGTCCATCGGGACGTCGGGGCCGAGCCGGGTGATCTGCTCCCGCGCCGCGTCGAGGATCTTCGTGCGGTTGCGCACCGCGTCGGCGCGCAGCGGGCGGGACGGCTCCATCGGCTCTCCGTGGTCAGCTCGCGAGGGCTCTCATGATCAGGGTGTCGAAAGCGCGGTCGGGCAGGGCGCGGCGCAGGAAAATCAAGGGTTTCGCGCCGAAACCTGCAGCGTAACGTGTGCGCGGGCGCCGAGCGGTCGCAGCCTTCGCGACGGTCTTCGCGATCACGGACGGCCGGGACATCATCCGCACGTTGATGCCCGAGTTCATGCCCTTCGCCAGCTTCCCGGCCAGGTCCGAATACGCGCCCTCGCCGGAGACCTCCGTCAAGTGGTCCACGGCGATGTTGCCCCACTCCGTCGCGATCCCACCGGGCTCGACCACGACCACGTCGATCCCGAACGGCCGCACCTCCATCCGCAGCGAGTCGGAGAACCCCTCCAGGGCGAACTTCGTGCCGTGGTACCAGGCGCCCAGCGGGGTGTAGATCTTGCCGCCCATCGAGGAGATGTTCACGATCCGGCCCGAGCGTTGCGCTCGCATCACCGGCAGCACGAGCTGGATCAGCCGCGCGGCCCCGAACACGTTCACCTCGAACTGGTAGCGCGCCTCCGACAAGGGCACGTCTTCGACCGCGCCGTACGAGCCGTAGCCGGCGTTGTTCACCAGCAGATCGATCCGGCCGGACTCCGCGACGATCGCCGCCACGGCCTTCTCCACGGACTCCTCGTCCGTCACGTCCAGCGCGATCGCCCGCACCCCGCGTTCGGCGAGGTCCGCCATCCGCTCCACCCTTCGCGCGGCGCCATAGACCGTGTAACCACGCTCCAGCAGCTCTCGTGCCGTGGACTCTCCGATACCCGACGACGCGCCCGTGACCAGGGCGACCTTGGGGGCCATGACCGTCACCTCCTGAAAGTGAACCAGGACTCAGGTTTATCATGAGTCATCGTTCACTTTCAACCGGGTGGATTTCACGGAGGTTGTTTTCGGCAGTGTCACCGTCGACGGCGGCGAACGAGTGGTGCTCGTGCGTCACCACCCAGCGGCCCTGGTCCTTGCGCAGGCCGATGGTCAGCCGAAGGTGATGGCCCGGTGGATCGGCGGAGGTGCCGCAGCGCAGGAGCGCCCAGGCGAACGCCACGTGGTCGCCCGCGGTCACGTCGAGCTCCAGGATGGTGAACGTCGCGCCTTCCGCTTGCCAGACGAAAAACGGTGGCCAGGTCTCGCGGTAGGCGTCGATCCCGCGGACACCTTCGTGCGGCGGCGGGACGTCGAACATCACGATGCCGTCGGAGTGGTCGGCGAGGACGCCGTCGAGATTTCCCGTGTGGACGGCCGTGGCCCAGTTTTCGATCAGGGCGCGGATCTCGGCTGCATTCGTCATGGTGGGCCCTTCCTTCGGAGCGCGGTCGAGGGCGGCGATGGGCGTCAGCATCGCACCGGGGGCCGACCGGAACCGGCGTTCAGCGGTCGCCGAGGCCGAGTTGTCCACAAGGGGGTAGTTATCCACAGGCTGGCGGATTCGGCCTGGTGGCCGGTGTCGATCAGCGCCTAGCGTCGCACGTGTGTTCGAGCAGACCGCCCGTGATCCGGGCACTCCCGTGAACGCCAGGCTCGCCTGGCTGGCCGACCAGCTGGCGGCGGGCCCACGCACCGTCGGGCCCGGCGGCCGGCTGGTCCGGCGCTGGCTGCCCGGCGGCGCCGACCCGGCTCACCCGGGTCTGCCCGGCGTGCTGAAAAGTCACCGAGTCCTCGTCGTGCTGGGGCTGGTGGTCGTGGCTGTGCTGATCGCTGCGGGCTTCGCGGTGTTCAGCGGCTCGCCCGCGATGGAGGTGGCGCCGTCGCTGCCGAGCGCGAAGGCGCACCCTTCCGTCGCGGCGCCGGCGTCTTCGGCGTCCGCGACGCTGGTGATCAGCGTGATCGGCCACGTCCGCGCGCCCGGCCTCGTCACCGTTCCGGCCGGCTCGCGTGTGGCCGACGCGGTGCGGGCCGCCGGTGGCGCGGACCCCGGCACCGATCTCTCCAGCCTGAACCTCGCCCGCAAACTCACCGACGGCGAGCAGCTCGCCGTCGGCATCACGGTCGCGTCCTCGGCACCGGCCGGTGCCGGCGCGGCTCCGGGCAAACTCGACCTCAACTCGGCCACCCCCGAGCAACTCGACACCCTGCCCGGCGTCGGCGAGGTCACCGCCGGCCGCATCATCGACTGGCGCACGCAGCACGGCGGCTTCTCCAGCGTCGAACAACTTCGCGACGTCGAAGGCATCGGCGAAAGCAAGTTCGAGAAGCTGCGCGAGCAGGTGACGGTCGGATGATGTTCGTCCAGCCGGAAGCCGCGCCGTCGTGGCGTGACCACGACCTTCGGCTCGTCCCGGCAGCATTGGCGGCCTGGGGCGGCACCCTGGCGGGCCTGCGGCTCGGGTGGTGGGCGGCCGAGGTTTTCGGCGTTGTGGCAGCGGTTTTGTCGGCCGTATTGCTCGCACGGCGGCGTGGGCGGTGGGTCGGCGCGGCCGGCGCGCTGTTGGTCTTGGGGCTCGTCGTGGCGCTGCCGACAGCGTGGCGCATCCGGGGAGCTGAACAGGACACGCTCGGCCAAGCCGCAGCGCACGGGGTGACCGCCACGCTCCGCGTCGAGGTCACCGAGCGGCCGCGGCCGATCCACAGCGCGGGCTACGCCGATCAGCAGGCGGGTACCCGATCGGTCGTCATCGACGCCCGGGTGGAATCGGCCACTGTGGACGGTCGGGCGGTGGATTCCACCGGCCGGGTCCTACTGCTCGCGCCGGTGGCCGGATGGGGTGATCTCCTGCCGGGCCAGGAGGTCACGGCGTCGGGTCGCCTGGCGCCGGCGCGCGGGGGTGAGCTAACGGCGGCCGTCGTCTACCTTCAGGGCGCTCCGGTCGGGGTCACGCGGGCGCCGTGGTGGCAACGGGCGGCCGCGGCGTTGCGAGCGGGGCTGCATGAGTTGTGCGCGGTGTTGCCGGAGGAGCCGGCGGGGTTGCTGCCCGGACTGGTTTTGGGCGACACGAGTGCGTTGCCCGAGCAGGTCGAGCAGGAGTTCACGGAGTCGGGGCTCACGCACTTGATGGCTGTGAGCGGCGGGAACGTGGCGATCATCTGCGGCGCGGTGTTGCTGTTGTGCCGGCTGCTCCGCATCGGGCCCCGGGTGTCCGCCGTCGCGGCGGGATTGTGCCTGGGCGGTTTCCTGATTCTCGTCGGTCCGGCGCCGAGTGTGTTGCGGGCCGGGGTGATGGGCGGAGTGGCGCTGCTGGCGCTGGCGTTGGGCCGTCGTGGATCCGCGTTGCCGGCGCTGGCGTTCTCGGTGTGCGTGCTCGTCGCGTGGGATCCGGTGATGGCGGCGGACTTCGGGTTCGCGTTGTCGGTGTTCGCGACGGCGGGGCTGGTGCTGCTGGCGCCGCGATGGGCGGATTCGCTGGTACGCCGAGGGATTCCGCCGGGGTACGCGGAAGGGATCGCGGTGCCGTTGGCGGCGTTCGTGGTCACCGCGCCGGTGATCGCGGGCATGGCGGGCACGGTGAGTCTCGTCTCGGTGGTGACCAACGTGCTGGCGGCGCCCGTCGTCGCGCCGGTCACGGTGCTCGGGGTGCTGGCCACGGTGGTCGGGCCGTGGTGGCCCGGGGCCGGGCACGTGCTGGTGCACCTGGCTGATCCGGAGGCTCGCTGGCTGATCACCGTCGCGCGGCACGGGGCCCGTGCGCCGGGGGCGGTGCTCGCGTGGCCGGGTGGCTGGTGGGGTGGGGTGTGCGCGGCCGGGGTGCTGGTCGTGGTGGTGGTCGCGTTCCGGTTCCGGCGCGCGCGGCTGCTGGTGGCGATGGGGCTGGCGGCGGTGCTGCTGATCGTGGTGCCGCCGCGGGTGCTCTCACCCGGCTGGCCGCCGAAGGGCTGGGCGATGGTGGAGTGCGACGTCGGCCAGGGCGACGCCGTGGTGCTGGCCACGGCGGAGCCCGGGCGCGCGGTGGTCGTGGACACCGGGCCCGAGCCGGGTCCGGTGGACGAGTGCCTGCGGCGGCTCGGCGTGGAGCGGATCCCGCTGCTGGTGCTCAGCCACCTGCACGCCGACCACATCGGCGGGCTGCCGTCGGTGTTCGACGGCCGGGCCGTGGGGGCGATCGCCGTCGGGCCCGGGCGGGCGCCGGCGTGGGCGTGGCAGCAGGTGTCGCAGGAGGCGGCGACGCACCACGTTCCACTGCTGGAGCTGAGCGACGGGCAGCGGCTCGACTGGCCGGGGCTGTCGCTGGACGTGCTCGGACCGCGCTACGTCACGGCTCGGGCGGCCGCCCTGCAGGACGGCACGATGATCAACAACAGTTCCGTGGTGCTCCGCGCGACCACGGCCGCGGGGAGGGTGCTGCTGACCGGAGACGTGGAGCTGGCCGCGCAGGCCGACCTGCTGGCCGAGGGGGTGGACCTGCACGCCGATGTGCTGAAAGTTCCCCACCACGGCTCGCGCTACTCGTTGCCTCAGTTCCTCGAGGCGGTGGGCGCGCGGGCGGCGATGATCAGCGTGGGCGCGGGCAACAGCTACGGGCACCCGGCGAAGTCCACAGTGGACGTGCTGGGCACGTTGGGTGTGCTCGTGACGCGGACCGATGTGGACGGCGACACGGCCGTGCTGCCCGGTGACGGCGGGCCGGCGGTGGCGCGCCGGGGTGAGCCGCGCGGGCCGCCCCGGTAGGGGAGCGGCCCGCGGGCCCGGCGGTCAGAGGCCGAGGGCCTTGCTCACGGCTTCGGCCGACGGCGGCACGGTGGCCTTGGGGCCGATGCGGCCTTCGAGGGCGTCGAGCGTCTTGAGGCCGTCGCCGGTGATGAGCAGCACGGTCTCGGCGTCGGGGTCGATCTTGCCGGCCTCGATGAGCTTCTTGGCGGTCGCGACGGTGACGCCGCCCGCGGTCTCGGTGAAGATGCCCTCGGTGCGCGCGAGCAGCTGGATGCCCGCGACGACCTCCTCGTCGCTCACGTCCTCGATCGCGCCGCCGGTGCGGTTGACGACGTCGAGCACGTAGGGGCCGTCGGCGGGGTTGCCGATCGCGAGCGAGCGGGCGATGGTGTCGGGCTTCACGGGCTGGACGACGTCGTGGCCGGCGCGGAACGCGGCCGAGACGGGGGAGCAGCCGGTGGCCTGCGCGCCGAACACCTTGTAGGGGCTGGCTTCCACGAGGCCGAGCTGGCCGAGCTCGCGGAAACCCTTGTCCACCTTGGTCAGCTGCGAGCCCGACGCGATCGGCACCACGATCTGCTCCGGCAGGCGCCAGCCGAGCTGCTCGGCGACCTCGTAGCCGAGCGTCTTGGAGCCTTCGGAGTAGTAGGGGCGCACGTTGACGTTGACGAACGCCCACGTCGGGTGTTCGCCGGCGAGCTCGGTGGCGAGGCGGTTGACGTCGTCGTAGTTGCCGTCGACGGCGATCAGGTCACCGTCGTAGACGGCGGTGGTGAGGATCTTGGCGCGTTCGAGCGACTTCGGGATCAGGACGACCGACCGCCAGCCGGCGCGGGCCGCCGCGGCGGCCGTCGCGTTGGCCAGGTTGCCGGTCGAGGGACACGCGAGGACCTCAAAGCCGAACTCGCGGGCCGCGGCCAGCGCGACGGCGACCACGCGGTCCTTGAAAGAGTGCGTGGGGTTGCCGGTGTCGTCCTTGACCCACAGGGACTTCAGGCCCAGGGCCTTGGCGAGGCGGTCGGCCTTCACCAGGCGGGTGGCGCCGGGTTCGGTGTTCGGGATCTCCTCGACAGTCGAGGGGACGGGAAGGAGCTTCTTGTAGCGCCAGATGTTCTTGGGGCCGGCCTCGATGTCTTCGCGGCGCACGCGGCCGAAGTCGTAGGCGACCTCGAGCGGCGAGAAGTCCTCCGCGGAGACGAACTCCGGGGCGAGCGGCTGCCGGTGGCCCTCTTCCTTCGACACCAGTTCGACGGCCGGACCGAGGTCCAGGGTCTTCTTGGTGGAGGTCGTGCCGAGGGTAACGGTCATCGCGAGGTTCCTTTCCTCATCTGCCCCGCAAAAGCGGGCCGGAATTGGCACCGTGGTCGTCAGCTATCCCGCAAATTCGGGAAGACAGGCTGTACGCCGGTTGCCGGGGCTTCTTCGGGCCGTTCCCTCTGCCCCTCTGGATGAGCGGTCTTCAGTTGTCGGCGCGCCTCGCTGGGCGTTGCCTCGGGTACACCGTACGACATGGCGATCACCTCGTGCCACGGTGGCGGCGCACATCACCGCAGCGGGCGCGGGGCCGGGCGGGTGAGAGGATGGCGGGGTGACCACCGCACCCGCGCCACTCCACCTCGTCCTCGGTGAGGAAGAACTGCTCATCGAGCGGGCTGTCCGCTCGTCGCTGGACGCCGCGCGGGCCGTGGACTCGACGGCCGAGATGACGCGCAACCGGGTGTCCGAACTCACACCGCCCGTGCTCGCCGAGCTGGTGAGTCCCTCGCTGTTCAGCGAGGGACGGGTCATCGTGCTCGACTCGGCGCAGGACATCTCGCAGGAGCTGGCGGACGCGGTGATGGCGTACCTCAAGGCGCCCGCCGACGGGATCGTGCTCGTGGTCGTGCACAACGGCGGCGGCCGCAGCAAGGCGGCCAAGGCGCTGCCCGCGGCGCTGAAAAAGGCGGGCGCGGAGATCACCGAGTGCCCGAAGCTCACGAAGGCCGCCGATCGGGAGTCGTTCGTGCGCAACGAGGTGCGCCGCGTCGGCGGCAAGATCGACGCGGCGGGGGTGATGGCGCTGATGGATACCGTCGGCTCCGACCTGCGCGAGCTGTCCTCCGCGGCGACGCAGCTCGTCGCCGACACCGGTGGCGCCATCGACGAGCAGGCCGTGCGCCGCTACCACACCGGCCGCGCCGACGTGACCGGCTTCGCCGTGGCGGAGAAGGCCGTGGGTGGCGACCGCGCGGCGGCCCTGGAGTCGCTGCGCTGGGCCATGCAGCTGGGCGTGCCGCACGTCCTGGTCGCCGACGCCCTCGCGGACGCGGTGCGCACAATCGCCCGCGTGTCCGCCGCCGGCCGCGGCAACCCGAACCAGATGGCCGGAGAGCTGGGCATGCCGCCGTGGAAGATCCGCAAGGCGCAGGGCCAGTCGCGCGGCTGGGGCCAGGACGGCCTCGCCACGGCGATGCGCGTGGTCGCCCGCCTGAACGCCGAGGTCAAGGGCGTGGCGGCGGACGCGGACTACGCCCTGGAACGCGCGGTCGTCGAGGTTGTCGCCGCCAAGGGTGAACGCTGACGCTGCTCGGCGGGCAGGGTTCGAGCCACCGGCATCGGGCCTGAGGCACCGCCGAACCGCCGCGAGATGGCCGGGCGGGACCGTTGGTCGCGTGCGCAGATTTTGCAACAGCCACCGCCGGCCGATCGACCGTCGCCGCGGTATCTCAGCGCACAGGCACGCTGCGCGCAGGGGGCGGGAGAGCGCACGAAAAAGCCCGGCGACAGTCGGTCACCGGGCCCTTTCAGGTCTGGCAGGGTGCTGCGATCAGCTCAGAGCTGGTTCGCGCGCTTCGCGAGAGCCGACTTCTTGTTGGCGGCCTGGTTGGCGTGGATGACGCCCTTGGTGACGGCCTTGTCGAGCTTGCGGGCGGCGTCGCGCTGGAGTTCGAGGGCCTTGGTCTTGTCGCCGGAGTCGGCGGCCTCACGGAACTTGCGGATCGCGGTCTTCACCGAGGAGCGGATCGCCAGGTTGCGCTGACGGGCCTTCTCGTTGGTGGTGATGCGCTTGATCTGGGACTTGATGTTGGCCATGAAGGCGTCCTGCTTTCGTCTCGGTGAAGGTCGCTGCCGCGTCGAAGTGGCTCCGGGCGCCTGGCGTGAAGACAGGCGCGGCCGGGTTTCCTCCCTGACGGAATGCCGCACGGCAACGACGGGAAAGCCTAACAGGCCTGCTCGCGGGCCCCTCGGGCGGCCCGGAGTGATCGGTTCGGCTACCGTGGAGAACGTAGTGCCTAGGGTTCCGCTGCCGGCCCGCCGCACCAACGCGAGAGTAAGACGCAAGACAACCAGGGCCGGCGGGACAGGTCCGAGCGGCACCATCGGCGCGGCCCGACGCCCGCCGTTCATCTGACGGGACAAAAGCCTGGAGGACCCGGCCTTCCGCGTGCGCGGAAGACTCGAAGGGGTCCAGTGAACACCACAGCTCTGTCGTTCGTCCTCATCGCCGCTGTCGTGCACGCGGGGTGGAACCTCGCCGCCAAGCGCGTCACCTTCGGCGGGCCGCGGTTCGTGTGGCTGTACTACACCGTCTCCGCCGTGGTGCTGCTTCCCGTGGTCATCACGGCACTCCTGGTCGAAAACGAACGTCCACAGTGGACCTGGCTGCTCGCCGCCGGGGTGACGGCCGTGCTGCACGTGGCGTACGGCACAGTGCTGCAGCGCGGGTACGCCGTCGGCGACCTGTCGATCGTCTACCCGCTAGCGCGCGGCACCGGGCCGCTGCTGTCGGTGCTGGCGGCGGTGCTCGTGCTGCACGAGCACCCCGGCGTGCTGGGCCTGATCGGGGCGTTCCTCGTGGTGGCGGGCGTGCTGGTGATCAGCCTTGGCGGCAGCGAGGCCGACGTCAAAGCGCGCCGCGCCGGTGTGTTCTACGGCGTGCTCACCGGGGCGACCATCGCGGCCTACACGCTCTGGGACGCCCACTCAGTGACGACGCTCGCGGTGCCGCCCCTCGTGTACTTCGGCTGCGGGGCGCTGGTGCAGAGCGTGCTGCTGGCGCCCGCGGCCCTGCGTGACCGGGCCGAGGTCGCGAAGCTGTGGCGCGAGCACCGCAAGGAGACGCTGATCGTCGGGATCGCCTCGCCCGCGGCGTACCTGCTGGTGCTGTACGCGCTGCGGATGGCGCCGGTCAGCCTGGTCGCGCCGGCGCGGGAGCTGTCGATCGTGCTGGGCGGGCTCGCGGCGTGGTTCGTGCTCGGTGAGCGGCACGCGGCGCGCCGGCTGGTGGGCTCGCTGGTGGTGCTGGCCGGGATCGTCGCGATTGCGGTGGCCTGAGCCACTCGGGTAGGCAGGACGCATGGACGTACTGAGCAGCCGGGTGCTGATCCACCCGCGCGACCTGGAGGCCTCGACCGCGTTCTACCGGGACACGCTCGGGCTGGCGATCCAGCGCGAGTTCCCCGGTGGCACGGTCTTCTTCGCGGGCGGCGGTTCGATCGAGGTCGTGGGCAGCAACGACGCCACTCCCTCCACGGCCGTCGACCTGTGGCTGCAGGTCCGCGACCTGCCGGCGACGCTCGAGGAGCTGGCCGCACGCGGCGTCACGCCGGTCCGCGGGGCGCGCCGCGAGCCGTGGGGGCTGGACGAGGCCTGGATCACCGACCCGGACGGCCTGCGCATCGTCCTGGTGCAGGTGCCGCCCGACCACCCGCTGCGGACGGACTCGCGCTAGGCGTGGGCCAGTGGCGAGGTCACGAAGCGAATCGTGGCCTCGCGGCAGCGTGAGCGGCGGAGGCAGGCCTGACCGGGCCACGGGCTGGGTGCCCCGACACAGACGGTGCCGCGCGGGTGACGGCGCGCCACCGGGTGCTGCGTCCGGCGACACCCGGCCCCGACCGGCGGGCAGGTGATCCGGGCCGGCAGGACCACCGCAATCCGCTACGAGCGGGGCCGGCCCGGTGGGCTGGTCGGCCTGGACGTCGAAACGGCCGGCCGGATCCCCGGCGAGCCCACGGCTGTGCCCGGCGGGAAGCCACCCGTGACCGCGGCGTCAAGATCGGATACGACTACCTCCACTCCCGCCTGGCTCGCTCCGGGATCCACGCCGACGGGTAAGACCGACCTGCGCCGGGTGTCTGGCCGGCGCGATCACTTACGCCGCTGACCAGGGCATCTTCGGCGAAACGGAAAAGGGTCGACCGCCTCGACCGCACCCTAGGCCTCCGGCGGCCCCACCGAGATCAGCTGTCCGGTCACGTGCCCGGCCGCCGGGGACGCGAGGAACGCGACGGTCGCGGCCACGCGCTCGCGGCGCAGCTCCGACTCGGCTGCGTCGGGAGCGTTCATCCGACCCGGGGACACGGCGTTCACCGTGATCCCTTCGGCGGCGTAGGCGGCGGAGAGGGCCTTGGTCAGCCCGACAACCCCGTGCTTGGCGGCGGAGAGGTGCACCCGCGACGGATCACCGCGCAGGGCGTTGGCGCCGATCATCGAGACGATGCGGCCACCGCCCGCGCGGCGCAAGTGCGGGAGGACGGCGTGGGCGCAGTGGAAAGCGCCGTCGAGGGTCACCGAGCGCACCGCCGCCCATTCGGCGAGCGTCAGTTCGTCGAACGGGACGCGGGTGCGCAGCGCGGCATTGTTCACCAGCACCCGCACCGGGCCGAGCTCGGCGGCCCGCTCGACCATGCCGGCGACGGCGGCCGGATCGGCGACGTCCGCGACCAGCCCGAGGGCCGGCACCCCGAGCGCGGCGATCTCCCCGGCGGTCTGCTGCGCCGTCGCGTGGTCCGAACCCGCGGTCACCACCACGCCGAAGCCGTCGGCGGCCAGCGCGAGCGCGATCGCACGGCCGAGGTTGCGCACGCCGCCCGTGACGATCGCGATCGGCGGGGTCACGAGACCGCTCCCGTCCGCCGGACCAGCCCGGCGAAGTCTTCGTCCGCGCCGATCCGCCAACAGAGGTCTAGCAGCTCCCGGGCCGGTTCCGCGCCTAACCGCGGCGCCGCGGTGTCGAGGAACTTCGCTGCGAGGTCGTCGTCCGGCAGCGGGTTGTCCGGCGTGCCGCGGTTGTCCGCCACGGACTCGGTGAACCGCTGCCCGTCGGAGGTCGTGACGGTGACGACGGCACCGCGTTTCGTCAGCGTGGGGTCGGCCACGACCGTGACCCGTTCCCGCACCTGCGTGAGGACCGGGTCGGTCGCGCCGGCGTCGCTGAAGTGCTCGAGTCCCGGCCGCTGCGCCACCAGGGCCACCGCCGCGCCGTGGGTGAGGCTGAACTTCGCGTCCAGACCCGTCCGGGGCCGCACCTTCCCGGTCACGGTCGCGGCGTAGGGGTGCACTCGTGCCTCCACTTCGGACACTTCCTCGGCCGTGAAGCCGTGGCGTGCGCGCAACGTCCGGATCGCGTCGAGCGTGGGATGGGTGAGCGAGCCGCTCGGGTAGGCCTTGTACCCGTTGGCCAGGAGGTGCCACGTCTCGTGGAGGTCTTCGGTGAGCCGGTCCGGTTTGGGCGCCGGCGAGAGCACCGCCAGGAATCCGCGCTCCCCCTCCAGGATGTCGGTGGAAGACGTGAATCCTTCGGCCGCGGCCAGCCCGGCCAGCAGGCCGTCCATCGCGGCCTTACCGGGGTGCAGGGCCTTTCCGTCGGTGCCGTAGACGTTCTTCAGCCCCGCGGCCTGTGTCCCCGCTGTCCCGAACGCCTGCGCCGTCACGTCCGGCGCCAGGCCGAGCAGATTCGCCGCGGCGGCCGCCGCGCCCAGGTGCCCGGTCGTGCCGGTGACATGCCAGCCCGCCTCGTAGTGTTCCGGTCCTGCCGCGAGCCCGACCCGGGTCTCCGTCTCGAATCCGGCGACGAACGCGGCCAACGCCCGAGCGCCGCTGATCGGTGCCTGCTCGGCCGACGCAAAGACCACCGGCCACACCGGCGCCGAACCGTGCACGGTCGTGCCACCGGGGTTGAACGTGTCGTCGTAGTCCTCGACGTGCGAGGCGAACCCGTTCACCAGAGCCGCGAACGGCGCCGAAGCCCGCTCGCGGCGGCCGATGAGCGTGGTGGTCCCGGGGCCGACGCGGGCGGCCACCCGCACCAGCGCCCCGGTTCCCGTCGCGGAGGCGCCCGCGAGCGCACAAGCCAGCCAGTCGATGAGCGCACGACGGGCCTCGTGCACCACCTGTTCCGGCAGGTCCTCGTAAGCCAGAGCCGACGCGAATGCCGCCAGCGACCGGGTCTCGTCCACCTTTTCCCTCTCCTGTCGGTCTTCCGTCACCGCGAAGCCAGCCCCAGCTGGTCCACCAGCTTCTTCAGCGAAGCCTGCTGCTGCGCCAGGTAGGTCCGGAACTGGTTCGCGTCCAGGAACTTGGTCACGTCACCGTCCGCCTCGGCGTACTTCTTCCAGTCCGGCCGCGTGCTCAGCTTCCGCAGCTGCTCCTGGTAGTAGGCCACGGTCTGCGCCGGCATGTCCGGCGGGCCCATGAAACCGCGGAACTCCTCGGGCAGGCCTTCGCTCGGCACGCCCTCCTCGGCCAGCGTCGGCACGTTCGGCAGCGCTGCCAGCCGCTTGTCGCCGACCGCCCCGATCACGCGGATCGCACCGGCCCGCACCTGCTCGCTGAAGTCGCCGGTGGACCCGATCATCATCTGGGCGTCGCCCCGCAGCAGCGACGCGATGCGCTGGCCGCTGTCGGAGAACGTCAGGAAACTCCACTTCGTCTTCGTCCTCGACTGAAGGGCCTGTCCGGTCAGGGAATCCGTCGCGGTGACGGAGCCACCGACCTGCACGAGCCCGTCGGGGTGGGCGCGCGCGTCGGCGATGAAGTCGGCCGCCGTGCGGTACTTCGAGTCCGCCCGCACGGCCATCACCTGCGGCTCGACCAGCAGGCCGGCGATGGGCTGAACGTCGGAGACCGACACCGCGGCTCCGTCGAGGGTCAGCGGCGTGACGATCCACGTCGGGGTGATGGCCGCGATGGTGTCCTCACGGCCACGCCGGCCTTTGAGGTACGACATCGCGCCGATGCCGGAGCCGGCGGTCTCGTTGCGGACCGGCCAGTTGGCGTCGATCAGCTTGTCGTCCTGGAGCATCTTCACGACCTGCCGGGCGAAGACGTCGCTGCCCCCGCCCGGACCGGTGTGGACCACCACCTCGGTCCGGCTCGGCACCCCGTTCGCGGAGTGCCGCTGCGCGATGCCGCAGCCGCTGAGGATCAGCGTCATCGCCGCGAGGCAGGCGCCCAATCTCAGGGAAGTGCGCATGGGATCTCCTTGTTCAGTGGGTGGCCACGGGCTGGGGCACCGCGGCCCGCGTGGCGCGGCGCCGCCGCCCGGTCACGGCGAGTGCGATGGCGGCCAGCACGGCCACGCCGAGGATCACCGCGGCGATCGGCCGTTGCACGAAGATCAGCGGGCTGTTCTTCGACAGCACCAGTGACTGGCGCACCGCGTTCTCCGCCATCGGCCCCAGCACGAAAGCCATCAGCATCGGCGCCGCGGGCACCCCCAGCTTCCGGAAGACGTAGCCGACCACTCCGAACACGGCGAGCAGCGCGACGTCGAACATGGAGCTGCGGATGCTGTACACACCCACTACGGCCAGCACCAGGATCGCCGGGTAGAGCACCCAGTAGGGCACCTTCAGCAGCTTCACCCAGATCGGGATCATCGGCAGGTTCAGGATCAGGAGCGCGACGTTGCCGATGTAGAGGCTCGCGATCACCGGCCAGCCGATCTCCGGGTGCTCGGTGAAGAGCAGCGGCCCGGGCTGCAGGCCGTACAACAGCAGCGCGGCCAGCATCACGGCCGTGCTCGCCGTGCCGGGCAGGCCGAGGGTGAGCAACGGGATCATCGCGCCACCGGACTCGGAGTTGTTCGCCGCCTCCGGCCCGGCCACGCCTTCCATGGCGCCCTTGCCGAACCGCTCCGGCGTCCGTGAGGTGCGCTTGACCAGCGTGTACGACAGGAAGGACGCGACGGTCGAGCCGCCACCGGGCAGCGCGCCGACGAGGAAGCCGAGCACCGAACCCAGCGTGATCGCGCCCGAGCTCTGGCGCAGGTCGGCTTTGCTGGGCAGCAGTTCGCGGAACTTGGACGGCATGGTGAACAGCGGCCGTCCGCTCGCCTTCTCCACGTTGACCAGCACCTCGGCGACGGCGAACAGGCCCACGGACAGCGTGATGAACTCGATGCCGTCCGACATCGTGACGCTGCCGAAGGTCAGCCGCTGCTGCCCGGTGAACAGGTCGATGCCCACAGTGGACAGGAGCAGGCCCAGCCCCATCGAGATGAAACCCTTCAACGGCGATTCACTGGCCATCATGATCACCAGCAGCAGCGCGAACACCATCAGCGCGGCGTACTCCGGCGGGCCGAAGTCCACGGCCAGCTTGGCCACGACCGGTGCCGTGAACGTCAATGCGACCACGCCGACCGTGCTGGCGATGAAGCCGGAGATCGCGGACATCCCCATCGCGGGTCCCGCGCGGCCCTTCTTCGCGAGTTCGTGGCCGTCCAGGCAGAGCACCACGGACGAGGGTTCAGTCGGGATGTTCAGCAGGATCGCCGTGGTCGATCCGGCGAACTTCGCACCGTGATAGATGCCGGCCATCAGGATCAGGCCGGTCGCCGGTTGGAGGCTCGTGGTCAGCGGCAGCAGGATCGCGAGCGTCGCGGGCGGGCCGAGCCCGGGCAGGATGCCGACGAGCGTGCCCACCACCACGCCGACCGCCACCCAGAACAGGTTCGTCGGGGTGAGCGCGGCGGCGAAGCCGTCGAGGAGGTTGTTCAAGGCGCCCATGGAACTCTCCTTTGAGACCAGCTGAGGGCAAGCAAGGCGGGATCAGACGGGGAAGAGAATCGACTCGGGCAGCTCGACTCCGAGCACGCCCGAGAACAGCAGGTAGACCAGAGCCGGCACGAGCACCACCGCGAGCACTGGGCGGAACCCGCGGATGCGCTCCACCCCGAACACCAGGAAGGCGACCAGCGCGGCCATCGCGGGCGCGAAGCCGAGCAACACGAGCAACGGAATCGAGACGACGAACGCCAGCCACACGGTGACCACCCGCCGGAACCCCCGCGGATCGACGGTCTCACCGTCTTCCTTCGGCTCCGCGCGCACCGGCCGGACGAGCGTCAGGACCGTCAGCCAGATCCCCAACACGACCAGCAACGCCGCGATCAGATCCGGGAACAACCCCGGCCCGGGCTGGCCGCTCTTGCCGAACTTCGCCAGCCCGGCGGCGTCGACGAGCGCCGCCACCCCGACCGCCACGGACACGACCCCGAACACGACTTGCCCGATCGCGAAGCGGTCCAGGCGGGGCACGCCTTCGGGGCCGGCGGCCGTGGCCTCCGCGATCGTGGCGCCGGGCGGGGTGGCGACTTCCGCCGGCCGACCGTCCGTGGCGACCGCCGCGGCGGTGCCCCGAATCCGGGATTCACCGGACTCTCCCGCCGCGGTGTCACGCGAACCCGCGGCCTCCGAATTCCCGCTGAAACCGGCACTTTCCCCACCTGCGGCGCCATCCGACGCCACAGCCTCCGGGCTTTCCGTACCGCCGGCGATGCCCGCCGCGGCATTTCCCGGCACCGCGGACCCGGAACCACCGGTGCCCGGACTTGGTGTGCCGCCGCCCTTGTTCACAGCCGGGGCGGCCTCGCGTGCCACCGCGGTCTCGGAACCACCGGCACCCTCCGCCGCGCCCGCCACGACGGGCGCGACCTCCGGGCTTCCGGTGTCACCGGTGGCTGCCGGTGGGTCCGTCCTCGTCGGACGGTTCCCGTTCCGGCGGGCTCCCGGGCTGCGCTGCACAGGTTCCTCGCTGCTCACCGTGTTCTCGCCTTCGCTCGGTTGTGCTCGGACGGCTACCGGGGCGCCGACATCAGCGCGTACAGGCCGCGGCGGCCCGCCAGGGGGTCCTCGGCGGCGGTGAAGCCGTTGCGGGCCATGAGTGCTGCCTCTACACCCGTGGCGGCGGCACGGCCGACCTGCACGGCGCCCAGCGGGGAGCCGACGACGGACTGCAGGCCCGATGCTTGGGTGGCGGCGATGCCGACGGCGTAGCGGAGCGCGGAGTCCCGCAGACCGAGCACGCGGGCGGCCGCCGCCGCTGCGCCGACGACGCCCGCGGTGGTTTCGAGGCACCAGCCGGCCGTGACGTGCTGGGGGCCGAGGGCATCGGCGACCGCCTGGGCGACCGCGGAGCCGGCGACGACCGCGTCGGCGTCGGCGTCGAGAGCGGCGGCCGCGGCCAGCGCCGCGGCCCACTCGACTTCGGGCCGCAGATTCGCCGCCGCGGCACCGAAGAGCCAGGCACGGCCCGTCGAGCGGGACGCCGAAGCGCCCAGCACGCCGCTCAGCACCGGGTCCGGCGAGGCGGCCCGGACGTGTGCCAGTGCCCCGGCTGCCTTAGTGCGTGCCGTTTCGTCGACCGGTGCGTACACCAGTTCCAGCACCGCGTCCGTCCCCATCACTTCGCCACCTCCGGTCGCATTACCTCGATCACCGCGTCGATTCCGGGCGCACCGGGAAGGCCGTCGACAGCCGCCTCGATCTTGCGGGCGGCGCCGGCGCCCAGCACCGGTTCGACCAGCCGGTCGACCTTGGTGAAGAGTTCTTCGTCGGTCAGCGGGCGCGCCATGCTGCCGCGCGCGTGTTCGATGTGGACTTCCACGGGCTCGGCACCGGCACGCTCCACGCGGATCGTCGCCGAGTCCCGGGGGCAGTCGGGGGTGGGCACGAGCTCGGTCAGCGCCCGCAGCCGGGTCACGTCCTCGTCGATCGCCCGCTCGTCGGAGAACTGCCGCAGCCCGACCTCGCCGTCGAGCAGGCCGACCGCCGCGGCGTGCCGCGCGCTGAACCGCGCCTGCAGGCCGTCCGCGGGCTGCAACCGGCCCATCAGCTCCGGCACCAGCGGGTGACAGCTGATCCGCACAGCGGTGATCGCGCCCGGATCGCCGACGGCCGCGGAAGCGCCGATCGCCGCGTCGATCGCGGGATGCGCGACGATCCCGCACGGATACGGCTTGAACGCGTTGTACTCCAGCTCCCACGTGCCGGCCCAGTCGCGCCGTAGCTCGTCGTAGTCGGGCTCGGAGAACACCGGCAGCACCCCACCGGGTCCCAGTGGATCCTCGGGGGCGGTCAGCCCGGCGGCGGCCAGGCGGGCCGCGAAGACGCCCACCGCCGCGGCCTTGCCGGGGTGCAACGGTTTGGTCATGGAGCCGAACGCCTCGCGCTGGCCCAGCGTGCCGGTCGACGCGATCCCGAGAGCGTGACCGAGCTGGTCGGCGTCGAGCCCCAGCAGGTGCGCGGCGGCGACGGCCGCGCCGAACACGCCGCACGTGCCGGTGATGTGCCAGCCGTAGTCGTAGTGGCTGGGCGAGATCGCGACACCGATCCGCAGCTGCGCCTCGCACCCGAGGGCGAACGCCTCGAGCGCGGTCGCGCCGTCGGGTGCCGTTTCGGGCGCCAGCGCCAGCACCGCGGCGAGCACGGCCGCGCCGGGGTGGATCACCGTGGCGAGATGGGTGTCGTCGAAGTCGTCGAGGTGGGCGGCGGTGCCCACGACGGTCGCGGCCCACTCGGGGTCGAGCAGCTCCGCCCGCCCGGGGACCGGCACGGCACCGGCGGCGCCGAGCTCCTCCGCCGTGGCGAGCAGCGCCTCGACCGCGGGGGTCCGAGCCGCGCCGATCGCCGTGCCCAGCACGTTGAACAGACTGCGTCGCGCGGCTCGCGACACCGTTTCGGGCAGCGGAGCGTCCGCCGCCTTCCGCACGTTCGCGCAGAAGACTTGCGTTGTTACGAATGGCATGCGGCGAGCATTCCGCCCCGCCCGCGGCCGAACAACGCCAACCTCACGCCCCAATCATTGCGTTTTGCACAATGATCAAACGACGCTCCCCTGCGCCACCGCTACCTTCGCGAGCACTCGGACCATGGCGGCGACGGCCGACTTCTTCGGATGCGCCAGGAAGACCGTCCGGTGCCCGCTTTGGTCGTCGATCGGGATCCGCGTCACCCGGGGATGGTGGTGGTCGGCCATCCGGCCCGGCACCACGGACACCCCCAGACCGGCGCCCACCATCGACTCGACGATGAACGGATCGCTGCCCTCGACCGCGATCCGCGGCACGAATCCGGCCCGGGCGCACGCGTTGGCCATGTGGGTGCGGCTGCTGGACCCGGACGCCAGCGCGACGAACGGCCGGTTCCGCGCCGTCCGCAGCGCCACCGAGCCGTGTGCCGCGAGCGGGTCGCCCGCCGGCACCGCGAGCAGCAACGGCTCGCTGAACAACGGCAGCACCACGATGTCGGGATCGGTGGGCGGGGTGGAGCCGAAGATCACGTCGGCGTCGCCGCGCAGCAGGTGGGTCACCACCTCCGTCGCCGACGTCTGGTGGCAGCGGAACCGCAGGTCGGGATTCCGTTCCAGCACCTTCGCCAGCACCGTCGGCACGAATCCGAGGCCGAGCGAGTAGGTGTGCGCGATCCGCAGCACCTGCTGGGGACCGCCGGCTTCTTCCCGCGTCTTGGCGACGACGTCCGAGCGGGCCCGCAGCACCATGCTCGCCTCCTGCGCGAGGACGTGCCCGGCGTGCCTCAGCCGCACCCGTCGCCCGGCCTGTTCGACGAGCGCGACCCCGAGCTTGCGCTCCAGCCCCCGCACACTGCGTTGCACCGTCGCGGTGTTCAACCCCAGGTCCTCGCCGGCCTGGGCGAAGTGCTCGCGCCGTGCGAAGGCGATGAAAACCTCGAGGTCGTGGAACGAGACGTCGTCGGCACCGTGTATCACCCTCCCGTTCTACCTGCCCGGTGCCTCTCCGTCGCCGACCGGCACGACCCCGCGGGGTGGGCTCGCGCCGTCGCGAGCGGCCGCGCCGCGAAGGCGGCGACTCGCGCTAGGGCTTGCGAGCCCGCAGCTGCGCCGCCAGCGTCGCGAAGCCCGGTGGTTCCCAGGTCCACGTCTGGAGGTCGGTGAAGCCCGCCGCGGTGACTTCGGCGGCCAGGGCGTGGCGGGGGATGGGCAGCCATTTCTCGTGGGCCGACAGCAGGAGCCGGCCACCGGGGCGCAGTACGCGGAACAGCTCGGCGAAGCCGGCCGCACGGTCGGGCCAGAGCTGGACGTTGTTGACGCTGAGCACGGCGTCCACCGACGAATCGAGCGAGCCCGTGGCGGCCGCCGTGCCACTCCGCAGCTCCACGCGGTCGCCGCAGCGTTCGTGGCACAGGACGCGCATCTCGGGCGAAGGTTCGACGCCGATGGTTTTGCCCGCGAGGCGGCTCGCGGCGTCGAGGCCGATGCCCGGGCCGGGGCCCACGACCAGCACGGTTTCGTCGGGTTCGAGGCGGGCCAGTGCCACGAGACGGCGTTCGGTGGCGGCGTTGGCGCGGGACATCAGCCGGCCGCCGACACGGCCCAGCAGGCCGCTGGGGTGGCCGAACGCCCGGTCGAGGGCGCTGTCCAAGGCGCTGTCGAACGCGCCCGGGGGAGGGTTTGGAGTGCTCATCCTTCGAGGTCACCACCAGCCCGGCGCGCTCGCATCGGGGATGACCCCCAACCGCACCCGGAGGTCCATGGGACGATAGGAAGCGGCCACCCCCGACCTTTCCCGAGGACCACACGAGTGACAGCGCCCAAGACGTTCGCCGACACCACCTTCACGCCGCCGGAACTGATCCGCAACTTCTGCATCATCGCCCACATCGACCACGGCAAGTCGACGCTGGCGGACCGCATGCTGCAGCTCACCGGCGTCGTCGAGGAACGGGCGATGCGCGCGCAGTACCTCGACCGGATGGACATCGAGCGTGAGCGCGGCATCACGATCAAGGCCCAGAACGTCCGCCTGCCCTGGCAGGTCCAGGGCCAGGACCACGTGCTGCACATGATCGACACCCCCGGCCACGTGGACTTCACCTACGAGGTCTCGCGCGCCCTGGAGGCGTGCGAAGGCGCGGTCCTGCTGGTCGACGCCGCGCAGGGCATCGAGGCGCAGACGCTGGCCAACCTCTACCTGGCGCTGGAGAACAACCTCCAGATCATCCCGGTGCTCAACAAGATCGACCTGCCCTCGGCCGACCCGGACAAGTACGCTGCCGAGCTCGCGCACATCATCGGCTGCGAGCCCACCGACGTGTTGCGAGTCTCGGCGAAGACGGGCGTCGGCGTCGGCGCGCTACTCGACGAGGTCGTGCGCCAGGTCCCGGCGCCGGTCGGCGACGCGGACGCCCCGGCGCGCGCGATGATCTTCGACTCGGTCTACGACACCTACCGCGGCGTCGTCACCTACATCCGTGTGGTCGACGGCAAGATCACCCCGCGCGAGAAGATCCGCATGATGTCCACCGGCGCGACCCACGAGCTGCTGGAGGTCGGCATCATCTCGCCGGAGCCCAAGCCCAGCAAGGGCCTCGGCGTCGGCGAGGTGGGCTACCTGATCACCGGTGTGAAGGACGTCCGCCAGTCGAAGGTCGGCGACACCGTGACCTCCGAACGCCACGGCGCCACCAAACCGCTCGCCGGCTACCGCGAGCCGAAGCCGATGGTCTACTCGGGCCTCTACCCGGTCGACGGCTCCGACTACCCGGAGCTGCGCGAGGCACTGGAGAAGCTGCAGCTCAACGACGCGGCGCTCGCCTACGAGCCGGAGACCTCGGTCGCGCTGGGCTTCGGCTTCCGCTGCGGCTTCCTCGGCCTGCTGCACCTGGAGATCACGCGCGACCGCCTCGAGCGCGAGTTCGGCCTCGACCTGATCTCCACCGCGCCCAACGTGGTCTACCGCGTGGTGCTCGAAGACCGCAGCGAGATCGTCGTCACCAACCCGTCGGACTGGCCGACCGGGCTCAAGATCTCCGAGGTCCACGAGCCGGTGTCGAAGGTGAGCATCCTCGCGCCGAGCGAGTTCGTCGGCACGATCATGGAGCTGTGCCAGAGCAAGCGCGGTGTGCTGCTCGGCATGGACTACCTGTCCGAAGACCGCGTGGAGCTGCGCTACAACATCCCGCTCGCGGAGATCATCTTCGACTTCTTCGACACGCTGAAGTCGCGCACGCGCGGGTACGCCTCGCTCGACTACGAAGAGGCGGGCGACCAGGTCGCCGAGCTCGTCAAGGTCGACATCCTGCTGCAGGGCGAGACCGTGGACGCGTTCTCGGCGATCGTGCACAAGGACGCCGCCTACGGCTACGGCAACCGGATGGCCACGCGGCTGCGCGAGCTGATCCCGCGCCAGCAGTTCGAGGTGCCGATCCAGGCGGCCATCGGCTCGCGCATCATCGCGCGTGAGACGATCCGCGCGATCCGCAAGGACGTGCTCGCCAAGTGCTACGGCGGTGACATCTCCCGCAAGCGCAAGCTGCTCGAGAAGCAGAAGGAAGGCAAGAAGCGCATGAAGACCGTGGGCCGGGTCGAGGTCCCGCAGGAGGCCTTCGTCGCGGCACTGTCCACTGAGGACAGCGGCAAGAGCAAGAAGTAGAAGAAGGCGAGCCCGCCCGGTGCGGGCTCGCCTTCGGGGTTTCAGCGGTTGCCGATGATCCGATCAGCCGCGACGAACACCGCGACCCGGCGCTCTTCGGCCATCACGCGGTCGTACTCGGCCCAGTCGTCGTGGGTACCGGTGGCGGCCTCGAACACGTCGCGCAGCAGCGTCGGCAGGCCGGCCTGGTCGAAGGCCGCGTCGGGGTTGTCGGGGCCGACGAGGTGGGTCGCCCCGGTCACCGACACCCAGTCCCAGCCGCGGCGGAACGTGAGCGTCGCGTGCCCGGCGGTGCGCAACAGCTTGAGCTTGTAGGCCCCGCCCATCGCCACGAAGGCGACGCCGGGTTTGCCCGTGACGGGGTCGTCGAACACCCCGGCGTTGACGACGGACGAGTGCACCGTCCCGTCGGCGCGGGTGGTCGAGACGGTCGCGAGGCCGTTCTCCTGCAAGGACAGCTTGCGGACGTGCTCCAGATCGGCGGTCATGTCGCACACCAACGCCGCGGCACGCGAGCCTCTTCCCCGCTCACCCGCCTGAGCGCGCCGGCGACCGCGCAAGCCCGGCACCGAGAACGTGCCTCACCGACCGGTCACGAGATCGACTACGGCGACAGGGCGGGGAAACTTCCGGCCGGACGGTGCGCCGATCCCGCGTATCGGCGCCCGGCGGTGGGTTACGCGCAGGTCAGCCCGATCTCCGCCAGGGTGCTTCCGGCTTAACGACGGCGTTACGCTTCCGGCCTTCCGGACAATCGGCAGCGAGCGCACCCTTCCTGCATGAAGCAGGCCAGGATGGATCCGCGGACCAAGCGTCGCCTGAGCGCTGCCCGCCGGGTGCGAGATCTGCTCCGGGCGGCCATCGTGCACGAGGAGTTCCCCGCAGGGGCACTGCCGGGCGAGGCCGAACTCATGTTGTCCTTCTCGGCCAGCCGTCAGGTCATCCGCGACGCGCTGGCGCTCCTGCGTGAGGAAGGGCTTGTCAAACGTGTGCAGGGGACGGGCACGTTCTCCGTCGCGTCCAAGGTGCGGCACGCCTTCAGCCACCTGCACGGCCCGGAACCGGCGCTGGAACGGGTGTCCCACCAGATCCTCGCGATCGCTCAAGAGGTGGCCGCGCCGCGCGTCGCCGACCGGCTGGGCCTGCCGGTGGGCGCCGAGTGCGGCGTGATCGAGTACCTCGCCGTGCTGGGGACCGAACCGTATTACGCCTGCACGGCCTACGTGCCGCTGCCGCTGCTCGGGGTGGTGCGGCACGGGCGGACCGTGACGGAGTGGTACTCGGTCTACGAGGCGGCCGGGTTCGAGCTCGGCGTGACCGACCAGGCGGTGGAGGCGATCGTCGCCGACGACGAGGCCGGCGCGGTGCTCGACGTGCCGGCGGGCGCGCCGCTGATGCTGTTCGAACGGCTCGTCCGCGATCGCAGCGGGCGGCCTCTGGAGTACGCGTTCGCCAGGGTGCGGGGCGACCGCATCGCACTGCTGGCCCAACTGCCCCGACACCGCCGGCAACGTCGCCTGCCCCAAGCCGCGCAGGAGGCGTGATGCCCGGTTATCTCGGACGACGGCTGCTGATGACGATCCCGATCCTGATCGGCGTCTCGATCGTCATCTTCGCCACCATCAAGATCATCCCCGGCGACCCGGTCGCCTCGATGCTCGGCCCGACCGGCAGCCCGGAGGCGCGAGCGGCCCTGCACGCGCGGCTCGGGCTCGACAACCCGTTGCCGGTGCAGTACTTCTCCTGGCTCGGCCACACCCTCACCGGAGATTTCGGCACCAGCATCACCCGCCACGACGCGGTCGCGCCGATCGTGCTCGACGCGCTGGTGAACACGCTCGTCCTCACCGTCGCCGCCGGCGCGCTGGCGATCGTGCTGGGCCTGCTCGTCGGTGCCCTGACCGGCCTGCGCCGCACCGGCATCGCGGCCCGGCTCGGCAACGCGTTCGCGCTGTTCTCGATCTCCGTGCCGCAGTACTCCATCGGCCTGCTGCTGATCATCTACCTCGCGTCGAACGCGGGCCTGTTTCCCGTCAGCGGCATGCACAACCCGAACGGCGATGGCGGATTCGTCGACCTGGTCAACCATCTCATCCTGCCCGCCGTCACCGCGGCGCTGGTTCCCGCGGGGATCATCGCGCGGATGTTCCGCTCTTCGGTGCTCGACGTGATGAGCATGGACTTCGTCGAGGCGCTCACCGCGCGCGGACTTTCGCGGGCCCGGGTGATGCGCCACGCGTTCCACAACACCGTCCCGTCGCTGCTGACCGTGGCGGGCCTGCAGGTCGGCTACCTGCTCGGCGGTGTCGTGTTCGTGGAGGCGGTGTTCGCGTGGCCGGGCATCGGGCTGCTGGTCTACCAGTCGATCACCCAGCGCGACCTGCCGGTGATCCAAGCGGGCGTGCTGGTCTCCGCGTTCGCGTTCGTGCTGATCAACCTCGTGGTCGACGCGCTGCACGGCCTCGTCGACCCCCGCATCCGCACCTGACGGCAGCGTCGCCGGTCCCGTCCCCACCGACCGAACTCCTCGAGGAGTGTCTTCGATGACCGCACTGACCGAACCGGCGCCGGCCGCGTCGCTGCCCCATACCGCCCCGGCGGCCGCCCCGGCGCGCAGGCGCCGCCGGATGACGGTGAGCGCCACCGTCGCCGCCGCGGTGGTCCTCCTGATCGTGCTCACCGCCCTCGTCGGGCCGCTGCTGGCCGGCGACCCGATCGCGGGCGACACCGCGCACCGGCTGCTGCCGGCCGGCACCCCGGGCCATCTCCTCGGCACCGACGGTCAAGGCCGCGACGTGCTCGCCCGCCTGGTCGACGGAACCCGCCTGTCGCTGCTGGCCGGCCTGGTCCCGGTGGCGTTCGCCGCGCTCGTCGGCACCGGGCTCGGGGTCACGGCGGGCCTGTCCGGCAGGTGGGGCCAGCGGCTGATCATGCGCACGCTGGACGTGTTCTACGCGTTCCCGGCGGTGCTGCTCGCGGTCGCGATCGCCGCCGCGCTCGGGTCCGGGCTGTCCAACGCGATCATCGCGCTCGCGGTGATCCTCGTGCCACCGGTGGCGCGTGTCGCGGAGACGGAGACGCGGCGGCTGGTGGACCTGGACTACATGGAGGCGGCGCGGGCGAGCGGTGCCACCCGTTCGGCCATCGCGCTGCGGCAGGTGTTGCCCAACGTCGCCCCGCCGGTCGTCGTGTACTGCACGGCGCTGATCGGACTGTCCATTGTGTACGCGGCCGGGCTGAGTTTCCTCGGCCTGGGGATCTCCCCACCGACCCCGGAGTGGGGCCTCATGGTCAGTGAGCACACGCAGTACATCTACTCCGCGCCGTTCCTGGCCGCGATCCCCGCGCTGGCCATCCTCGTCGCGTCGGTCGCGTTCAACGTCCTCGGCGACGGCCTGCGGGATCTGCTCGACGTGCGGGCGGAGGCGCGGGCATGAACGCGAGCGTTTCCCCGCCCCTGGCGGTCGAGGATCTCACCACGACGTTCGTCTCCCGGCACCGCCGGACCGAGGTCGTGCGCGGGGTGTCGTTCACCATCGGCCGCGGCGAGACGATGATGCTGCTCGGCGAGAGCGGCAGCGGCAAGTCCGTGACCGCCCGCTCGATCATGCGGCTCTACGGATCCGCCGCCGAACTCGGTGGCAGCGTGCGGCTGAGCGGCCGCGAGCTCACCGGGCTCGCGGAGCCGCAGCTGCGCGACCTCCGCGGCGGGCAGATTGCGCTGGTGCCCCAGGACCCCACGGGTGCTCTCGACCCGTTGCGCCGCATCGGAGCGCAACTGGCCGAAGTGCTGGCCGCTCACGGCGTGGAGCGCGTGAAGACCGCGGCCCGGCGGCGAGCCGAGGAACTGCTGGCGCTGGTCGGCATCCCCGACCCGAAACGCGTGGCCGGCAGCTATCCGCACGAGTTGTCCGGCGGCATGCGCCAGCGCGCGGTGATCGCGATCGCGGTGAGCTGCGACCCGCAGGTGCTCATCGCCGACGAGCCCACCACGGCACTCGACGTGACCGTGCAGGCGCAGATCCTCGAGCTCATCGCCGACCTGCAACAGCGGCTCGGCATGGCGGTGCTGATGGTCACCCACGACGTCGGCGTCGCCGCGGACTTCGGGGGCCGGGTCGGCGTGATGTACGCGGGCCGGCTCGTCGAGGAAGGGCCCGCGCACGAGGTGCTCTCCGCCCCACGCCACCCGTACACCGCCGGGCTGCTGGACTCGCTGCCCACGCCCGGTGTCGCCCGGGGCGCGCTGCACTCGATCGTCGGGGCACCGCCCGCGGTCGGCGCGTTCCCCGACGGCTGTGCCTTCGCCCCGCGCTGCCCCCAGGCCCGGCCGTCGTGCGCGGAGGCCGATCCCGCGCTGACCGCTGTGGCCGAGGACCGGTCGGCGGCCTGCCCCGTGGTGAACCCGGAACCGGCGTCGGTGGTGGCGTGATGGCCGACGAGCTGCTGCAGGCCGAGGGCCTGACCAAGACGTTCGGCAACGGGGTGCGGGCCGTCTCCGACGTGTCCCTGACCGTCCACAAGGGAGAGACACTCGGCGTGGTCGGCGAGTCCGGCTGCGGGAAGTCCACCACCGGGAAGATGCTGCTGGGCCTGCTGTCGCCGGACAGTGGCGCCGTGACGTTCGACGGCGTGCCGCTGGCCGGGCTGAGCCGCCCGCGGATGCGAGCGCTGCGGGCCCGGCTGCAGGTGGTACCCCAGAACCCGCAGACGTCGCTGAACCCCCGGCTGCGCGTGCGCCAGTCGATCGAGTTCAACCTCCGGGCGCACGGGGTCGAACGCGGTGCGCGCCGGCCGCGCGTGCTGGAGCTGCTGGAGCGCGTCGGGCTCACCGCGGCGCAGGCGGAACGGTTCCCGCACGAGCTCTCCGGCGGCCAGCTGCAGCGCGTCGCGATCGCCCGCGCGCTGGCCACGGGGCCGGACCTGGTCGTGTGCGACGAAGCGGTGTCCGCTTTGGACAAGAGCGTGCAGGCCCAGGTGCTCAACCTGCTCGCCGACCTGCAGGCCGAGACCGGCGTCGCGTTCCTGTTCATCTCCCACGACCTCGCCGTGGTGGAGCACATCTCCGACCGGGTGGCCGTGATGTACCTCGGCCGGGTCGTGGAACTGGCCCCGGCGCGCGAGTTGTGGGCCACCCCGCGCCACCCGTACACCGAGGCCCTGCTGTCGGCGACCCCGGGACAGGGCCGCGAGCGCATCGTGCTCTCCGGCGACCTGCCCAACCCGGCCGCCCCACCGTCCGGCTGCGGGTTCCGCACGCGCTGCCCGGTCGCGGAACCGGCCTGCACGACCGACTGGCCGGCGCTCACCGAGGCGGCACCCGGCCATCGGGCGGCCTGCGTTCACGTGAGCCCGGTGGCCGTACCGGGCTGACCCCGGCACTCACCTCTTGCCCAGCGGCCTCGCCGGCCGCCGGGCCGACCCCGCACGCCCTCGACCCCTGCCGAGAGGAAAACCCTTGTCCCCCAACCGTTACTTCGCCCAGCGGAGAGGACGAACCGCGCTGCTCGGCGCGTTCGCCGCCGCCGTTTCGCTCCTGCTGTCCGCCTGCGGCGGCAGCGCCACCGCCGGCAGCTCCGGCGGCAACACGCTCACCATCGGGATGACCGCGTCCGACATCCCCGTGCTCGACACCGGTCTCGCCCAGGGCCAGGGCTACGAGGGCTTGCGCTTCGTGGCCAACCAGCTCTTCGACGGGCTGACGAAGTTCGACCTGACCAAGGACAACCAGATCCCGAAGATCACCCCCGACCTCGCCCAATCCTGGACGCCCAATGCCGACCTGACGAGCTGGACGTTCAAGCTGCGGGCCGGAGTGACCTTCCACGACGGCACGCCGTGGAACGCGGACGCGGCGCTGTTCAACCTCGACCGCTACACGAACAAGAACAGCCCGCAGTACTACCAGGAGCTCAACGCCCAGGGCGGGCTGTCGATCGCCGGGATCAAGAGCTACCACAAGGTCGACGACCTGACGATCGTGATCGACACCAACGGCCCGTGGGCCTACCTGCCCAGCGATCTGGCGACAGTGTACTTCGCCAGCCCCACCGCGGTGAAGGCCGAAGGCAACCAGGGCTTCGCCGAGAAGCCGGTGGGCACCGGGCCGTTCAAGTTCGACTCGCTCGTGCGCGGTCAGCGCATGGTCATGCTGGCCAACGACAAGTACTGGGCCGGCCGGCCCAAGGTCGACAAGGTGATCCTGCGCCCGATCCCCGACCCGACCGCGCGCGTGGCGGCGCTGCGCTCCGGTGAGGTCAACTGGATCGAGGTGCCGCCGCCGGACGACGTGCCGAACCTGAAGTCACAGGGCTTCCAGGTGCTGACCAACTCCTACGACCACATCTGGCCGTGGGTCTACAACCTCGCGAAGCCGCCGTTCACCAACGTGAAGGTCCGCGAAGCGCTCAACTGGGCGATCAACCGCCAGGCGCTGGTCGACAACATCCTCAAGGGCACCGCCGAACCCGCGCTCGGCTTCGTGCCGCACGCCAACGCGGCGTACGAACGCGCCGACGACTCCTACGGCTACGACCCGGCGAAGGCCAAGCAGCTGCTCGCGGAAGCGGGCTACCCCAACGGGTTCACCATGACGCTGTCCTACCCGACGAGCGGTTCGGGCAACATGGTCCCCACCCCGATGAACACGGCACTGCAGGCCGATCTCGCCAAGGTGGGCGTCAAGGTCCAGCTCAAGCCCATCGAGTGGGCGGCCATGCTGACCGACTTCTTCAGCGGCAAGATCCCGGACAACGCCGACGCCCTCAACATCTCGCTGAGCTACCAGCAGGAAGGCTTCTGGCGCAACTGGTTCGGCACCGGCTCGACGGCCAACGCGGGCAAGTACACCAACCCCCAGGTCGACGCGCTGTTCGCCAAGGCGCGCACGGTGCTCGACGACCAAGCGCGGGCGAGCCTCTACTCGCAGGCCGCGCAGATCCTCGCGAAGGACTCGCCGTGGCTGGTCGTGGTCGACGACCGCAACCCGCGCGTGCTCTCGCCCAGCGTGCACGGCTTCGTGCAGGCGCAGTCCTGGTTCGCCGACCTCACCCAGCTGTCGGTCGGCTGACCGACCCCATCGAAAGGAGACCGCCATGGCGATGCCCCGCGGCCGCATCCGCGGCTTCGTGCGCAGGCCGACGCCGCAGGAGCTGTCGGACCTCGGCGCGACCGAGCACATGTCCCTCACCCCGCGTGAAGCCGAGCAGTACGCGCAGATCCTCGACCAGACCTTCGCCGGCGTCGACCGGCTGGACGAACTGCACGCGCCCGCCCCGCCGTTGACCTGGACCGAGCGCGATCCCGGCGGCCCGGTCGACGACGCCGAAGACCCGTTCCACGCGTTCATCCGGCGCTGTCACGTGAAAGGCGCGCCGGACGGGCCGCTCGCGGGACTCACCGTGGGCGTCAAGGACAACCTCGCCGTGGCGGGGGTGCCGATCACCAACGCGTCGCGGACGCTGAACTACACGCCGACGTCCGACGCGGTCGTGGTGTCGCGGCTGCTCGCCGCCGGCGCCGACGTCGTCGGCAAGACGAACCTGGACGACTTCTCCACGTCCGGCACCGGCGAGTCGAGCTGGTACGGCCCGGCCCGCAACGCCGTGGACCCCACCCGCTCGGCCGGCGGCTCGTCGGGGGGCTCGGGGTCGGCGGTCCGCTCGGGTGCGGTCGATCTCGCGGTCGGCGTCGACGAGGGCGGGTCGGCCCGGATTCCCGCGTCCTTCAACGGAATCGTCAGCATCAAACCGACGCAGGGCCTGGTTCCCTCGCACGGGCTGACGTACATGGACCACACGATCGACGCGGTGTGCCCCATGGCGGGCACGGTCGAGCTGACCGCCCGGATGCTCGACGTGATGAGCGGGCACTCCGATCTCGACCCGCAGTGGGTCCGGGGTACCCCCGTGCCGACGAACGCCGTCGCGGCCCTCGGCGAGGGGGTGGGCGGGCTGCGGATCGGCGTGGTGACCGAAGGCCGCGACCCGGCTCTGTGCGAACCGGGCGTGCTCGCCGCGTTCGAGTCTTCGTGCGCCGCGCTGGAGGCCGCCGGCGCGACCGTGACCCCTGTATCCGTTCCCCTGTGGACGGACGCGTGGGCGATCGAAACCACGCTGCTGCTGCACCTGGCGTGGCTCAACGCCCAGTCCGACGGCGCCGGCTACGCCCACCTCGGCGAGGTGGACGTGGAGCGGACCCACGCCTTCGGCCTGGTCCGCCGGCTCGAGGCGGACTCGTTCCCGCCGTTCTTCAAGGTGTGGCTGCTGGGCGGAAGGTACTTGCACGACAAGTACTTCTCCACCTACTTCGCCAAGGCCGCGAATCTGCGCCGGGCCCTGACCGCGCAGCTCGACGCCGCGTTCGCGGGGTTCGACCTGCTCGTCACCCCGACCACGCCGCAGGTCGCGCCGGTGCTGCTGGACCGGCCCGCCGAAGACCTGGAGCTGCTCGCGCGCGGCACCACGATGGTCAGCAACACCTGCGTGCTCAACCTGACCGGGCACCCGGCGCTGGCCGTTCCGAGCGGCACGGACCCGGAAACCTCGATGCCGACGTCGATCCAGATCATCGCGCCGCGGTGGCAGGACACGCTGACGTTCCGGGCGGGCGCGGTCGTGGAGGACGCGGCCGGCGTGATGCCGGGCGGCGTCGCGGCGCAGCGGGCCAGCCGGCCCGAACCGCAGCCGGCCGGTTCGCGGTGATCGAAACCGTGCCCCCGCGGGCACCCGTGTCCGCCCCGGTGCCCGTCTCCGGGGCGGACACCCGCCGCCGCTTCCACCTCGTCGTCGTGGTGGCCGGGGTCGGGTTCGGGCTGACCGCGCCGTTCACCGCGCTGCTCGTGGTGGGGCTCGGCGGATCGCCGTCGTGGGGGGCCTTCGTGGTCTCCTCGATCGGGCTTTCCCTGCTGCTGGTGGACTTCCTCGGCACCCGGTTCGTGCCGAGGGTGTCCTCCCGCACCGCGCTCACGGTTTCGTTGCTGGTGTTCGGTGTCGGCTGCCTGCTCTCGGCCGCCACCACCAGCTGGGAGATCGTCGGGCTCGCACGGGTGCTGCAGGGCTTCGGCACGGCGCTGTTCATGGGCGGCGGGATCGCCCTCGCCGTCCGGCTCGTCGGCGAGCGGGTGCGCGGGAGCGCGATCGGCACGTTCAACGCGTTCTGGTTCCTCGGCGTCGCGACCGGGCCGCTCGGCGGCGGCCTGATCGCGGCGGTGGCGCCCGGGCCCGCCGGGTTGCGGCTGCTGTTCGGCGTGTGCGGCGTGGTGAACCTGGCCGGCGCGGTGGCGGCGTGGTTCCTCGCTCCCCGCTGGGTTTCCGCCGTGCGGCCCCGGCTCGGGCTGCCCGCGGGCCTCGGGGTGCGCGGCCGCCGGCTGTGGTCGGTGCTCGTGCTGACCGGGCTCGGGCAGGCGGTGCGCTCCGGGCTCGCGCTGACCCTCGTGCCGCTGCTGGGCGCGCAGCTCGGCATGGGCTGGGTCGCCTTGGGGCTGGCGTTGTTCGCGCTGTCGGTCACCGACGTCGCCGCGATGCACTTCGGCGGCCGGTTCGGCGACCGCCACGGCCGGCTGCTCCCGCTGGCGGCGGCGCTGGCGTGGGGCACCGTCGCTGTGCTGGCGCTCGCCACCGTGGTCCGCGGCCCGGTCGCGTTCGCCTTCGGAGCGCTCGCCGCCGGCGTCACCGTCGGCACGACCTGGGTCATCCCGGCCGCGATGACCGTCGACCTCGCCGAGGACCCGGACACCGCGCTCGCCGCGTACCGGATCGCCTGTGACATCGGGATGCTCGCCGGCGGACTGCTCGCCGGAGCGGGCATCGCCGTCGGCGGCGTGCACACCGCGCTGGCGGCCACGGCCGCCTGCCTCTTCGGCGGGCTCCTGCTCACCCTCACCGTCCGGGAGACGCTGCCCCGCCGCCCCCACCTGTCCGTCGTCAAGGAGGAATCCGTGCCCCTGCCCTCACCCGAGGAGTTCGCCGTGTTCGCCGCGAACTCCGACATCACGCTCACCCCGGAGCGCCTCGCGCAGGCCTACGCCACGCACACCCACTACCGGGCGGACCTGGAACGCCTGCGGCGCCTGCCCCTGCCGTTCACCGAGCCGGTCAGCGAACCGGCCACCGCGCTCGCCTGGATCACCAAGGGAGGCACCGCATGACCGACCTCGCCGACCTCACCGCGACGGAGCTGCTCGCCGCGTTCGCCGCCGGCACCGCGACACCGAGCGAAGCCGTCGCGGCCTGCCTGGCCCGGATCGAGGCCACCGACCCCGGCCTCAACTCGATCATCACCCTCCTCGCCGACTCGGCGCGCGTGAAAGCGGCCGAATCCGACGCGCGCTGGCGGGAGGGCACCGCCCGCCCGCTGGAGGGAGTGCCCTACGGCCTCAAGGACATCGTCGCCACGGCCGGGATCCGGACCACCGGTGGCTCGGCCCTGTACCGGGACCACGTGCCCGAGACCGACGCGGTGCTCGCGGCCCGGCTCGCCGACGCCGGCGGGGTGCTGCTCGCCAAGCTCGCCACCTTCGAGTTCGCCTGCGGGGGCGCGGTGAACAAGACCTTCGGCCCCACCCGGAACCCGTGGGACCCGCGGCGCACCACCGGCGGATCGTCGTCCGGCTCCGGCGCGGCGGTCGCGGCGGGCCAGGTGCCGCTGGCGATCGGCACCGACACCGGCGGCTCCATCCGCATCCCGAGCGCGTTCTGCGGGATCACCGGGCTCAAGGCGACCTACGGCCGCGTGCCCCGCCACGGCGTGATGGGCCTGTCCTGGACCATGGACCACGCCGGGCCGATGACCCGCAGTGTCGCCGACGCCGCGCTGATGCTCGACGTGATCGCCGGGCCTGACCCGCTCGACCCGACGGCCCTGCCCGCCCAGGACAGTCCGTTCAGCGCGGCGGTGGGCCGGGACGTCAGCGGGCTGCGGGTCGCCCGGGATCGCGCGTTCCTCGAAGGTGACCTGCACCCCGCGGTCGCCGAGGCGTACGAGTCGGCGCTCGGCGAGCTGACCGGTCTCGGCGTGGAACTCGTCGACGTGGAGCTGCCGACGTTCGACCTCGCCGCCGTCGCGGGCTGGTGGATCATCTACGCCGAAATGCTCTCCCTGCACGAAGACCACGTGTCCGGGATCGAGGACCGCGACGAGATGGGCGCGTCGCTGCTGGGCGCGGCCCCGTTCGTCAGCGCCGCGGACTACCTGCGGGCGCTGCGGCTGCGCCCGGTGTTCCAGCGGGAGCTCGAGGCCGCGATGGCGGGCTGCGCGGCGCTCGTGACGCCCGGTCTGAGCGCGCTGCCCCCGTTCATCGCCTCCGAGATGACGTCGGACCTCGGGAACCGCGAGGTGCCGTGGCTCGATGCCGCCTGCCGGACGAGCGTGCCGTTCAACCTCACCGGTTCCCCGGCGCTGGTGGTGCCCTCGGGCGAGATCGGCGGACTGCCGGGGAGCCTGCAGTTCGTGGGTCGCCCGCGTGACGAGGCCACGTTGTTCGCCCTCGGCGGCGCCTACCAAGCCGCCACCACCCACCACCTGCGCCGCCCGGCCCTGCCCGCGGCTGCCTGAGGAGGACGCGATGTACCTGACCATCACCGAAGCCGCCGCCGCACTGCGCGCCGGAGAGACCACGTCGGTGGAGCTCACGACCGCGGCGTACGCGGCCGCCGACGCCCACGACGAGGCATTGGGCGTGTACCTGGCCCGATTCGACGAGACCGCCCTCGCGGCCGCCGCCAAGGCCGACGCGGAGCTGGCCGGCGGCGTCGACCGCGGCCCGTTGCACGGAATCCCGTTGGGGATCAAGGACATCATCGCCACCGAGGAGGGCGAGACCACCGCGCAGAGCCTCGTTCTCGACCGCGCGTGGGGCGCCGGCGGAGACGCCCCGGTCGTGGCGCGGCTGCGGGCCGCCGGGGCGATCGTCACCGGCAAGACCAGCACGATGGAGTACGCGATCGGCACCCCCGACCCCGACAAGCCGTTCCCGATCCCGCGCAACCCGTGGAACACCGAGCACTACCCCGGCGGCTCGAGCTCGGGCACCGGCAGCGGGGTGGCGGCCGGGCTGTTCCTCGGCGGCCTCGGCACCGACACCGGCGGCAGCATCCGGTACCCGGCGACCAGCTGCGGGATCACCGGGCTCAAGCAGACCTTCGGCCGGGTCCCGAAAGCCGGGTGCGTGCCCCTGGGCTACAGCTACGACCACATCGGACCGATGGCCCGCAGCGCCGAGGACTGCGCGCTCATGCTCGCCGTGCTCGCCGGTCACGACACCGGCGACGCGACGTCGGTCGACCGCCCGGTCGACGACTACACCGGCGGGCTCACCGGATCACTCGCCGGGCTGCGGATCGGCATCGACCGCCTGCTCGACCGCTCACCGCTCACCGCTCCGGAACTCGACCCGGCGCTGGACGCGGCCGTCGCCGAGCTCACCGCGGCCGGCGCCGAGGTCGTCGACGTGCGGCTGCCGCTGTACGACGAGCTCAAGACCGCCACGATGCTCGGGCTCTCGGCCGAGGCGTACGCCTACCACCAGCCGGACCTGCGCTCCCGCTGGACCGACTACGGCGCCGGCACCCGCATGGCGGTCGCCACGGGCGCCCTCATCAGCGCCGGCGACTACGTCCAGGCCCAGCGCGTCCGGCGTGTCGGCCAGCGCCAGGTCGCCGCTCTCTTCGCCGACGTGGACCTCATCCTCACGCCGACGAGCGCGTGCGGCGCCCCCGAGGTGGACAAGCTGACGCTCGACAAGATCGTCGACGCGCTCCACACGCCGTACTGGAACGCCCTCGGCAACCCCGCGATGTCCGTCCCCATGGGCTTCACCGCCGACGGGCTGCCGCTCGGCCTGCAGATCGTCGGCAAGCCGTTCGACGAGGCCACCGTGCTCGCGGCCGGATACGCCTACCAGCAGCGCACTTCCTGGCACCGCCACGTTCCCCCGCTGTCGTGAACCCCGCACCAGGAAAGGACAATCCCGTGACACCCGATCCCGCCACCGTCGTCCCGGCCCTGCTCGCTGCCGCCGGATTGACCCCGTCGGCCGAGGAAACCGCCCTCATGATCGCCGACTTCCCCTCCCGCGCCGAAGCGATCGAGAAGCTCTACGAGGTGCCGGAGGCACGGTATGAGGAGCCGGGCCTGATCTTCCGCGCCGAGCCGTAGCCGCCCGCCACGCCCGGACCGTCGTCCGGGCGTGGCGAGTCTCCGTGCGCGTCAGTCCGAAATGGACTCACTCTCGCCGCGCGCCAGCACCGAATGCCGGCGGCTGTAACCGAAGTACACGCCCATGCCGATCACGAACCAGATCGCGAAGCGCAGCCACGTCTCCGGCTTCAGGAACGTGATCAGCCAGATCGAGAACACCACGCCGATGATCGGCACCACCGGCATGCCCGGCGTGCGGAACGTGCGCGGCAGGTCGGGGCGCTTGTACCGCAACACGATCACTGCGATACACACCACCACAAACGCCAGCAGAATGCCGATATTCGTCAACTCCGCGGCCTCGCCGATGGGCAGGAACCCGGCGATGATCGCCGACGCCACACCGAGGATCCACGTGGTGCGCGTGGGCACCTTGCGCACCGGGTGCGTCTTGCCGAACCACTTCGGCAGCAGGCCGTCGCGGCTCATGGAGTAGCCGACGCGCGTGGCGCCGAGCAGGAACGTGAACAGCACGGTGAGGATGCCGATGATGGCGCCGACCGCGATCACCGCGCCCAGCCAGCCCAGTCCCACCGATGCGAACGCGCTCGAGAACGCCGCCTCGGGGTCGATGTCCTTGAAGTTCACCATTCCGGTGAGCACGAGGCAGGCGAGCACGTACAGCACCATCGAGATCGCGAGCGAGTACAGGATCGCCTTCGGCATGTGCTTCTGCGAGTCCTTCGACTCCTCGGCCGCGGTCGACATGGCGTCGTAGCCGAAGACGGCGAAGAAGACCGTGGCCGCCCCCGTGAACGCGCCGCTGACACCGAAGGGGAAGAAGTTGCTGTAGTTGCCCGTCTTGATGTGGAAGGCGCCGACCACGATCACCAGCACCACGAGCGCGACCTTCAGGTACACCAGCAGCGTCTCGAACCGCGCCGCGTTTTTCATGCCCTGGTTGAGGATGAACGCGATGAGCAGACACAGCACCACGGCGAACAGGTTCACCACGTACGAACCGTGCGCCACGCCTTCGGGCTCGGTGCCCGGCGCGCCCGACATCCACTGCGGCAGCGAGACGTGCAGGAAGCCCAGCAGGTCGTTGAAGTAGCCGGAGATGCCGATGGCCACCACCGCCACGATCGCGGTGTACTCCAGCAGCAGGTCCCAGCCGATGAACCAGCCGACGATCTCGCCCAGTACCGCGTAGCCGTAGGTGTACGCCGAGCCGGCGCGCGGGATCAGCCCGGCGAACTCCGCGTACGAGAACGCCGCCGCCGCGCTCGCGATACCCGCGATGAGGAACGAGATCAGCACGGCGGGGCCGGCCGTCTGGTTGGCCACCGCGCCCGCCAGCGAGAAGATCCCGGCACCGATGATGCCGCCGACACCGATCGCCGTCAGCTGGCGCAGCCCCAGTGTGCGTTGCAGGCCGTCACCGCCGCTCTCGATCGTCTCGATCGGTTTGCGCCGGAAGATGCCGGACCCTGATCCCAGGCTGCGCGGAGCGGACATCGCTGTCTCCTCATACGTCGTGAACCGAGCCCGGGTCACGGGCTCTGGCAACGCACCGTACTAGGCCGTGTCCACTGTGTCACCGATGTTCCGACGCGGGCGGGATCTCAGCCCGCCGCCGTGTCCTCCGCGGCCTGCGAAGCGGCGCGGGCCGGGTGTTTCACGTCGCCGGAGCGGACGGCGCCGGCGGCGGCGAAGGTGAGGAGCTCGGCGATCTCGGGCGGGTCGTCCAGCTGGGGGCAGTGGCCCCAGTCTTCGCGGACGAGCAGGCGGCTGTGCGGCACGAGGGTGTGCAGGCGGCGTCCGGCGGCCGAGGACACGAGCTTGTCCTTGCCACAGGCCACGACCAGGAGCGGGACGTGCACGCGGTCGAGTTGGTAAGCGTCGGCGAGCTCGGTGACGAGCTGGCGCGCCTGCTCGAGGCGGGAGGTGGTGGCGCGGTAGTCGGGGAAGAGCGTGGTGAAGCGGCTTACCTGGCCGGCGTCGGCGGTGCCCGCGTCGGCATACAGCAGGCGGGGTACGACCTGCTCGGCGACCGCGCGGACCAGGAAGCCAGGCACGGGCAGGGGGAGCGCGGAGTACAGGCGCAGCGGCAACGGGTTGCGCGCGACGGTACGGACGAGCCACGAGTCGACGAAGCCGGGCGCGGCGATCGACACGACGCCGACGAGCGGCAGCCGGGGGTTCTGCGCCGCGCGCAGGCCGAGCGTGCCGCCGAGGGAGTTGCCGGCCAGCACCACGGGGCCGAGTACGGCCTGCTCGCGCACCACGGCGGCGGCGAACGCGTCGAGCTGGGGGAGCATGGGGCCCGGGCGCAGGGGCTGGGCGTCGCCGAAGCCGGGCAGGTCCACGGCGACGGCCGCGATGCCTGCGGAGGCGAGCTCGGCCAGCACGGGACGCCAGGTGTCGGCGCTGTCGCAGTAGCCGTGGAGAAGAACGAGCCGGGGTGCGCGGGGCTTCTCGGTGCCGCGCTTGCGCGACCGCTTGGGCGCCTCGGCTTCCACCACCGGCGGACCGACTTCGAGCACTCGCGTCCGCACTCCGGCGAAGCGCCGGAAGGTGACCCGGACGGGATCCGGTTCGCTGCTGGGCCGGCCGCCCCGGACAGCGGGTGCGGGCCGCTTCGATGCGGTCATGTCTACAGGTTAACCGTTCAAGGTCGAGTTCCGGTCGAACTTTGGGGGTAACAAGCCGATTGCGAACTCGGGGTGTTGACGGTTAACGGAATGCGGCGTACAAGCACCGGCCCGGGCTGATCCGTGACGGAAAAGCCCAGGCCGGAGGAGTTCTGTCGACTCAGCGGGTGAAGACGATCTTGCCCGCGGTCTCGCCGTCGAGCATCGCGCGGAAGCCTTCAGCGGCGTCTTTGAGGGGCAGTTCTGTGCCGATCCGGGGCTTGATCCCCTTGAGGTCGAGGTAGCTCAGCATGTCGGCCAGCTCGTCGCGCGTGCCCATGGTCGAGCCGGCGACGCGCAACTGCAGGAAGAACACGCGCTGCAGGTCCGCGGACGGGTCCGGGCCGCTCGTGGACCCCGACACCACCACGATGCCGCCCGGCTTGAGCGACTTCAGGGTGTGCGCCCACGTGGCCTTGCCCACGGTCTCGAACACCGCGTCGACGCGCTCGGGCAGCCGGGCGCCGGACTCGAACGTCTGGTGCGCGCCGACGCTCTCGGCCACCGCGCGCTTCTCCTCGCTGCGGCCGGTCACCCACACGCGGAAGCCCGCCGCGCGCCCGAGCGCGATGAGCGCCGTGGACACGCCGCCGGAGGCGCCCTGCACCAGCATCGTCTGGCCGGGGCGCAGGCCGGACTTCACGAACAGCATCCGATACGCGGTGAGCCAGGCCGTGCCCATCGTCGCCGCTTCGGGGAACGTGAGGCCGGCCGGCTTGGGCACCGCGTTGCGCGCGGGCACCACGACCTGCTCGGCGAACGTGCCCTGGTGCTTCTCGGTCAGCAGGGTGCGTTTCGGGTCGAGCGTGTCGTCGCCTTGCCACCCCGGCGCGTTGACGACGGAGTGGAGGACGACCTCGGTGCCGTCGTCGAGCGTGCCGGCACCGTCGCAGCCCAGGATCATCGGGAACTGGTCGGGCTTGATGCCGACGCCGCGCAGCGTCCACAGGTCGTGCATGTTGAGGCTGGCGGCCTTGACGTGCACCCGGACCCAGCCTTCGGGCACCTCGGGCTCGGGCCGCTCGCCGGCGACGAGAGAGTCGAGCGGGGCCTCGGCGTTGGGTTCCTTCGCGTATACGGCGAACATGGCAGCAACCTACCGCCCCTGGGCGCGCCGACGCAGCCTGGCGCGCGTAGGCTCACACTCGTGTTCAACGGGCTGGCCGACTGGTGGGACGGGGTCGAGCTGTGGCTCGCCCAGGCTTGGTTCCCCGTCCAGTTCGTGCTGGTCATGGTCGTGCTGGTACCGCTGTGCCTGCTCTTCGCGTGGGTCATCGACAAGCTCGTGGGCCGCTTCGCCCGCTGGTTCGGCCCGGCCCGCGACGACGACAACCCGCCCTCTTAGGCTCACTCCCCATGGTCAACCGTAGGCGGATCACCGCCGCACTCGTCGGTCTCCTCGTGCTGGTGCTCGCGGGCTGGCTCGTGAAGGAGAACGTCGGGGACTCGTCCTCGTCGGCCCCCGCCACGCCGAGCACCTCCGCCCCGGCCGGCGCTTCGGGCGTCGCCGCGAAGCTGCCCGGCGGCGACTCCGGGTTGCCGGTGAAACCGTTGTCCGGCTTGCCCTCGCAGGCACGCGACACGTGGAAGCTGATCGAGGCGGGCGGGCCGTACCCCTATCCGCGCAACGACGACGTCGTGTTCGAGAATCGTGAGAAAGTGCTGCCGCGGAAGCAATCGGGTTACTACCACGAGTTCACGGTGACCACGCCGAAGAGCCCCGACCGCGGCCCGCGCCGCCTGGTCACGGGGCAGGCCAAGGAACTGTTCTACACCGACGACCATTACGCGTCCTTCGTCGTCGTGGACCCGAGCCGGTGACGCCGGCCGACGAGGCGAAGGCCGCCGCGGACGAGGCCTTCGCGCGGGGCGCGTATCCCCACCTGGTCAACGGCGGCACGGTGGACAAGGCCTCCACGCTCGACGCGATCGCGAAGGCGATGTCCTTTCCGGACTACTTCGGCCGCAACCTCGACGCGTTGTACGACATGCTCACGGACCTGTCGTGGCTGCCCGCGGGTGAGCACGTGCTGATCTGGAGCGGCTCGGAAGCCTTGCGCCAGGCCGAACCGAAGAACTACCTGGCGATCCGCAGCGTGCTGTCCGACGCTCAGCGGGCGCTCGGCCCGGCGGACGGCAAAGCGGGTTCCTGGCAGCTGACGGTCGTTCTGGCCAACTCGTAACGTCTCGATCCCCGCCGGGGGAACGGGGATCGAGACGCTCCTGCTCAGGCTGTGTGGTCTTCGGGGACCCAGTTCGGCTTGCGCTTCTGGGCGAAGGCGAGGATGCCTTCTTGGCCTTCCTCGCTGGCGAAGAACCCGGCGGACAGCTCGTTCATCGCGGCGAAGCCTTCCGACGGCGTGGCCGGACGTGGCTTGCTCAGCAGGGTTTTGGTCGCTGCCAACGCCTTCGGGCCGCCGAGCGTCAGCGACTTCAGGTACCGCTCCACGGTCTCGTCGAGCTCGGTGGAGGGCACTGCGGCGTTGAGCAAGCCGATCTCCACGGCCCGCTGCGCGTCGAACACGTCGCCGGTGAGGAACAGTTCGTGCGCGGCGCGGGGGTTCAGTCGCGGCAGCACCGTCAACGAGATCACGGCCGGGATCACGCCGATGCGGACCTCGGAGAACGCGAACGTCGCCTCGGGTACCGCGACCGCGATGTCGCACGCGGCGACCATGCCGATGCCGCCGGCGCGGGCGGGGCCGGCCAGGCGCGCGACCACGGGCTTCGGGCTGGTCCAGAGCTGCTCGAGGATCTTCGGGAACTCGTTCACGCCCTGGTCACCGGCCCCGGCGCCGCGGGCCTCCTTGAGGTCCATGCCGGCGCAAAAGACCGGGCCGGTGTGCGTCAGGAGCACCACCCGCACGGCATCGTCGGCGACGGCCTTGTCCAGCGAACCGGAGAGCTCGCGGCGCAGCTGCGCGGACAGGGCGTTGCGGTTGTGAGGGGAGTCGAGGGTGATCGTGGCGGTGCCGCCCACCACGTCGTAGTGCACCAGTTCGTCAACCATGGCACCACAATCGCACACGGGCCGGAGAAGGGGCCTGTGACGTGCGTCGGGGCCGCCGCGATGGGGGCGGCCCCCGACAGTGTTCGACCTCCGGCGCGTCAACCTCCGGCGGGTCAGCCGATCGTGGTGGTCGTGAAGATCGGGCTAGGCGACGGGAAACACGCGGTCGGCGCCGAGATGTCGATCAGCTGGTTGACCACGGCGGTGAAGGTGAGGCCAGGGTCTCGCCGCCGGGTCGACCACGACGTCGAGTGCACCACCGGGGGCGACGGTCGCGGGCGCCGTCACGTCGGCGTCCTGGGTGAGGCTGACCTGCTGCGGGCCGACGATCGGCGCGTCGGCCTGACAGTCGAACGAGACGGTGGTGGCAGCCAAGGCGGGGACGGCGAAACCGAGCACGCCGACGGCGGCGAGCGCGGCCACGGGAACGATCTTGCGCAGGGCTGACTTCATGTGCTCCACCTTTTTCCGGTGCGAGGACGGGGGGAAGTCGCGCGACGCTTAGATAGTTACCGGCGAGTCACGTAGCTCGTCAAGAATTTCCCGTTCCCATGCGCGGACGGTGAAGATCTGGCAACCAGTGCCACCCAAAACGCGTATCGGATTCATCTTTATACGCTGACCTGCGCAGGAGCGTGCTACTAAAGCGGAATCCGGGTCACGACGTCCGCGTAGCGGTGCAGCACGGCGGCGGCCACGCGCGGGTCGGTGCCCAGCGGTTCGGCGACGAACACGGCGCGGTCGGCCTCGCGGGCGTGCACCGCGATGCGGTCCGGCAGCAAGCCGGGCGCGAGGAACCACGACGCGACGGCGATCCGTCGCACGCCCCGCGCCCGCAGCCGCGCCACGGCGGCGGGCACGGCGGGCTGCGCCGCGCTCGCGAACGCCTCGGTGACCGGCAGCCCCAGCTCGCCTTCCCAGCGGGCGGCCAGATCGGCGACGGCCGCGTTGGCTCCGGCGTTCGACGAACCGACGGCGCTCACCACGACCCCGTCGCCGGGGCCCAGACCGGCTCCGGACAGCCGGTCGAGCGCGACGCGTTCCAGCACCGGGTCGACGCCCAGGACGTCGGACACGCGCACGTCGAACCCCGGGCACTCCGCGCGGACCTCGGCCACGAGCGCGGGCAGGTCCACGCGTGCGTGGAACGCGCTGCCGAGCAGGAGCGGCACCACGACGGCGGCGCGGTGCCGCTGTGTGTAGAGGCGCCGCAGGACGTCGGTGACCCGCGGTTCCGAGAGGTCCAGGAAGGACTCGTAGACCTCGATCCCCGGCGCCTGCGCGCGCACGCGCTCCACGAGCCCCCGCACGGTCGCGGCCGAGCGGGGGTCGCGGCTGCCGTGCGCGACGGGGACGAGAGGAGCTGTCACGGGAACCGTTCGCCGATCAGCCCGGCGGCGAGCGTGTCGCCGTCCTTCGGGTCGATGACGAGGAACGCGCCGGTGCGGGGGCTGTCGGTGTAGTCGTCCACGCCCAGCGGTTCGGCCAGACGCAGCTCCACTCGGCCGATGTCGTTGAGGTCCAACGAGCCCGGATCGTCCACACTGGACAATGTCTGCTCGTCGAAGCGGGCGGTGAGCTCGGTGACGATCGCCTGGACCGTGCGCGTGCCGTGCTTCACGAGCACGCGTGCGCCCGGCTTGAGCTGCTTCGACGAGAGCCAGCACAGTGTCGCGGTGAGCTCGTCGGTGACGCGGGGCTGACGGTCGGCCGTGGAGATGAGGTCGCCGCGGGAGATGTCGAGGTCGTCGGCCAGCAGCAGCGTCACGGACGTGCCGGCGCCCGCCTCGTCCAGCGGCCCGTCGGCGGTGTCGATGCGCTCGACCGTGCTGCGCAGCCCGGCGGGCAGCACCACGATCTCGTCGCCCGGGTGGATGGTGCCGGCGGCGATCTGCCCGGCGTAGCCGCGGTAGTCGAGGTACTCGGGCGTGCGCGGCCGGATCACGTACTGCACCGGGAAGCGGAACGCCGCCTCGTGCGGGTCCGGCGCGGCGGGCACGGTCTCGAGGTGCTCCAGCAGCGTCGGGCCGTCGTACCACGGGGTGCGCTCGGACGTGGTGGCGACGTTGTCGCCTTCCAGTGCGGAGACGGGGATGGTGACGACGGTGCCGTGGTCGTAGCCCAGAGATTCGGCGTGGGCGGCGAATTCCTTGGCGATGACGGAGAAGGTCTCCTCGTCGTAGTCGACGAGGTCGATCTTGTTCACCGCCAACACCAGCCGCGGCACTCCCAGCAACGCGAGCACCGCTGCGTGGCGGCGGGTCTGTTCCACGACGCCCTTGCGCGCGTCCACCAGCAGCACCGCCAGCTGTGCGGTCGAGGCACCGGTGACGGTGTTGCGCGTGTACTGCACATGTCCTGGCGTGTCGGCGAGCACGAACGAGCGCCGGGGTGTGGCGAAGTAGCGGTAGGCGACGTCGATGGTGATGCCCTGCTCACGCTCGGAACGCAGGCCGTCCACAAGCAGGGACAGGTCCGGTGTGGACAGTCCCTTGTCGACCGACGCGCGGGTGACGGCGTCAAGCTGGTCGGCCAGCACCGACTTCGTGTCGTACAACAGCCGCCCGACCAGGGTGGACTTGCCGTCGTCGACGCTGCCCGCCGTGGCGAGCCTCAGCAGCGAACTCATCAGAAGTAGCCTTCCCGCTTGCGGTCTTCCATGGCCGCTTCCGACATCCGGTCATCCGCCCGGGTCGCACCACGCTCGGTCAGCCGCGACGCGGACACCTCGGCGATCACCTCGGCCACCGTGACCGCGGTCGACTCGATCGCACCCGTGCACGAGCCGTCGCCCACGGTGCGGTAGCGCACCGACAGCTCCTGCACCTGTTCGTCCGCGCGCGGGCCACCCCAGGGGCCTTCGGCCAGCCACATGCCGTCGCGCTGGTAGACCTCGCGCTGGTGGGCGTAGTAGATCGACGGCAGTTCGACCTTCTCTCGCGCGATGTAGTTCCACACGTCCGCTTCGGTCCAGTTGGACAGCGGGAAGACGCGGACCTGTTCACCGGGGCGGTGCCGGCCGTTGTAGAGGTTCCACAGCTCCGGGCGCTGCCGGCGCGGCTCCCACTGCCCGAAGGAGTTGCGGAGACTGAAGATCCGTTCCTTCGCGCGCGCCCGCTCCTCGTCACGGCGGCCGCCGCCGAACACCGCGTCGAACTTGTTCGCCGCGATCGTGTCCAGCAACGGAGTCGTCTGCAGCGGGTTGCGCAGGCCGTCGGCGCGCTCTTCGAGGCGGCCGTCGTCGATCCACTCCTGCACCTTGGCCACCACCAGGCGCAGGCCGTACTTCTCCACGACGCGGTCGCGGAACTCGATCACCTCGTCGAAGTTGTGTCCGGTGTCCACGTGCAGCAACGGAAACGGCACCGGCGCCGGCCAGAAGGCTTTGATCGCCAGGTGCAGCAGCAGCGTCGAGTCCTTGCCCCCGGAGAACAAGATCACGGGCCGGTCGAACTCACCCGCTACTTCGCGGAAGATGTGGATGGCTTCGGATTCCAGCGCGACCAGGTTGTCGACTGCGGGTTCCAGGGTGGTCATCGGTCCTTCTGTGTTCGCCATCAGCCGTGCAGTCCGCACTCGGTCTTCGACTGGCCGGCCCAGCGGCCGCTGCGCGGGTCCTGCCCGGCCTCGACCTTCGCCGTGCACGGCGCGCAGCCGATGGACAGATAACCCACCGACACCAACGGGTTCTCGAGCACGCCGTGGTCGTGGATGTAGCCGTTGAACTCGTCGTCGGTCCACGCGGCGAGCGGGTTGACCTTCACCAGGCCGTTGCGCTCGTCCCAGGTGACGATCGGGGTGTTCGCACGCGTCGGCGCGTCCACGCGGCGCACGCCGGTGACCCACGCCGAGTACTTCACCAGCGTGTCGCGCAGCGGCACGACCTTGCGCAGGAAACAGCACTGGGTGGCGTCGCGCTCGAAGAGGTTCTTGCCGTACTCGGCGTCCTGCTCGGCCACGCTCTGCTCGGCCTGAGCGTTGACGATCGTCACGTCGGGGTAGACGGTCTGCACGGCGTCGCGCGTGCCGATCGTTTCCGGGAAGTGGTACCCGGTCTCGAGGAACAAAACGTCCACATCGGACTTGACCTGGGTGGCCAGGTCGATGAGCACGGCGTCCTGCATGTTCGACGCGACGATGAAGTCGTCGCCGAACTGCTCGACCGTCCAGCGCAGGGCTTCGGTCGCCGTGGCCTGGGCCAGCTCTTTCTCCGCGCGTTCGGCCAGGGTCCGGTAGTCAGCTGTGGCCGTCATCCGAGCGTCTCCTCCGGTAGGGACAGTCCGTGGAACTTCACCGAGAACCCGCGCCGGCACGCACCGCAGAGCCAGCCGCCGTCTTCGGCGGGGCGCAGGTCCTCGTCACCGCAGAACGGGCAATAGTAGGGCACCGCTCGTTCCGCCGAGGTCACTGCAGCAGGCTCTCGTCGGCACGCCCGACCCACTGCGCGAAACGCTCGCCGGGCTCACGCCCGTCGAGGTAGGCGCGGACCACGCGCTCGACGTAGTCGACCAGCTCGTCGGCGACGACCTTGTGCCCGCGCAGCTTGCGGCCGAACCCGGCGTCGAGGCCGAGACCGCCGCCGAGGTGCACCTGGAACCCCTCGACCTGGCGGCCGTCGGCGTCGGTGACGATCTGGCCCTTGAGCCCGATGTCGGCGGTCTGGATGCGGGCGCACGAGTTGGGGCAGCCGTTGAGGTGCACGCTGACGGGGTTCTCCAGATCGCCCTGGACGTCGGCGAGGCGCTTCTCGAGGTCGGTGACCAGCGCCAGCGCGCGGGCCTTCGTCTCGACGATCGCGAGCTTGCAGAACTCCAGCCCGGTGCACGCCATCACGCTGCGCCGCCACGGCGAGGGCTTGGTGTGCAGGCCCAGCTCCTTCAGCTCCGTCTCCAGGCCCGGGACCTCGGCCTCGGGGACGTCGAGGACCACGAGCTTCTGCTGCGGCGTCAGGCGCACGCGCTGGGACCCCGCGCGTTCGGCGGCCTTGGCCACGGCCAGCAGCGTCTCGCCGTTCACCCGGCCCGCGACGGGCGCGGCGCCGACGTAGAACTTGCCGTCGACCTGCTTGTGCACGCCGACGTGGTCGATCGGGGCGGACGGCACCTCCGGTGCGGGGCCGTCGAGCAGCGGGCGCTTGAGGTACTTCTCCTCCAGGACCTCGCGGAACTTCGCGGCGCCCCAGTCCTTGACCAGGAACTTGATGCGGGCACGCGAGCGCAGGCGGCGGTAGCCGTAGTCGCGGAAGACGCTGATCACGCCTTCCCACACGTCCGGCACCTCGTCGCGCGGCACCCAGGCACCGAGGCGCTGGCCGATCATCGGGTTGGTGGACAGGCCGCCGCCGACCCAGACGTCGAAGCCCGGGCCGTGCTCGGGGTGGTTCACGCCGACGAACGCGACGTCGTGGATCTCGTGCGCCACGTCCTGCTGACCCGACACGGCGGTCTTGAACTTGCGCGGCAGGTTCGCGTACTGCGGGTCGCCGATGTAGCGGCGCTTGATCTCCTCGATGGCGGGGGTGCCGTCGATGATCTCGTCGGCCGCGATCCCGGCGACGGGCGAGCCCAGGATCACGCGCGGGCTGTCGCCGCACGCCTCCATGGTGGTCATGCCCGCGTTCTCGAGCTTCTGCCAGATCGTGGGGACGTCCTCGATCCGGATCCAGTGGTACTGGATGTTCTGCCGGTCGGTGATGTCGGCGGTGCCGCGCGCGTGCGTCTGCGAGATCTCCGCCAGCACGGCGAGCTGCTGCGTGGTGAGCAGGCCGCCGTCGAGGCGCACGCGCATCATGAAGTAGCGGGCGTCCAGTTCTTCGGGCTCGAGCGTGGCCGTGCGGCCGCCGTCGATGCCTTCCTTGCGCTGGGTGTAGAGGCCGAACCAGCGGAAGCGGCCGCGCAGGTCACCCGGGTCGATCGAGTCGAAGCCGCCGTGGGCGTAGATGTTCTCGATGCGCGCTCGGGCGTTGAGCGGGTTGTCGTCTTTCTTCGACCGCTCGTTGGGGTTCAGCGGCTCTCGGTAGCCGAGCGCCCACTGTCCCTCGCCGCGCTTCTGCCGCGGCCGGCTCTTCGCGGGGGTTTCGCGCGTGGGTGAGGCCATGAGGAGTCCTCCGGTTAGTGGCTCCGGACGCCGTTCCGGTTGTGCCGCTTCGTGGCGGGCAACGGGGATCGCGGCGGGTCCGGCGCCTGCGGTCCAGATGTGGTGGGCTGGGGTCGGGCGTCGGGAGTCAGCGGGCAGGCCGGCAGAGCGCGCTCGCGACCCGCAGAAGGTCGACGTGGCGGCGCGCCACGAGAAGGACACCGGCAGGACTCACCGGCCCAGATAACCACGCCTTCAGAACGTGGTTCAAACGCGTCCGGATGGTGGGAGGGCCCTGTCGGGGGGCTTGCGTGTCGGTCGCCGGTGTGGGTGAGCGGGCTCGCTGCCTGCGGTTTTGTGGCACAGCGTGGATGCTCTGGGCGGCCGCTCGGCCGGGGTTCGGGCCGGGTGAGGTGCCGGTGTGGTTCGTTCGGCCGCCGAACTTCCGCCCGGGTGGCCCAGGGCCGGGCGAACACCGGCGAAGCGCGAGGGACAATGGACGTCGTGCCTGACGTAGCCGAACTGCCTGCCGAGACCGGATTGCCCGAAAGCGCCCTGGAGGGGCTGGGGCGGCGGCCGTTCGGCGTCTACGTGCACGTGCCGTTCTGCGCGACGCGCTGCGGGTACTGCGACTTCAACACCTACACCGCCGGTGAGCTGGGGTCCGCGGCGTCGCCGAAGTCGTGGCTCGACGGGTTGCGCAGCGAGCTGGACCTGGCCGCGCGGGTGCTGGGGGAGCCGCCGGCGGCCGACACGGTGTTCGTGGGCGGGGGCACGCCGTCGTTGCTGGGGGCCGACGGGCTGTCGGAGGTGCTGGACGTCGTGCGCGGCGCGTTCGGGCTGGCGCCGGGCGCCGAGGTGACGACCGAGTCCAACCCCGAGTCGACCTCGCCGGAGTTCTTCGAGCGCATCCGGGCGGCCGGGTACACGCGGGTGTCGCTGGGGATGCAGTCGGCCGCGAAGCACGTGCTGCAGGTGCTCGATCGCGTGCACACGCCCGGCCGGCCCGTGGACGCCGCGCGCGAGGCCCGGGCCGCCGGGTTCGAGCACGTGAACCTCGACGTGATCTACGGCACGCCCGGCGAGCGCCCGGAGGACCTGCGGGCCTCACTCGACGCGGTGCTGTCCGCGGGCGTGGACCACGTGTCGGCGTACGCGCTGATCGTGGAGGAGGGCACCGCGCTCGCCCGCCGTGTGCGCCGCGGCGAGCTGCCCGCGCCCGACGACGACGTGCTCGCCACCGACTACGAGATGATCGACTCCGTGCTCTCGGCCTCCGGCCTGCGCTGGTACGAGGTGTCCAACTGGGCCACGGACGACGCGGCCCGCTGCCGGCACAACCTCGGCTACTGGCAGGGCGGCGACTGGTGGGGCGCGGGCCCCGGCGCGCACAGCCACGTGGGCGGCGTGCGCTGGTGGAACGTCAAGCACCCGGCCAAGTACGCGTCGCTGCTGGCCGAGGGAAACAGCCCGGAAGCCGGCCGTGAACTGCTCACCGAATCCGACCGCCACCTCGAACGCATCATGCTCGAACTCCGTGTCGCGGAAGGACTCGCGCTCGACGCGCTCGACGCCGCGGGCATCGCCGAAGCCCGTGCCGCGGCGGCGGAAGGACTCCTGGAACCGTCCGTTCTGGACAGTCGCGGCCGCGCCGTGCTGACGGACCGCGGGCGGCTGCTCGCCGACGGTGTGGTCCGGCGCCTGGCCGGCTGAATTTTCGCTCAGCGGGCATAAACCCGGCGGATGGTTCGTTGGTCGAAGTATCGACGAGCGAGGGAGTCGCGCATGCCGCAGGCGGTCAGGTACAGCGAACACGGCGGGATCGACGTCCTGCGGGTGGAAGAAGTCGCGCGTCCGGTGCCAGGCCCCGGCCAGGTGCTCGTGGAGGTCAGAGCCGCCGGGATCAACCCCGGTGAAGCCGCCATCCGAGAAGGCGTGTTCGCACAGCAGTTCCCCTCGACGTTCCCGTCCGGGCAGGGCAGCGACCTCGCCGGCGTGGTCGCCGAGCTGGGTGCGGACGTCGAAGAGATCCAGGTCGGCGACGAGGTCATCGGCTTCGTGCACACGCGCGCCAGCCAGGCCGAGTTCGTGCTGGTCGACGCCGAAAACCTGACGCCGAAGCCCAGCGGCGTGTCGTGGGAAGCGGCGGGCGGGCTGTTCGTCGCCGGCACCACCGCGTACGCCGCGGTGCGCGCGACCGGCCTGCACGAGGACGACACCCTCGTGGTATCCGGTGCCGCGGGCGGCGTCGGCTCCCTGGTCGTGCAGCTGGCGAAGCTCACCGGCGCGACCGTGGTCGGGATCGCGAGCGAGGCCAACCACGCGTGGCTGAAGGAGCAGGACGTGCTCCCGGTGGCCTACGGCGAGGGCCTCGAAGAGCGCATCCGCGAGGTGGCTGAGGGCAAGGTGGACGCGTTCATCGACACCTACGGCGACGGGTACGTCGAGCTGGCGCTGCGCCTGGGTGTCTACACGGGACGGATCGACACCGTCATCGACTTCGCCGCCGCGCAGAAGTACAACGTGAAGACCGACGGCAACATGGCCGCCGCGAGCGCCGAGGTCATGCGCGACCTCGCCGCGCTGGTGGACAAGGGCCTGCTCGACGTGCCGGTCGCGGCCACGTACCCGCTGGCGCGGGTGCAGGACGCCTACCGCGAGCTGGAGCAGCGCCACACGCGCGGCAAGATCGTGCTCAAGCCCTGACGAGGCTCTGCAGTCCGCCCACGAACATCGCGAGCGCGAATTCGAAGCGGTCCTTGCTCGTCTCGCCGGTGAAGAACTGCCCGGACTGCAACAGGTTCGGGAACGCACCGGCCGGCAGGGACCGCATGTAGTCGGCCATCTGACGGCCGCGTTCGGCGACTTCCGCCTCGTCGTAGTCGCCGAACGTCCAGCTGCTCGCCTCGTAGGCGTAGGCCTTGGCGTACAAGCTCAACGCGTCGCCCGCGTACACCGCCTGCTTCAGATCCAGGCCCCCGGCGCGCAGGATCGCGAGCATCGCCTCGCCCTGGCGCAGCGAGTTGGGCGTGACGGGCACCGGCGTGTTCCACGCGACCTTGGCGATGCCCGGGTAGGCCACCATCGCGCGGACCTGCTGCCGCACCTGCTCTTTCACCTGCTCGGTCCAGTTTTCCGGATCCGGTTCCGGCACGGGCACGTCGCCGAGGACCGCATCGAGCATGAGCTCGTCGAGCTCCTCCTTGTTGGCCACGTGTGCGTAGAGCGACGCGGGTCCGGTCTCCAGCTGCTGCGCGATCCGTCGCATCGACACGGCTTCGAAGCCCTCGGCGGCGAGCATCTGCAGCGCCGTCTTCACCACCAGATCCCGTGACAGCACCGGCTTTTCGGCGCGCCGGCGGGGGCTCGGGCTACGGCGCCACGGCGGGGGCGGGACGGTCATGGACAGCAGCCTAGACGAATCGGGCCTTGACTCGAACGCCGTTCGTCGATAGAACGGTGTTCGTTATAACGAACGCCGTTCGACAAGGGGCTCACCATGACCGACCGAGAAGAAGTCCTCGCCGTGCTCAGCCGTCTCGCCGACGCGTGGAACAGCGGCGACGCCGCCGCGTACGCGAGCCTGTTCACCGAGGACGCCGACTACGTGACGTTCTTCGGGATGCAGCTGCCCGGCCGGGAGCTGATCGAGAGCTTGCACCGCGCGTTGTTCGAGGGGCCGCTGCGAGGTTCGACGATCGGGGGACCCGGCGACGCGTCGGTGCGCTTCCCGCGCGAGGACGTCGCGATCGTCGTGTCCGGCGGCGGTTCGGCGCTCGACGGGGGCGACGCCGTGGCCCAGGGGCGCGAGAGCACGGTGACGTTCGTGCTGGTCCGCTCGGAAGCGGGCTGGTTGATCACGGCGTTCCAGAACACCCGGGTGAGCGATCCGCGCGCGGCGGCGTGACGCGTTTCGCCGGACGGCCGCGCTACGGTCTTGCCTGTGTTGATCCGTGATGTCCGGCCCTGGGGCGGCGAGCGCAGCGACGTCGAGCTGACCGGCGACCGCATCGCGGCGGTCCGCCCGCACGACCCGGCGCCGGCACCCGGTGCCGTCGAGGGCCGGGGCCGGCTGCTGTTCCCGTCGTTCAGCGATGTCCACGTGCACCTGGATTCGACGCGGATCGGCCTACCGTTCCGTCCCCACACCGGCGGCCCCGGCGTGTGGGCGATGATGACGAACGACCGCGAGAACTGGCGGTCGGCGGAGGTGCCGCTGCCGGACGGGGTGGCGGGCACGCTGGAGCGGATGATCGTGCACGGCACCACGCGGGTCCGCAGCTACGCCCAGGTCGACGTCGACTGCGGGCTCGAGAAGCTCGACGCCGTGCTGGCCGCGAAGGAGAAGTTCGCGGACCAGGCCGAAGTGCACGTGATGGCGTTCGCCCAGGCGGGGATCCTCCGCGAACCGGGCACGCTGGACGTCCTGGACGCGGCCCTACGATCCGGCGCGACCGTGATCGGCGGCATCGACCCGTGCACGCTGGACCGCGACCCGAAGGGACACCTGGACGCGGTGTTCGGCCTGGCAGAGAAGCACCAGGTCGAAGTGGACATCCACCTGCACGAGCCGGGCCACCTCGGCCTGTTCTCGACGGACCTGGTGCTCGAGCGCGTCCGGGCGCTGGACCTGCGCGGCAAGGTCACGATGTCGCACGCGTACGACCTGGGCTCGATTTCCGAGTCGGTGAGCCGCCGGGTGATCGACGACTTCGCCGAGCTGGACGTCGCGATGACCACCGTGGCCCCGTCTTCCGCCGGACAGCTTTCCTTGCTGGACCTCGTTTCCGCCGGCGTGCGGATCGGTCTGGGGGAGGACGGGCAGCGTGACTACTGGAGCCCGTACGGCAACTGCGACCTGCTGGACCGGACCTGGCAGCTGGCGTTCACGCGCGGATTCCGCCGGGACGACCACGTCGAGCTGGCCTTGGCCGTGGCGACAATGGGCGGGGCGTCGATCATGAGCCACGACGTGTCCCGCCTGGCCGGGGTGTCGGACCGCCCGGGGCTCGCGGCGGGCGACAGGGCGGACCTCGTCCTGGTGGACGGGGAGACGCCGACGAGCGCGGTGATGGACCGCGGCCGGGACCGGACGGTGCTGCACGACGGCGTGGTGGTGGCCGAGGGGCTCGCCGTTCTGTGACCTGCGGCGTGACCAGTGCCGCTGGTCGGGACCGGGGACGGGCGCGTACGGTGGGAGCAAGATTAGGTAAGCCTTAGTGATTGGGTGGTGTCCGATGGCCGATGCTCCGGCGCGCAAGGGGAACCCGGGCGTGCGCTTGTCGGTTCTGCGCAAGGAGAACCTGACCCCGCACATGATCCGGATCGTGGCCGGGGGCGAAGGCCTGCGCGATTTCCAGCCCAACGCGTTCACCGACGCGTATGTGAAGGTGATCTTCAAGGTGCCGGGCGTCGAGTACCCGGAGCCGTTCGACCTGCAGCGCATCCGCGCGGAGCTGCCGCGTGAGCAGTGCCCGCGGATGCGCTCGTACACCGTGCGGTCCTACGACGCAGCGGCCGGCGAGCTCGTGCTCGACTTCGTGGTGCACGGCGACGAGGGGCTGGCCGGCCCGTGGGCGATGCGGGCACAGCCGGGCGACGAGCTGCTGCTCTCGGGCCCCGGTGGCGTGTACGCGCCGCGCGCCGACGCGGGCTGGCACCTGCTCGTGGGCGACGAGGCCGCGTTGCCGGCCATCGCCGCGTCGCTGGAGGTCATGCCGGCCGGCGCCCGGGCGCACGTCTTCCTGCTCGTGTCCGACGCTTCGGAGGAGCAGCCGCTGGTGACGAAGGCCGACGCGCAGATCACGTGGCTGCACCGGTCGTCCGGTGCGGACCTCGCGGCCGCCGTGAAGGCGCTGCCGTGGCCGGCGAAGGACGTGCACGCGTTCGTCCACGGCGAGGCCGGGTTCGTCCGCGAGTTGCGGCGCTACCTGTTCGCCGATCGCGGCGTGCCGAAGGAGTCGGTGTCGATCTCCGGGTACTGGCGCGAAGGCAAGAACGACGAGGCGTGGCGCGAGGAGAAGGCGGCCGAGCGGGCGCGCGAAAGGGCGTAATGTCGCCGGCATGAACCTGGAGACCGACCCGTCTTCGGCGGGGTTCGACGCTGACCGTCTGAAGCGGATCGACCGGCTGTTCGACGCCTATGTGGACGACGGGCGGCTGCCCGGTTACCTCGCGGTGGTGAGCAGGCACGGGCGCATCGTCCACGTCGCTTCCCACGGCAAGCGGGACGTCGAATCGGGCGCACCCGTGGAGCACGACACCCTCTGGCGCATCTTCTCGATGACCAAGCCGATCACCTCGGTGGCGGCGATGACGTTCGTCGAGGAAGGCGCCATCGACCTCAACGACCCGATTTCCCGCTGGCTGCCGGAGTTCGCGGCGCCGCAGGTGTACGTGAAGGGCTCGGCGCTGAGCCCGATGACGGTGCCGGCGACCGAGCCCATTCGCCTGTGGCACCTGCTCACCCACACCAGCGGCCTGACCTACGGCTTCCACCACACACACCCCATCGACGCGATCTACCGCGCCGCCGGCTTCGAATGGGGCACCCCGCCCGGTCTGGACCTGGCCGCCGCGACCCGCGCCCTGGCCGAGTTCCCGCTCGTCTTCCAGCCGGGCAGCGAATGGAACTACTCGGTGTCCACGGACGTCCTCGGCCGCCTCGTGGAGGTGCTCGCGGGCAAGCCCTTGGACGAGGTCTTCGCGGAGCGGATCTTCGGGCCCCTGGGCATGACGGACACGGGCTTCTTCACCAAGGACACGGACCGGCTGGCTGCTCTGTACGTCGCGCATCCGCGGACCAAGATGCCCACCCGGAACGAGGCTTTCGGCTCCATCGGCGTTGCGCGCCCGGACTCGTTCTCGGGTGGCGGCGGCCTTGTGTCCACTGCCGCCGACTACCACCGCTTCACCCAGATGCTGCTGCGCGGCGGCGCTTTGGACGGTGCGCGGATCCTGGGGCCGCGGACGGTGTCGATGATGGCGAGCAACCACCTGCCGGGCCACGTCGACCTGGAGTCCTACGGTCGGCCGCTGTTCGCGGAGATGCCGTTCGACGGCTTCGGGTTCGGCCTGGGCTTCTCGGTGCTGGAGGACCCGGTGAAGGCGAAGACCCTGTCGAGCGCCGGCGAGTACGCGTGGGGCGGGGCCGCGTCGACCGCGTTCTGGGTGGATCCGGACGAGGATCTGACGGTGGCGTTCTACACGCAGCTGCTGCCGTCGAGCACACATCCGATTCGGCAGCAGTTGCGGCAGTTGGTGTATCAAGCGCTGGTCGACTGACCGGCGTTTTTTGACCGCCGCCGGGCCTCGACCTGGTTCACGCTCCCCGCGCCGGTTCGCGACTTGCCGGCGGGCCGCTTCGGCGCTCCGCCGGCAAACCGTGCGTTGGCTGGGTCACTGGGCGAAATCCCACCGCGTTGCGCCATGAGGCTCGGCCGTCGCGACGCCCACGGCGGTGCGCAGGTCCAGACGGTAGACGTACCAAGGCGGCGGACCCGCGCTCGGCGCGCTGTACGGCGCGGTGAAGGTGTCCCCGTCCGCGGTGACCGGCCAGCCGTTGGCGTGGTAGACGGCGGCGAGGTGGGCGACGGTGGTGGCGTCGGTAACGCGGCCGGCGAAGCCTTCCAACGTCAAGTCGATGCCCTGCAAGCGGACGCCCACACTGCAGGCCGCACGGGATGCCACGAGACGCGACTTCAAGGTGCCCGGACCGCTGGTGAAGTACAGGGCGTCGGAGTCCCAGATGGCGCCCACGCCGGCCGTGTGGGGGCGGCCGTCGGGGCGGACGGTGGTGAGGAAGAAGGTCAGGTCAGCACTCGGCGAAGGGATGAGGGCGTCGCGGGCGCGGCTCCAGGGGAGTTCGGCGTGGCCGTAGATGTCCAGGTTTCGGGTGCGTTTGGGTTCAGTCATGTCAACGCGTCGAACGGCGACACCGAGAATCGACAGCCCTAAGCCGTGAGCTCGCCGACGACCTGTCCGCCGTACGCAGCGAGCGTCTTCTCGCGTTCGTCGTGCATCAGGTAGAGGGCGAACTGGTTCACGCCCAGCTCCGCGAGCTCCTGCAGGCGCGCGATGTGCGCGGGGGCGGGCCCGAGCAGGCAGAACCGGTCGACGATCTCGTCGGGCACGAAGTCGGTGGACGGGTTGCCGGCGCGGCCGTGGTGGCTGTAGTCGTAGCCGGTGCGGGCGCGGATGTAGTCGGTGAGCTCGTGTGGCACCGGGCCGGAATCGCCGTAGCGCGCGACGAGGTCCGCGACGTGGTTGCCGACCATGCCGCCGAACCAGCGCAGCTGCTCGCGCTGGTGGGCGAGGTCTTCGCCGACGTACGCGGGCGCGGCCACGCAGATCGTGATGCCACCCGGGTCGCGCCCGGCGGCGCGCGCGGCCTCACGCACCGCGCCGATCGTCCAGCGTGCGATGGCCGGGTCGGCGCACTGCAGGATGAAGCCGTCGGCGTGCTCGCCCACGGTCTTCAGCGCCTTCGGCCCGTACCCGGCCATCCACATCTCCAGCCGCCCGTTGCGGATCCACGGGATGCGCACGGCCGTGTCGTTCATGGTGACCTCGCGCCCCTCGGCGAGGTCGCGCACCACGCGCATGCAGTCGCGCACCGTGGCCAAAGTGGACGGTGGGTTGCCGACGACCCGGTGCGCCGAGTCGCCGCGGCCGATGCCGCACACCGTGCGGTTGCCGTACATGTCGTTGAGCGTGGCGAAGGTCGACGCCATCACCGACCAGTCGCGCGTGGCCGGCGAGGTGACCATCGGCCCCACCACCAGCGACGACGTCTCCGCCAGGATCCGCGAGTAGATCACGAACGGTTCCTGCCACAGCACGCACGAGTCGAACGTCCAGCCGTACCGGAACCCCTGGTCCTCCGCGGCCTTCATCAGCCGCACGACGTCCGACGCCGGCGGGTCCGTCTGCAGCACGATCCCGAAATCCAAGGCGCACTCCCTAACGAAGGTACTGATTCAGCCCACGGGACAAGAACTGACCGTGCCCGGCCGACCCACTGAAGCCCGAAGGCGACACCACGACCCGGCCCCGCGACAGGACAGTGTGGACCTTCCCGGTCAGGGAAAACCCTTCGTACGCCGAGTAATCCACGTTCATGTGGTGCGTCGAAGCCGACAACGTCTGCGTCGCCGCGGGATCGTAGACCACGATGTCCGCATCGGACCCGGCCGCGATCACGCCCTTGCGCGGATATAGCCCGAACATCCGCGCCGGCGTCGCCGAGCACGTCTCGACCCAGCGGCCCAGCGTGATCTCGCCCGCGACCACGCCCTGGTGCAGCAGGTCCATCCGGTGCTCGACGCCCGGAATCCCGTTGGGGATGGCGCGGAAGTCGCCGCGGCCGAGCTCCTTCTGGTCCTTGAAGCAGAACGGGCAGTGGTCCGTGGACACCACCGACAGGTCGTTGGTCCGCAGCCCGCGCCACAGGTCCGCCTGGTGCGACTTGTCCCGCAACGGCGGCGACGCCACGAACTTCGCGCCCTCGAAGCCCGGCCGCGCCAGGTCCTCGATGGACAGGTACAGGTACTGCGGGCACGTCTCGGCGAACACGTTCTGCCCGTCGCTGCGCGCCTCCGCCACGGCCGCGAGCGCTTGCGACGCCGAGAGGTGCACGATGTAGAGCGGCGCGCCCGTCACGGCCGCGAGCGTGATCGCCCGCGACGTCGCCTCGGCCTCCAGCTGCGGCGGCCGCGTGAGGCCGTGCTGCAACGGGTCGACGTTGCCCGCCGCCACCGCCTGCGCGGCCAGCTGGTCGATCGCGATGCCGTTCTCCGCGTGCATCATGATCGTCGCGCCGACCTCACGCGCTTGCTGCATCGCGAGCAGGATCTCGCCGTCGGTCGAGTAGAACACGCCCGGGTAGGCCATGAACATCTTGAACGAACCGACGCCCGCGTCCACACAGGACTGCATTTCCTTCAGTGTGGAGTCGTTGACGTCCGACATGATCATGTGGAACCCGTAGTCGATCGCGCAGTTGCCGTCGGCCTTCGAGTGCCACTTGTCCAGTGTGGACTGCAACGACGTGCCCTTGGCCTGCACGGCGAAGTCGATGATCGTGGTCGTCCCGCCCCACGCCGCGGCGGTGGTGCCGGTCTCGAACGTGTCCACCGAGTGCGTGCCGCCGAACGGCATCTCCATGTGCGTGTGCGCGTCGATCCCGCCGGGCAGCACGTACTTTCCGGTGGCGTCGATCGTCTCGTCGGCGCTGAGCACGCCGGGCGCGGCGACGGCGGCGATGCGCTCGCCGTCCACCAGCACGTCGGCGAGCACGGCGCCCGACGGCGAGACGACCTGGCCCCCCTGGATGAGCGTGGTCATCAGGCCTCCGTCAGGGGTCCGTAGCTGTCCGGGCGGCGGTCGCGGTAGAACGCCCACAGGTCGCGCACCTCGGCGAGGCGGCCCATGTCGAGGTCGCGCACCACGATCTCCTCCTCGGTGTCCGACGCGGGGTCGCCCACGAGCTGCCCGCGCGGGTCCGCGAAGTACGACTGGCCGTAGAAGTCGTTGTCGCCCAAAGGTTCCACGCCGACGCGGTTGATCGTGCCCACGAAGTACTCGTTTGCCACCGCGGCCGCCGGCTGCTCCAGGCGCCACAGGTACTCAGACAAGCCGCGGCTGGTCGCCGACGGGTTGAACACGATCTTCGCCCCCGCCAGGCCCAGCGCGCGCCAGCCCTCGGGGAAGTGGCGCTCGTAGCAGATGTAGACGCCGATGCGGCCCACTGCCGTGTCGAACACCGGGTAGCCCATGTTCCCGGGCCGGAAGTAGAACTTCTCCCAGAACCCCTTCACCTGCGGGATGTGGTTCTTGCGGTGCTTGCCCAGGTACTTGCCGTCCGCGTCGATCACCGCCGCGGTGTTGTAGTAGACGCCCGACTGCTCCTGCTCGTACATCGGCACCACCAGCACCACACCGTGGCGCTCGGCCACTTCCTGCATGAGCTTCGTGGTCGGCCCGTCGGGGATGCCCTCGGTGTAGGAGTAGTAGTCTGCGTCCTGGATCTGGCAGAAGTACGGGCCGTAGAACAGCTCCTGCAGGCACACGACCTGGGCGCCCTGCGAGGCCGCCTTGCCGATGGCGTCGACGGCGTTCGCGATCATCGAGTCCTTGTCACCCGTCCACCGCTGCTGGATCAATCCGGCTCGAACCAGGTCGCTCACTTGTCTCCTCCTTCTTCTTCAGGGGCAGGGCGAGCAGCACGTACACGAGGAATGCGCTGGCGAAGCCGATCGCCCAGTTGTAGTCGTAGAGCGGTTTGAGGAACGGGATGAGACCGTCCGCGGGGAACGGTCCGCCGTAGGCTCCGCCGACGGCGAGCACCGCGCCCACCAGCGTCGCGACGAGGGCACGCCAGTTCCAGCCGCCGCGGAACCAGTAGATCCCGTCGCGGGTGTAGAGGTCGCGCAGCCGAAGCCGCGTCCGGTTGATCACCCAGTAGCCGGCCACGAGCACACCGGCGACGGCGCCGAGCAGGCCGCCGTAGAACCCGAGCCACGCGAAGATGTAGATGCTCGGGTCGGAGTAGAGCCGCCACGGCTGGATCGCGATGCCCAGGATGCCTGTGATCAGGCCGCCGATCGCGAACGTGATGCGCTTCGGGAAGGCGTTGGAGAAGTCGTAGGACGGGCTCACGACGTTGGCCGCCAGGTTCGCCGAGATCGTGGCCAGCACCAGTGCCACCAGCGCCACGACCACCACGACCGGGCTCGCGAAGCGGTCGGCGAGCTGCGCGGGGTCCCAGATGTCCTCGCCGTAGAGCACGTGGCCGCCCGACGTCGTGAGAATCGCGACGATCGCGATGAACGTCATCGTGGTCGGCAGGCCCAGGATCTGCCCGCGCACCTGCTTGCGCTGGCTGCCGCCGAAGCGCGTGAAGTCCGGCATGTTGAGCGAGAGGGTGGACCAGAACGCGATCATCGCCATGAGCGACGGCGCAAACACCTTCCAGAAGTCCCTGCCCCAGCCGAGCTTGCCCCCGTCTTCGAGGATCGGGCCCAGACCACCGGCCTTGACGAGCACGTAGCCGAGCAGGATGAGGAACCCGACCGACACGAGCGGGGCCGTCCAGTTCTCGAACTTGCGCACCGCATCCATGCCGCGCCAGATGATCAACATCTGCACGATCCAGAACACGGCGAAGCTCAGCCACAGCGTCCAGTGCTGGCCCCACACCACCGTCGCGTCGCGCCAGCCGGAGCCGGCGAGGCGCCCGATGATCACGTAGATCGCCTCGCCGCCCACCCACGTCTGGATGCCGAACCAGCCGCACGCGATGAACGCGCGCAGCAGCGCGGCCAGGTTCGCGCCGCGCAGGCCGTAGAACGCGCGGGCGAACACCGGGAACGGGATGCCGTACTTCGTGCCGGCGTGGCTGTTGAGCAGCATCGGCGCGAGCACCACGATATTGCCGATGGTGATCGTGATGAGCGCCTGGACCCAGTTCATGCCGAGCGCGATGAGCGACGCGGCCAGGGCGTAGCTGGGGATGTTGTGCGCCATCCCCATCCAGAGCGCGAAGTAGTTGTACGTGGTCCAGGTGCGTTTGGCGACGGGGACGGGGGCCAGTTCCTCGTTGAAGAACCGGCTGCCCGCGAGGGACCGCACATCGGCGAGTTCCACGCGGCCGTCGGCGTGTTCGCGTGTCGTCGGCTCCATTGCGGAATCGTGCGCGCCGGTCGAGGGCGGGTGGCAGAGGCAGACTGTTCACTCTTCGCGTGCGCTCGGCGCAGACTGTCGATTGCGTTTCGCTGCCCGGCAGTGCATGACGTGCGTCACAATCTGCTCGTATCTTCGGTGCAAAGTGACCGAAACACGACGGGAGTTCTCCACAAGATCTCCACAGCTCACCCGGATGGCCTCCACGCTGGTTCCCTAGAGTCAGCGGCATGGACAAAGGGGGACGGCGGGTGCTGGTCGTCGAGGACGACCTCACGATCGCCGCGTCGATCGCGGCCCGGCTGCGGGCCGAGGGGTTCACTGTGGACGTGGCCCACGACGGTCCGGCCGCGGTGGCGGGCGAAGCCGAGTTCGGTCCGGACCTCGTGGTGCTCGACGTGATGCTGCCGGGGTTCGACGGGCTCGAGGTGTGCCGCCGGATCCAGGCGCGGCGGCCGGTGCCGGTGCTCATGCTCACCGCGCGCGCCGACGAGACCGACCTGCTCGTGGGGCTCGGCGTGGGTGCCGACGACTACCTGACCAAGCCGTTCTCGATGCGCGTGCTCAGCGCCCGCGTGAGCGCACTGCTCCGGCGGGTCGAACGGTCGGCGCAGGTCACGACAGCGGAGCGGATCGTGCTGGGCGACCTGGAGATCGACATCGACCAGCGACGGGTGGCCCGGGGCGGCGTGCCCGCGCAGCTCACGCCCATCGAGTTCGACCTGCTGGTGCACTTCGCGCGCCGGCCGCGTGCGGTCCAGCCACGGGAACGGCTGCTCAGCGAGGTGTGGGACTGGGACGTGCCGACGGGCGGCGCCGGCACGCGCGCGGTCGACAGCCACATCAAGGCACTGCGGCGCAAGCTCGGCGCGGACCTCATCCGCACTGTCCACGGGGTCGGGTATGCGTTGGAGGTGCCGGCGTGAAGGCGCTGCTGTCGAAGGCCGTCGATTTCCTGCCGCGGCCGCTCGATCCGATCCGGTCGATCAAGCTCAAGCTGGCGATCCTCATGCTGGCCGCGGGGGCGATCGCGTTTCTCTTCTTCTGGTCCCGCATCGGCTGGCTGCCGCCCGCGACCACGATCACGGCCATGTTGATCGCGCTGGTCACGTCGCAGATCCTGGCCCACGGCATGACGCGGCCGCTGCGCGAGATGACCGCGGCGGCCCGCGCGATGGCGAAGGGCGACTACACGCGCCGCATCCGCGCGACGGCCCGCGACGAGGTCGGGTCGCTCGCCCACGCGTTCAACCAGATGGCCGCCGACCTCGCCACTGCCGACCAGCAGCGGCGCGAGCTGATCGCGAACGTCTCGCACGAGCTGCGCACGCCCATCACCGCGTTGAGCGGCGTGCTGGAGAACTTGGTCGACGGCGTTTCGTCGCCCGACGCCGCGACGCTGCGCACGGCCCTGCACCAGAGCGAACGGCTGGGCCGGCTCGTCACCGAGCTGCTGGACCTCTCGCGCATCGACGCCGGCACGTTGTCACTGGACCGTTCGCGCGTGGACCTGGAGGAACTGCTGGCCGAGGTCGCCGCCGAGGCGGAGGCCATGGCCGCGGCGGCGGGGCGCGGCGTGCGCTTCGACGTGTCCGTGTCGCCCCTGGGCGCGTTCGTGCGGGCGGATCGCGAGCGGCTGTACCAGGTCGTGGTGAACCTGCTGGAGAACGCCGCTCGGCACGGTCCCGCGGGTGGTTCGGTGGAGGTCCGCGCGGTCGTGAACGAGGGGGAGACCCGCATCGAAGTCCGCGACGAAGGCCCCGGCATCCCCGCTGCCGACCGCGACCGCGTCTTCGAACGCTTCACCCGCGGCGAACGCGCCGGTGGCGGTGGGACCGGCCTGGGCCTGGCCATCGCGCGCTGGGTCGTGGAGCTGCACGGCGGGACCATCGCCGTTGTCGAACCCCCGGCCGGCGTCGGGCCCGGTGCGGCGCCGGGGTGCCGGATCCGCGTGACGTTGCCGGCCTGATCTTCCTGGCGCTTCCCTCGGGGAAGCTGCCGCGCTCGATGATTTGCCAACGCGAACACGGAGGCTGTTTCGTGACCGAGGAAAAGCCGAGACCGGCCCACGCGGTACCGCCGGAGAACGCGGTGGGTGGGGCCGTCGAGGGGGCTGCCCCACTCACCGCGCACGCGGGGGCCGGTTCGGGAGGTGGTGTCGCCGTCGCGGAGCCGTTCACGCCGATGCTGGTGAGGCCCGTGCCGAAGTCGGCGGTGGTGCCGATCGTGGCCGGGGTGCTGCCGGCCGTCGCGGTGGCCGGCGTGGTGACCGCGACGTTGGTGCCATTGGACCGGCCGGGGATCGGGTGGCTGCTGGCGGCGCTGGTGGTGACGGCGCTGATCGTGGTCGTGGATCGCCGCGCGCGGGCGGAGAAGACGGCCCGGCGGGCGAGCGTCGCGTGGGCGGCGCTGGCGCTCGCGCTGGTGGCGGTCGGGGCGGTGCGGGCGTCGGAGTGGCTGTTCGGGTTGTGCGTCGTGGCCGCGTTGGTGGCCGGGTCGCTGGCGGTGGTGGGGCCGCGGTCGGTCAACTCGGCGCTCTACGACGCGCTCGCCGTGCCGCTGGAGGCGTTCCACGCGATCCCGTGGGTGGCGCGCGGGCTGCGGGGCCGGGGGACGCAGCGCGGCCGGGTGCTGGGGGCCACACTCGGCGCGGCCGCGGTGCTGGCGGTGTTCCTGCCGTTGCTGACGAGCGCGGACGCGACGTTCGCGCACTTCGTCGGGGCGCTCGTGCCCGATCTGCGCGCGGATTCGGCCGTGCAGTGGGGATTCCTGTTCTGCGCCGGCGCGTTCGGCACGGCGGGGGCGTACTACGTGCTGGCTGCGCCACCGCGCCGGGCGACCGACGGCAACCGCAAAGCCCAGGGTGACAGTCTCTTGTGGACGGTCCCACTGGCGACGCTGGTCGTGCTGTTCGCCGCCTACGTCGTGGTCCGGCTCGTGGAGTTGTTCGGTGGCACGGACTACGTGTTGCGCACCGGTGGCCTCACCTCGGCCGAATACGCTCGCGGCGGCTTCTGGCAGCTCTGCGCGTGCACGGTCCTGACGTTGGGCATCATCGCGCTGGCGTTGCGCTGGGCGCCCAGGGAGACGGCCGCGGAACGGTTGCGGCAGCGGGTGTTGCTCGGTGCGCTGGCGGCGCTGAGCCTCGTGCTCGTGGTGTCCGCGCTCAGTCGCATGTGGACGTACCAGGAGGCCTACGGTTTCACCGTGCTGCGGCTGCTCGTGGAGGTCTGCGAGCTCTGGCTCGGTTGCGTGTTCCTGCTCGTCGGGGCGGCGCTGGTCACCCTGCGCTCGTCGTGGCTGCCGCGCGCGGCCATCGCGACGGCCGCCGGCGCGTTGCTGGCACTCGCCGTCGCGAACCCGGAAGCGCGCATCGCGGGCGCGAACATCGACCGCGCGCAGCACGGGAAATCGCTCGACCTGGCGTACCTGCGGGGGTTCTCCACCGACATCTTCCCCGTGGTCGCCGAACGGCTGCCGGACGCCGACTGCGTGCTGGGGCCGATGCTGCTGCGGCTGGACGACGACAGCTGGCCCGGCTGGAACCTCAGCCGGGCCATGGCACTCGACGTCGAGCTACCGCCGCCGGGACACTGCTAGAAGCCGACTGTGTTTCTAGAAGCCAAAGACGCCCGCGGTCTGGGCATCGGCCGCGCACTTGTTCGAGAACGTGGCGTGGAACGTGACCGGCTTGCCGTGCCACGTGCCGAAGGCGGCGGCGTCGACCGGCGAGTAGATCATCGTGCAGCGCTGCAGCCGCGGCTTGATGTGGGCGATGTCGCCGTCGACGCCCGTGAGGGTGGCACAGGCGGCGTCGGACTCGGGGTGGCTGCCGCCGGCCGGGTCGCAGGTGAGCGAAACCGAGCTGAGGCGGCCCGTCGTCTCGTGCAGGCTCAGCTGGAGCGTGGACGCGGGCAGTTGAGGGGCCGCGACACCACTGAGGCCGAGCACGCACGCGGCGATCGGAGCGAAGGAAGAAAACACCATACTTCGGCTATCGGCAGCCGGAAGCTGATCACTGTGCTGCACGTCCGGGTGAGTTTTCCTCCCCCGAAAGGGTGGGGTCACCGGTCAGGTCGTGGGCCAGGAGCGCGACGTAGAGCGACAACATCGACTCCGGGTCTTCCAGCCGCACGCCGAGAACCTGCTCGATCCGCGCGAGCTGCTGGTAGTACGCCGTGCGCGAGGTGTGGGCCGCGACGGCCGCCGCCGACTTGTTGCCGCCGTGGGCGCAGTAGTGCCGCAGCGCCTGCACCAGCCGGCTGCCCGAAGCGGCGTCGCGCTGCAGCAGTGGCCCCAGCTCGCGCGCGGCGAACGACGTCACGCGCTCGTCGTCGGCCAACAGGTGCAGCAGGCCGCGCAGCCGCACGTCGCGCAGCCGGTGCAGCGGCCGTTCGGTTTCTTCGCTCAACGCGGCCGCGGCCACCTGCGCGGCCTCGACCAGCGTCCGCCGGGCCTCGGCGGGCCCCGTCACGGTCGTGCCGACGGCGAGCACGGCGGGCGCGCTCGCGCGGGCCTCGTGGATGTCGGCGGCCAGCCGCTGCAGCACGGCGTCGGCGTGTGCCTCGGGCGAAAGGGCGAGCAAGGCCCGCACGCCCGTCTCGTCGGTCGCGACGAGCGCCGACACCTTCGCCCGCCGCGCGGCCAGCGCCGTCGCCTCGGCCAGCTCCCGCAGCAGCGGCGGCGTCGACAGCGACTGCCGCGTGGTGGCCGTGATGCGCGGGCGCACCGCGAGGCCGATCAGGCTCCGCCCGGTCAGCGGCACGGCCAGCGCCGACGCCCGCGCGAGCAGTTCCATCGACGGCGCCGGCGAAGCCAGCAGTTCCGTGACCACCGCCCGGTGCGCCAGGCGTTCCAGCGTGTCGGAGTCGCGGGCCACCAGCCGGTGCACGGCCAGCGCCGATGCCGCGCGTTCGGCCACCACGCGGTGGCGGTGCGGCGGCGGTTCCGCGCAGACGAGCACGAGCCGGCCCCAGTCGTGGCCGCGAGCGCCGACCACGGTCACGAGCCAGCCCGCGTTCGCGTGGTAGCCCGTGCGTTCGCCGAGCTGAACCACGCGCGAGCGCGCCGGCCAGCCCGTGAGCAGCTCGGCGGGATCCGTGCCGGCCGCGTCGTAGGCGAGCACCTCGTGGGCCAGCGTCTCCAGCACCACCGGCTGCTCGGTCAGCCGCGTCACCTCGCCGAGCACCACCCCGGGCTCGGCGCCCGCGACGGTGAGCGCGGTGAACGTCTCGTGCACCCGCTCGGCCGCGCGCAGCTCGGCGACCTGGGCGTCGACGATCAGCCCGTTCACGGCCTCGGTCACGGCGACGTAGCGGGTCTCGCGGGAGAGCGTGATCAGCGGCAGTCCGCGGTGCTCGGCCGCCTCGACCAGGGCGTTCGGCAGGCGGTCGCTCCAGTGCCGGACCAGCTCCACCACCACGCCCGAGACACCGACCTCGGCGAGGTCGGCGACGTAGCGGGCGAGCGACGGGCCGTCGTCCGGCAGCGCGACGCCGGTGGTGAGCACCAGCTCGCCGCCGCGCAGGAGGTGGGCGATGTCGGCGACCTCGGCCACGTGCGCCCAGCGCACCGGCCGGTCGAGCCCCGCGCTGCCCGCCACGACGTGCGGCCGGCCCTGGCGCAGGGCCGGCAGCGCGAGCACCTCGGACACGGTCGGGTACATCCGGTTCTCGCCCCTCTTTCGCACACCGGCAGGCACAGACTGTACGGCCGGTCGCGGGACTCCGTACACGTTGCCGATGGCGTCCGCGTGGCGCGCGAGCCGAGACTCGGGAGAGACAAGCGCCCCCTGAGCGAGGAGCCGACGCTGTGACCGACCGCATCAGCCACTGGATCGACGGCAAGCCGTACACCGGCGCGGCCGGGCGCACCGGCGACGTGTACGACCCCGCGACCGGCCAGGTCCGCGCGAAGGTGGACTTCGCGGGCCAGGCCGAGGTCGACCAGGCGGTGGCGGCTGCCGCGGCCGCGTTGCCGGGGTGGCGCGGCACGTCGCTGGCCGGGCGCACGCGGGTGCTGTTCGCGTTCCGAGAGCTGCTGTCGGCGCGCAAGCACGAGCTGGCGAAGATCATCACTAGCGAGCACGGCAAGGTCGAGTCCGACGCGGCCGGCGAGATCTCGCGGGCGATCGAGAACGTCGAATACGCGTGCGGCGCCGCGCAAATGCTGAAAGGCGGCTTCAGCGAGAACGCCTCCACCGGCGTGGACGTGTACTCGATCGCGCAGCCGCTGGGCGTGGTCGGCGTGATCTCGCCGTTCAACTTCCCCGCGATGGTGCCGCTGTGGTTCGTACCCAACGCGCTGGCGTGCGGCAACACCGTGGTGCTCAAGCCGAGCGAGAAAGACCCGTCGGCGTCACTGTTCATCGCGGAGCTGCTCGCCGAGGCCGGGCTGCCCGCGGGCGCGCTCAACGTGCTGCACGGCGACAAGGCCGCGGTCGACGGACTGCTGGAACACCGCGACGTGAAGGCGATCTCGTTCGTCGGCTCCACGCCGATCGCGCGCTACGTCTACGAGACGGGCACCCGCCACGGCAAGCGCGTGCAGGCGCTCGGCGGGGCGAAGAACCACATGGTCGTGCTGCCCGACGCCGACCTCGACCTCGCGGCCGACGCCGCCGTGTCGGCCGGGTTCGGGTCCGCGGGGGAGCGGTGCATGGCGGTGTCGGTGGTGGTGGCCGTCGACCCGGTCGGCGACGAGCTCGTCGCGAAGATCACCGAGCGGATGTCCCGGCTGCGCGTCGGCGACGGCCGCGAACCCGAGTCGGAGATGGGTCCCCTGGTGACGAAGGCGCACCACGAGCGCGTGACGTCCTATGTGGACGCCGGCGTCGCCGAGGGCGCGGAACTCGTGGTGGACGGCCGGGGCATCGAGATCGCGGGGGACGGGTTCTGGCTCGGCCCGACGTTGTTCGACCGCGTCGGACCCGGGATGTCGGTCTACACCGACGAGATCTTCGGCCCCGTGCTGTCGGTGGCGCGCGCGACGAGCTTCGACGACGCGCTCGGCCTGGTCAACGCCAGCCCGTACGGCAACGGCACCGCGATCTTCACCGGCGACGGCGCGGCCGCGCGGCGATACCAGAACGAGGTGGAGGTGGGCATGGTCGGCGTGAACGTGCCCATCCCGGTGCCGGTCGGGTACTACTCGTTCGGCGGCTGGAAGGACTCGCTTTTCGGTGACACCCACGCGTACGGGCCCGAGGGCTTCCACTTTTTCACGCGCACCAAGGTGGTCACCTCGCGCTGGCCGGACACGTCGCACGCCGGGGTGAACCTGGGCTTCCCGAAGAACACCTGATCTCCTGGCCCGGGGCAGCTTCGCGGGGTGCTGCACCCGGGCCAGGTTGGCGTGCTCGCCGGAACGGGCGTAAAGTGAACTGTACGTTCAGTTCACTTTTGAAGGAGAACGTTCCATGTCAGCACAGCCCGCGAAGTCGTCCGGCACGTTCGCGATCGGCGGGGACCTGCCCGTCGTGCGGCTCGGGTTCGGCGCGATGCAGCTGCCCGGCCCCGGCGTGTGGGGCGAGTCGCGTGACCCGGAGGGGGCCGTGCGCGTGCTGCGCAGGGCCGTCGAGCTCGGGGTCAACCTCATCGACACCGCCGACTCCTACGGCCCGTTCGTGGCCGACCTGCTCATCCGCGAGGCCCTGCACCCGTACGCCGACGACCTGGTGATCGCCACCAAGGCCGGCTTCACGCGGCAGGGGCCGAACCAGTGGATCCCTGTCGGCAGGCCCGAGTACCTGCGCCAGCAGGTGGAGCTGAACCTGCGCCACCTCGGCCTCGAGCGCATCGACCTGCTGCAGCTGCACCGCATCGACCCGAAGGTGCCCGTGGCGGACCAGGTCGGGGAGCTCGCCACGCTGCAGTCGGAGGGGAAGATCCGGCACATCGGCCTGTCGGAGGTCTCCGTCGAGGATCTCGTCGAGGCCCAGAAGACGGCCACGATCGTCTCGGTGCAGAACCGCTTCAACCTGGCCGACCGCTACTCGGAGCCGCTGCTGGACCACGTGACTGCCGCGGGTATCGCGTTCATCCCGTGGTTCCCGCTGGCCACGGGGTCGCTGGCGGGTCCGGACAGCCCGCTTTCGCAGGTGTCGGAGGAGCACGGCGCGTCGCCTTCGCAGCTCGCGCTGGCGTGGCTGCTCAAGCGTTCGCCGGTGATGCTGCCGATCCCGGGCACCTCCAGCGTCGAGCACCTCGAGGACAACGTGGCGGCGGCCCAGATCGAGCTGACCGACGACGAGTTCGCGGCGCTGAGCGCGGCGGCTTCTCGGTGAGCGTCTGGTTCGTCACCGGTGCGTCGCGGGGTTTCGGCCTCGAGATCGCGCGGACGGCGCTGGAGCGCGGTGACCAGGTGGTGGCCACCGCTCGCCAGGCGTCGGCCGTGGAGAAGGAGTTCCCGGGCAATCCTTCGGTTCTGGCGGTGGCGCTCGATGTGACGGACGAGGCTGCTGCGTCTGCTGTGGTGGGCGCCGCGCTGGACCGGTTCGGGCGCATCGACGTGCTGGTGAACAACGCCGGCCGCGGCCTGCTGGGCGCGGTGGAGGAGGCGTCGGACTCCGCTGTGCGCGCGGTGTTCGACGCCAACGTCTTCGGCCTTTTGTCGGTGACGCGCGCGGTGCTGCCTGTGCTGCGGCGGCAACGGTCGGGGCACGTGGTGAACATCAGCTCGGTCGGCGGCTTCACGACCGGCCCGGGCTGGGGCGTGTACGGGGCGACGAAGTTCGCCGTCGAGGCGCTTTCCGAGGCGCTGCACGGGGAACTGGCGCCGCTCGGCGTGCACGTGACGGTGGTCGAGCCGGGCTTCTTCCGGACCGACTTCCTCGACTCGTCGAGCCTGCACCGCGCCGAGGGCGAGATCGCCGACTACGCCGTTTCCGCCGGCGCCGTGCGGGCGACAGCGGATTCCCGCAACCACACCCAACCGGGCGACCCGCGCAAGGCGGCGCTGGCTATTGCTTCCGTAGTGGCTTCCGCCTCGCCGCCCCTGCGCCTCCAGCTGGGCGCCGACTCCGTCGCCCGCGTCGAAGCGAAACTCGACTTCGTCCGCGACGAACTCTCCCGCTGGCGCGAGCTTTCGGTCTCCACGGACCATGGCTGAGCCCTTGCCTGGGTCGTTGTCTGAGTCGTTGTCGCCCCGCAGCGCGCGCGCCCACGCGTGCGCGCTGTCGGCGGCGCGCGAGCTGCTCGCCGAGGGCGGCCTCCCGGCCGCCACGGTCGACGCGATCAGCGCCCGGTCCGGGGTGAGCAAGGCGACGCTGTACAAGCACTGGCCGAGCCGTACCGCGTTGGCCGCCGAGGCTTTCGGCCGGGAGATGGCGGATGCCATTCCTTCGCCTTGTACTGGCGATCCGCGGGCGGACCTGGTCGAGCAGGTGCGTCGGGTCTCGGCGTTCTACGCCGGGCCGACGGGGGAGGTCTTCGCCCAGCTGCTGGCCGCCTGTGTGACGGACCCTCCGGCGGCCCCGTTCTTCCGCGAGTTCTTTTTGGACGGTCGACGAGCGGCCATTTCCGTGCTGTGGCATCGTTTGGTCGATGCCGGCCAGGCTTCGCCGACGGTGGACGTCGAAGCGGCGACGGACGTTCTGTTCGGCCCCCTGATCTTCCGCCGCCTGACGGGCCACGCGCCCCTGACGCTGGCGGAAGCCGACGCGATCTCGTCGGCGGCTCTGGAGGGGCTGCTCAAGCGGGAATGACGTTGATGATCTGTTTCCGGTTGGGGATCAGCACGATCGTGTGCTCCTGGTCCGGCCGGAACCGCGTGTGAAGGGGGCCGGGGGCGAGCGGGAGGCGGAGGCCGTCGAAGCGCGCCCAATAGTTCAGGCCCGCCCGGATGTGTTCGGCGTAGACCACGATGGGGTACTCCTCCGGCGAAGGCAGCGGTCGCTGCCGCGCGGCGTCGTGCGTGTAGCCGGAGAACAGCACCACCTTGCCCCGCCAGACGAGGCTCAGCCGGTAGAGGCAATAGCCGGCGCACAGCGCCATGCCGACGCCGATCGCTGCGGCGGCCACGGCGATGGCGGTGGTGCCGTAGGGCAGCGTGGCCAGCGTGAGGACGCCGATCACGAGCATGAAGACCACAAGCCAAAAGGCGACGTCGATGATCTTCCAGCGCTGTGAGGGGTGAAGCCGGCCTTCGCGGTTGACGCGGTCGACTTCGGCTTGGTCGGCTTTCACGAAGGGATCACGTTGACGATCTGCTTGCGGTTGGGGATCAGGACGAGCGTGTTCTCCTGGTCGGGCCGGATCTGCGCGTAGAGGCTCGCGGGTAGCAGCGGGCGTCGGAGGCCGTCGAAGGCAGCCCAGTAGTAAGGGTTGTTGCCTCGGCTGCGTTGGGTGTAGATGAGGATGGGGTAGCGGTCCGTCGGGGGCAGTGGCCGGTGGTCCTGGGCGTCGTGGGTGTAGCCGGTGAAGGTGACTACTTTGCCGCGCCGGACGATGTTGAGCCGGTAGAGGCAGTACCACGCGCACAACGCCATCCCGACCCCGATCGCGACGGCGGCGACGATGATGTCGGTGGTGCCGTAGGGCAGGGTGGCAAGGGCGAGGATGCCGATCGCGAACGTCATCACCACGAGCCAGAAAATGATGTTGATGATCTGCCTGTTCTGGGCGGGGTGCAGCCGACCTTCGCGGTTGAAGCGGTCGACTTCGGACTGGTCGACTTTCACTCGCCTCCGCCACCCTCGGATCCGGCGCCTTCGGACTCGGACTCGCCGTGTGCCTTCTCGTATGCCTCGCTCGCTTCGTGCTGACGCGCGAGCTGTTCGTTCTCCTGCCGGCGCCCCTCCGTGGCCACCCCCACTCCGTCCGCGGGGTCGAACTTCGGGGGTGCGCCGCCGTTCTTCCGCCACTCCTTCTGGTTGAAGAAGCTGCGGCCGTCCTCGGAAGCGGCGTCACCGGCCCCTTTCAGGTGATCACGGAGCGGGACCTTGTTTTCCCAGGCTTCGCCCCAGCGGTCGGCCTTCGCGGCGGCGCTTTCGTCCACGTGGGGCCGGCCGGCGGCGCGGGCGGCGTCGGTGAGGTCGTTGCCCTTCTTCTCCATGTTCGCGGCGATGTCGACGCTCTTGTCGGTGATCTTGTCTGCGGTCTTGCCGACCTTCTTGAGCGCGTTGGTGGCCTCTTCGAGAGCGCCGCGGGACTTGCCAGCACTCTGGATCAGCTTCTCGAGCTTCTCGACGACCTGGGCGATCCGGCCGCTGATCTTCTCGGCGAGGATCCCGCCCTCGATGACGGTGTCGGCGATGAAGGCCGCGACCGTGCCTCCGAAGGTGCACCACGAGGCGGCGAGCGCGGCGATCGCCTTGACGATCAGCTCGCCGACGAACGACGAGACCATGTCGCGGATCAGGCCGCGTTCGGTGCCGACCAGCGCGGCGGCGACGTTCATCCCGATCGACGCGGCGTGTGCCTGACCGGAGGCGCCGCGCAGCGTCGCGGCATAGCCCTTGGCCATGGTCTGGTACGCGGTGCCGCCGGCGCCCTGGAACTCCGGGGCCACATTCGCAGCCGCCTGGTCGTACTGGGTGGCGCTTTGCGCGAGCTGCTTTGAGACGTTGTCCCAGGTCACGGCCTTCGCGGTGACCGCCTCGGGATTGCCGGCCAGCTTGTCGAGACCCTCTTTGAGGAAGCTGATGTGTTCGATCAGCCAGCCGACGCCGGCGCTGGCCAGCGAGCCCAGCGGGTCCATGGCTATGCCGAGCAGATCGAGGCCGACCGTCACGCCGTCGAACGCGAGGTTTGCCCAGTCCTTGCTGCGCCAATCCGTGATGCCCGACGCGATGTCGTTGAAGACGCCCGCGCCCGAAGTCTGGGAGTTGAGGTTGTCGAGTTCGTTGTCCGACGTGCCCATGTTCGTGGTGAAGCCGCTGGGCGACTCGGACTCGGCGACGAGCGGGTTCTCCTGCGTCTCGGTCATTCCGGGAGCTCCTTGCCGAGCGTGTTGATCGTGTTCTTCGAGTTCGTCTCGTGCGTGTCGTACGCGTCGTGGGCCTGCTGGAGCTTGTCGGCGATGTCCTCCGCCGAGTCGGCGACACCGTTGATGAAGATCGACGCGGTGGCGGTCCAGAGCTCCATCGCCGCGCCGAACGGGGAACCGACGATCCCGAAGGCATCGTCGCTCATCGCCTGGCCTTCGACGGTCGCCTCGGCGGCGGTCTTCACCCCCGCCCCGATGTCCTGCACCTCACCCTTGTGCGTCTGCAACGCCGTGAGATTCACCTGCTGCGTGCCTGCCATCAGTAACCCCTCCCCAGGATCGAGCCGCCGTTGTAGTAGTCGTCGTCATCGGAGTTGTCGGCCGAGGGCCGGGCCGGGCGGGAGGGGCGGGCCGGGGGCGCCGGAGGGGCCGGGGGTGCGGGTGGGCGCATGCCAGGGGCCGGAGGGGCCGGCGGAGGTGCGCCACCATCCTCGTCGCGATTGAAGAATTGTCGCGTTTCCTGCTGTGCCGGCGGTTGTTCCTCGGGCACTTCCGGCGTGGGAATCTGCTCGTCGAGGAATTTCATCGCGTCGCTGTTTTCGCCGATGAGCGGGGCCATGATGGCGTGCAGCTGCTGGGCCGCGTGGGCCTGGGCGCGGTGCGCCGTGGCGACGACGGCGGCGGCGAGCGCGCTGCGGCTGATCTCGTCGGCGCGGGGGCCGAAGCTGAGCTGCTGCAGGGCTCCGCTGGTGTTCACGGTGACGGTGACCGCCCCGTCGTTGCTCGTCGCCGTGGCGGCGACGCGCTTGAGACGCTCCTGGGCCTCCGCGGCTCGCTGTCCGATTTCGGCGATTTCGGGTGCGCGCCCGTTATTGTCCACGACTGCCCTCGGCTCTTGGGGATTCACCACGTTCTTCTGAGGCAGCAAACCGGTTAACGGTTCCCCTAGCAAGCGAAGATTTGATTTGTCCGGTTCGCCGTTATTAATGGCTATTTGCCATTCGTTTACCTTGAAGCGGTGGTGTCTCGGAGCGCTCCGAGACACCACCGTGTCCGCGGGGTTGAGCGCCGGGCACTCAGGCTTCCGTAAACTCGTTGTGAGTAGCGGGTCGAAAGCAGGGAGGTGCCGGTGGCGAACACGGACGAGCGTCGCTTCGAGGTGCTGCGCGCGATCGTGGCCGACTACGTCTCGAACCAGGAGCCGGTGGGGTCCAAGACGATCGTCGAGCGGCACAACCTGGGCGTGTCGAGCGCGACCGTGCGCAACGACATGGCCGCGCTCGAGGAAGAGGGGTACATCACCCAGCCGCACACGAGCGCGGGGCGGATCCCCACGGACAAGGGCTACCGGCTGTTCGTGGACAAGCTCTCGGAGATCAAGCCGCTCTCGGCGGCCGAGCGGCGGGCGATCACCACGTTCCTCGACTCGGGCACCGACCTCGACGACGTGCTGCGCCGGTCGGTGCGGCTGCTCGCGCAGCTCACCCGGCAGGTCGCGGTGGTGCAGTACCCGATGCTGACCAACGCGGCGGTGCGCCACCTGGAAGTGGTCCCGCTCACGCCGGCGCGGCTCATGCTCGTGCTCATCACCGACTCGGGCCGGGTCGACCAGCGCACGGTCGACTTGGGCGACGTGCTCACCGAGGAGAGCGTGCTGCGCCTGCGGACCGTGCTCAACGGCGCGCTCGCCGGACGCCGGCTCGTGGAGGCGGCCGCGAGGGTGGCCGAGCTGCCCGAGGTGGCGCCGAACGAGCTGCGCGACAGCCTCACCCGCATCTGCACGGTGCTGGTCGAGTCGCTGGTCGAGCACCCGGAGGAACGCCTGGTGCTGGGCGGCACCGCCAACCTCACCCGCAACGTCGCGGACTTCCCCGGCTCGCTGCGTCAGGTCCTCGAAGCGCTCGAGGAGCAGGTGGTCGTGCTCAAGCTGCTGGCCGCGGCTCGCAACCCCGGTGCGGTGACGGTCCTCATCGGCGAGGAAAATGAAGACGAGCAGATGCGCAGCACCTCGGTCGTGTCGATCGGCTACGGCCGGGACGACATGCTGCTGGGAGGCATGGGCATCGTCGGACCCACCCGGATGGACTACCCGGGCACCATCGCGGCCGTCCGCGCGGTGGCCAACTACGTGGGGCAGATCCTGTCCGGCCGCTGACGGCGCGGGCAGAGCAGAAGGAGAAGGCAGAAAACGTGGCGAGGGACTACTACGGGATCCTCGGGGTGGCCAAGAACGCGTCGGATCAGGAGATCAAGCGCGCGTACCGCAAGCTGGCCCGTGAGCTGCACCCCGACGTGAACCCGTCGGAGGACGCGCAGCACAAGTTCGGCGAGGTGACCACCGCCTACGAGGTGCTCTCCGACCCGCAGAAGCGCAAGATCGTCGACCTCGGCGGCGACCCGATGGACTCGGGCGCGCGCGGCGGTGGCGGTGGCGGCGACCCGTTCGCCGGCTTCGGCGGGCTCGGCGACATCATGGACGCGTTCTTCGGCGCCGCCGGTGGTGGTGGCGGAGGCCGTGGCCGGGGACCGCGCAGCCGCGTGCAGCCGGGCTCCGACGCGCTGATCCGCCTGGCGCTCACGCTCGAGGAATGCGCCACCGGCGCCGACCGCGAGATCACCGTCGACACGGCCGTGGTCTGCGACCTGTGCCGCGGTGCGGGCACCGCGGAGGGCACCTCCACCAAGACGTGCGACACCTGCGGCGGCGCCGGCGAGGTGCAGTCGGTGCAGCGCTCGTTCCTCGGCCAGGTCGTCACGGCCCGCCCGTGCCCGGTCTGCCGCGGCTTCGGCGAGGTCATCCCCGACCCGTGCCGCCAGTGCGGTGGCGACGGGCGCATCCGCGCGCGCCGCAACGTCACGGCGAAGATCCCGCCGGGCGTCGGCGACGGCATGCGCATCCGGCTCTCCGGTCAGGGCGAGGTCGGCCCCGGCGGCGGCCCCGCGGGTGACCTGTACGTGGAGATCGACGAGCTGCCCCACGAGGTGTTCGTGCGTGAGGGCAACGAGCTGCACTGCAACTTCCGCATCCCGATGACCACGGCGGCACTCGGCGCGACCGTGCCGATCAGCACGCTCGTCGACGGCGACTACGAGCTCGACGTCGAGCCCGGCACCCAGCCCAACACCGAGCTCGTGCTCACCGGCAAGGGCATGCCGCGGCTGCGCTCCTCCGGGCGCGTCGACGGCCGCGGCGACCTCCACGTGCACATCGACGTGGTGGTGCCGACCAAGCTCGACGAGGCGCAGCGCGACCTGCTCGTGGAGCTGGCCCAGCAGCGCGGCGAAGAGGTGCCCACGCTGGCGTCCAACGGCAGCAAGCACGGCGGCCTGTTCTCCAAGCTGCGCACGAAGCACCGCTGACCCGTGCCCGACACCACGCTGCCGGTCTTCCTCGCCACCGCCGTGCCCGACCGCGGTTCGGCCGTTCTCGACGGCGAGGAAGCCCGGCACGCCGCCACCGTGCGCCGGCTGCGCGTGGGGGAGCAGCTCGTGCTCTCCGACGGCGCCGGCGCGATGGCCCGCTGCACCGTCGACGCCGTGCAGGCCGGGCGAGACGCCTCCCTCACCCTGACAGTCGTCGAGCACTGGACGGAGGAGCCGCCGGCGCTGCGGGTCCACGTCGCGCAGGCACTGGCCAAGGGCGACCGCGGTGAACTCGCCGTGGAACTCGCCACCGAGGCCGGCGCCGACGCGATCGTGCCCTGGCGCGCCGCCCGCAGCGTCGCGCGCTGGGAAGACGGCACCCGCGGTGACAAGGCACTGGCCCGCTGGCGCGCGACCGCCCGCGCCGCCGCCAAACAAGCCCGACGCGCACACGTGCCCGACGTCATCGAACCCGTCGGCACCCGGGAGCTCGCCCAGCTGGCTGCCACGATGTCCCGCACGCTCGTGCTCGAGTCCGGCGTGACCAGCCGGCTCACGGAGATCGACCTCCCGGACACCGGTGACATCTTGCTCGTCGTCGGCCCCGAAGGCGGCATCACCGACAACGAGCTCAGCACCCTCGAAGCCGCCGGCGCCACCACCGTCCGCCTCGGCCCGACCGTGCTGCGCACCTCCACCGCAGCCGCCGTCGCCCTCGGTGCCCTCGGTGCGCTGACCGGCCGCTGGAAGTAGCCCCCGGACACGGATGCGGCCACATTTTGCGGCGAGTCATGGCGCGATCACACTCCGAGCAGCTACGCTCGTCACCAACGCGCAAGACAACACTGGGCATCAAAAAAGACGTTTGGGCGCGCTACTGGGTGGGTAACCCGTGGGCGCGCGTACCCAAAAGAACCCCGCCGGGCACCTCCCCCCTCGGTCCGGCGGAGCCGCGGAGGCGCGGTGGGCCGACCCCCAGGGTCCACCGCCCCCGCGGCGCTTTCGACTTCGTAGACCCTTCGGGTCTCCTTCGCCGATGCGCGGAGGCGGATATTGCCCGGGGGCCGAGCCCCCGGAGCCCCCACGGTGCCATCGGTGACCATTCCTGCACGGCCGACCTGCATGGCAGACCATCCCGACCTGCACGGCAGACCATCCCGTCTTGCTCGGGACGCTTGATGGCGAGTGGTCGTGGGCGGGTTTGTAGGGTGTGGCCATGAGTGATGCGGAGACGTTGTTCGAGCGGATCATCGCGGGCGAGATCCCGGCGGACGTTGTCTACGAAGACGAGAACACGTTCGCGTTCAGGGACATCAATCCGCAGGCCAACGTGCACGTGCTGGTGGTGCCGAAGAAGCGCTACCGCAACGTGGGCGAGCTGGCCGCCGGGGACCCCGAGCTGCTGAGCGCGGTGATCGGTGCGGCCAAGAAGGTGGCGGAGCTCGAGGGCATCGCGGAGTCCGGCTACCGGGTGGTGTTCAACACCGACGGCGACGCGGGGCAGACGGTGTTCCACGTGCACGCGCACGTGCTGGGCGGCGAGCAGCTCGGATTGTTCGGGCGCCACGCCTAAACCGACCTGCGGCGGCCAGGCGCGAGCAAGTAGCATCGGCAACGTCAGAAGTCCGTCAGGCGAAGCAGCAGAAAGCAGGCCAGAGGCCACGTGGCCGGAACCGCACAGGGTGGAGCCGCCCGACCCGACGCCACCGCCGGCAAGGCGGCGCAGTCGAAAAACGAGGACGCCACCTCCGTGGCCCAGTCCCGCTTCCCCGTCCCCGAAGCCGCCGTCCTGAGCCTGCTCGGCTCGCGTGACGAGAACCTGCGCGTCGCCGAGGAGCTCCTCGCCGCGGACGTGCACGTCCGCGGCAATGAAGTGACCCTCACCGGCGCGCCCGCCGACGTGGCGTTCGCCGAACGCGTCTTCGCCGACCTCGTGCAGCTCGCCACCGGCGGCCAGCAGGTGGGCCCCGACACGGTGCGCCGCACCATCGGCATGCTGTCCTCCGGCGACGCGTCCCCGGCCGAGGTCCTGAGCCTCAACATCGTCTCCCGCCGCGGCAAGACGATCCGGCCCAAGACGCTCAACCAGAAGCGCTACGTCGACGCCATCGACAAGCACACCATCGTCTTCGGCATCGGCCCCGCCGGTACCGGCAAGACGTACCTCGCCATGGCGAAGGCCGTGCAGGCGCTGCAGGCCAAGCAGGTCACGCGCATCGTGCTGACCCGTCCCGCCGTCGAGGCGGGCGAGCGGCTCGGCTACCTGCCGGGCACGCTCAACGAGAAGATCGACCCGTACCTGCGCCCGCTCTACGACGCGCTGCACGACATGGTCGAACCCGACTCGATCCCGCGCCTCATGCAGGCCGGCACGATCGAGATCGCGCCGCTGGCGTACATGCGCGGGCGCACGCTGAACGACGCCTTCATCATCCTCGACGAGGCCCAGAACACCACGCCCGAGCAGATGAAGATGTTCCTCACGCGCCTCGGCATGGGCTCGAAGATCGTCGTCACCGGTGACATCACGCAGATCGACCTGCCCAACGGCCAGAAGAGCGGCCTGCGCGTGGTCCGCGACATCCTCGACGGTGTCAACGACCTGCACTTCGCCGAGCTGACCAGCCAGGACGTGGTGCGCCACCGGCTCGTCGGCGACATCGTCGACGCGTACGAGAAGTGGCAAGCGGTGCAGGACGCCCAGGACCAGCAGCAGGGCGGCTGGAAGGGCAACCGCCGATGAGCATCGAGATCGCCAACGAGTCGGGCGTCGACGTCGACGAGGCGTCGATCGTCTCGGCCGCGCGCTACGCGCTCGACAAGATGGAGGTCAGCCCGCTCGCCGAGCTGTCCATCCTGCTCGTCACGCTCGAGGTCATGGAAGATTTGCACGAACGCTGGATGGACCTGCCCGGGCCCACCGACGTGATGGCCTTCCCCATGGACGAGCTCGACTCGTCGCGCCGCCCCGACGCGCCCGACGCGTCGCCGGCGCTGCTCGGCGACATCGTGCTGTGCCCGGCGTTCGCGAAGGACCAGGCGAAGACGGCGGGCCACGCGCTGACCGACGAGCTGCACCTGCTCACTGTCCACGGCGTGCTGCACCTGCTCGGCTATGACCACGCCGAACCGGCCGAGGAACGCGAGATGTTCGGCCTGCAGAAGCGCATCCTCACCGAGTTCCAGTCGGCCGTGGCCGAGCTGAACCGGAAGAACGCGCAGCGCAACGCCGACGACCGCGTGCTCGGCATCGCGGGCCTCGATGCGTCGGCCGCGCCCGCGGCGCCGAAACCGGTCGAGGAAACCCCCTAGGCAGCGATCATGGGCAGTCCCACGGCACAGCTCGTCGTCGCGGTGGCGCTCGTGCTGCTGGCCGGGGTGTTCGCGGCCGCCGACGCGGCCGTCAGCACCGTCTCGCAGGCCCGCACCGAAGGGCTCGTGCGCATCGGCCGGGCCGGTGCGCGCCAGCTCGCCGCCGTCGTCGCCGAACGCCGCCGCCACATCAACCTGCTCCTGCTGCTGCGCCTCGGCTGCGAGCTCACGGCCACGGTGCTCGTCACCGTGTCGTTCCTCGCCTGGTTCGGCAAGCTGTGGCTCGCCGTGCTCGTCTCCGCCGTGGTGATGGTGGTGGTGAGCTACGTGCTCATCGGCGTCGGCCCGCGCACCATCGGCCGCCAGCACCCCTACCGCGTCGGCACGATCGTCGCCGGGCCCGTGCGGGTCCTCGGCTTGATCCTCGGCCCGCTCTCGCGGCTGCTGATCGTGATCGGTAACGCGATCACCCCCGGTCAGGGCTTCCGCGAAGGCCCGTTCACCTCCGAAGTCGAGCTGCGCGAGCTGGTCGACCTCGCGCAGGAACGCGGCGTGGTCGAGGACTCCGAGCGCGAGATGATCCACTCGGTGTTCGAGCTGGGCGACACGGTCGCGCGCGAGGTGATGGTGCCGCGCACCGAGATCGTGTGGATCGAGCGCACCAAGACCGTGCGCCAGGCGCTCGCGCTCGCGTTGCGCACCGGGTTCACGCGCGTGCCGGTGATCGACGAGTCCGTGGACGACATCGTCGGCGTGGTCAACATCAAGGACCTGATGCCGGCGTACATGGACCCGGACGGCCCGAGCACGGTCGTGGACCAGGTGATGAACCCGGCGAGCTTCGTGCCCGACTCCAAGCGGCTCGACGACCTGCTCAAGGAGATGCAGCTCACCCACAACCACGTGGCGATCGCGGTCGACGAGTACGGCGGCACCGCGGGCCTGCTGACCATCGAGGACATCCTCGAGGAGATCGTCGGCGAGATCACCGACGAGTCCGACACCGACGAGCGGCCCGACGTCGAGGAGCTCGAGGGCGGCGCGGTGCGCGTGTCGTCGCGCCTGAGCGTCGACGACCTCGGTGAGCTCTTCGGCATCGACCTCGAAGACCACGACGTGGAGACCGTGGGCGGGCTGCTCGCGGAACGACTGGGTAGGGTCCCCCTTCCGGGGGCCGAAGCCGAGGTCGCCGGTCTTCGGCTGTTCGCCGAAGGGGGCAAGGACCGCCGGGGCCGCATGCGGATCACGTCGGTCGTCGTCCACCCGGCCGACGCGGACGCCGTGACCGAGTCCGGCACGCGCCGGCGCACCCGGGTGCCCCAGCCCGAAGAACGCGACAGGAGAGTCGAACATGCCTGACCTCGACGCCGAGGACCAGAAGCTCATCACGCTGGCCCGGTCGTCGCGCGCCCGCGTCGGCGCCGAGGAGGGCGCGGCCGTGCGCGACACCGACGGCCGGACGTACACCGCGGTGACCGTCGACCAGCCCTCGTTCAAGCTCACGGCCGTGCAGGCCGCCGTGGCCGCCGCGCTGTCGAGCGGCGCCGAAGGGCTCGAGGCGGCGGCCGTGGTGACGGGTGACGTGCTGGTGCAGGAGGCCTCGGTGCACGCCGTGCGTGACGTCGCGAAGACCGCGCCGATCATCCTGGCCGACCCGACGGGTGACGTCGTCGAGGTGCTGCGCTGATGGCCGACGCGCACCGCTCCGGCTTCGCGTGCTTCGTCGGGAGGCCCAACGCGGGCAAGTCGACGCTCACGAACGCGCTTGTGGGCTCGAAGGTCGCCATCACCTCCAGCAAGCCGCAGACGACCCGGCACGCGATCCGCGGCATCGTGCACCGCGAGGACGCGCAGCTGGTCATCATCGACACGCCCGGCCTGCACCGCCCGCGCACGCTGCTCGGGCAGCGGCTCAACGACGTGGTGCACGAGACGTGGTCCGAAGTGGACGTCGTCGGGTTCTGCGTGCCCGCCAACGAAAAGATCGGCCCCGGGGACAAGTTCATCGCCGCGGAGCTGACGAAGATCGCGCGGCGTACGCCAGTGATCGGCGTGGTGACCAAGACCGACCTGGTGAAGCCCGAGCAGGTGGCCGAGCAGCTGCTGGCGCTGCAGGGCGTGATGGAGTTCGCCGACCTCGTGCCGGTGTCCGCTGTGGACGGTTTCCAGGTGCAGACGGTGGCCGACCTGCTCGTGGCGCGGCTGCCGGAGGGCCCGCAGCTCTACCCGGGCGGCGAGCTCACCGACGAGCCCGAGATGACGCTCGTGGCCGAGCTGATCCGCGAGGCCGCGCTCGAAGGCGTGCGCGACGAGCTGCCGCACTCCATCGCCGTGACGGTGGAGGAGATGCTGCCGCGCGAAGGCCGCGACGACCTCGTGGACGTGCACGCGTTCCTGTACGTGGAGCGGCCCAGCCAGAAGGGCATCATCCTCGGGCACAAGGGTGAACGCCTGCGTGAGGTCGGAGCCGCGGCCCGCAAGCAGATCGAGGGGCTGCTGGGTTCGAAGGTGTACCTCGACTTGCACATCAAGGTGGCCAAGGACTGGCAGCGCGACCCGAAGCAGCTGCGCCGCCTCGGCTTTTGAGCGGCGGCCGCGGGAGGTAGCGTCAGTACCCTCAGCGCACTACGGACAGCAGGGGGACGCGATGACCGGCCCGTACCCGCCACCCGGCGGGCAGTACCCGCCGCCTCCCGGCGGCCCGTACTACTACGGCGGCCCGCAGCCGAACTTCCCGCCGCCGCCGGACAACCGGCTCGTGTGGGGGATCCTCACCACGATCTTCTGCTGCCTGCCGCTCGGGATCGTCTCCATCGTGAAGGCCAATGAGGTCAACTCCCTGTGGTACCAGGGCCGCTTCGCCGAAGCGCAGCACGCCGCGGACCAGGCGGGCAAGTGGGCCATGTGGTCGGCGTTGGCGATTCCCATCGG